>NZ_AWXC01000062.1 GCF_000479005.1 Prevotella sp. BV3P1 | reverse complement strand
CAGAAAACGACCATTGTTAAAATCAAGATGAAATATTGTTTCTTCATTTGTGGAAACTTATTGAAATAAATGTGTGCAAAAATAAATAAAAAGCGGAAAAGTAAATGTTTGGTTCATCTGCTTTTTGTGCTTTTTAACAGATTTAGGAAATTTCTACTGAGCCTTTATCACGGGTAGAGATCAAAAAAATATCATAACTCCGTGGAGCTATGATACTGATGTGTTGTTAAATCCATTCAGACTTGATGTCTAAACTATTCGTTGGCGGTGCGTACGAGACTCGAACTCGTGACCTCCTGCGTGACAGGCAGGCATTCTAACCAACTGAACTAACGCACCAAGTGCATTGAGAAATGACTGGTTGGCGGTGCGTACGAGACTCGAACTCGTGACCTCCTGCGTGACAGGCAGGCATTCTAACCAACTGAACTAACGCACCTCAACAAATGCTGTCATTTCTGTTTGCGGATGCAAAGGTAATGCTTTTAATTGAAAAGTGACAAACAGATGTCAAGAATCATTCGTAATTAATATATATTAACACATCGCCTTGTCTAATCTTATTGCAACACAGAGAACTCTGCACAGGTGGCAAAGTCTTGTCCGTCTTGTGAACTGAGTGCGGTAAAACGCACATATCGCGCTTTAATAGGCTTGCTGAACAGTACGCGTTGTTGCTTCATACCATTCTCAAAGTTACCTTCCGCGACAGCCTTGCTCCAGCTCTTGCCGTCATCACTCACCTGCACGCGGTAGTTCTTGACGCGGCCATTTGGCGAATCCTGACGCGGCAAATAGGTAAAGCCTTTAAGTATCTTGGACGATCCGCAATCCAAATCAAACCAATGCGGATAGTTGGCCACCGTAACACTGTACATGGTGTGCCAGTAAGTGCGTGGGTTGCCATCGACAAGGTGGCTGGCATCCCCCTCTCCACTTTCAACACTGGATGCAAAACTCACGGTTACAGGAATGGTTTCTATCTTGTCAAACGATTCCTCGTACTTGAAGTTCGATTCTTTCTGCCACGCATTTACCTTACCGCCGTTGCGCAGATTGAACGGTCCATCGTATTTCATGGTCTTGTTTTTACCGTTGAGTTGATAATAAATCGTATGACCTTGCTGGCCTTTGATGGTAACCTGTCCCGTGTTGTCGCGTGTGATTGAAAGCGGAACATCTGATGATGGGCTCACCATTCCTGCCGCATTGAGTGTCGTGGAACGCATGTCACTGACGGGACGAATGACGTATCCGAAGGTGTGGGGTACCGCTTTCACCCGATCTTCCACCAAAGGAGCGCCTTGTCCACAGCTGTTTCCACCCAATCCGGTAATGGCCAGGTCAAGATGGAGGTAGATACCGTCGCTCTGTGGCAACTCGTAAGGATGGTTAGCCATGGCCAATTGCAGAGCCGAATAAGGCAGAACGGAGAAACTCATGTCACTTGTTGCGGTCGTAGCGAAGATGACTGACCGTCCATCTTCACCCTGCAATGCCACCCAACGCGAATCGGTGTGGTTGGCCATGTCTTGCGGTTTGGGGAAGTTTACAAACTCATCGGCCACATCTTGCTGCTCATAAATGCCGACGTGCTGGGAGGTTTTTCGGTCAGGATAGTTACCTATTGGGCCACGACCATTGTAAACCATCATGCGCATGTCAGCAGGCAACTTCACGACATAGCCCAAACGAGGCAGGATGAGTTGTGGGTTGTTAGAGGTGATGCTGCTTTGGCTTTCCACGCTTCCGTCAGGATAAACGGTGTAGATGACGTTGGTAGTGAACTTGAAGTCGGGACGTTTTCCCGTTTCCACCAATTTTTTCCAATTCTTGTCGGCTCCTTCCAACTTGGCTGTAGACAGGCCCTGGCTCTCTACCTTGAAGCTGAGCGACACGCTTCTGTTACGGTTTCTCGCCCATTTGCAATCCAATGCCTTGTGTTGCAGGGTGTGCAATCCATTTTCATGCCATGCCTGATAAGCCCAGTTGTCATTGTTGACCCATGCACGAAAGGCGTCGAGCTTGGGACCGTTGCCTGCTGCGATGATGGTTTTTCCACCGTATGTCAAACTATGGAGCGAACCCGTGGACTTGTCAAACACAATGGTGTTTCCGTTACCAGTCACTGTAATTTTGGATTCTTGTTGCATCACCTTGAGCGGCTGCAGGCTCTTATCCATCGTAGATGCAAGCGAAGGGCGCGTTATGGCTTTGTGAAGCTCCAGTTGTTGGTCAGCCTGAACATAGCCAGCCTTTGCCCAAGGCTTGTCGGCCTTGAGCTTAAAGCTGACGTCAAGACGGTAATCCTTGCCGTCATCCAGTGCATCGCAAAGTCCATCAATGCGCACCGTCTTGTGTTGGCGTGGCAACACGCTGCCTAAAGGCAACACACCTTTTTTTACACGAATGCCATCAGCGTTCAGCGACCAATGCACTTCATAATCGGTTAAATCGTCTGTGTAATAGTTTTTGTTGAAGATGTCGAGCGTGCCATCTTGCTGGTTCGCCCACGAAATGCCCACGTTTTGGTAGACCTTTTTTACCTCAAAGTATTGAGGCTTGGGTTGCATGTCGCCAAAGATGATGCCATTCATGACAAACTGGCCATCGTTAGGTGTATCGCCAAAGTCGCCTCCGTAGGCCAGATAGCGTTTTCCGTCTTTCGTATAGTTGTACATGCTTTGGTCAATCCAGTCCCAGATGGCACCGCCCATGAAGAAGTTGGTCGACTCAATGGCATCCCAATAATCCTGCAAGTTGCCCACAGCGTTGCCCATGGAGTGAGCATATTCAGAGATATGGAAAGGATATTTGATGTTCATCTGCCCTTTGACAGCGTCGCGCACCCAGTTGATGGACGGGTATTGGTTGGACCCCATGTCTACAATGTCGTTGTTGCGTTCGTATTGAACCGGGCGAGTAGTGTCGAATGCCTTCAGCGCTTGGTATGCTGCAACAAAGTTTTTGCCGGGACCAGCCTCGTTTCCCAAACTCCAAATGGCGATGCACGGTTCGTTGACGAGCGAATGTACCATTTCCATCACCCTGCCCACATGCGCCTTACGCCACTCGATGGGATGCGACAACGACTCCTTACCATAGAAATATTCGTGGCTCTCAATGTTGGCTTCGCTCTCCAAAACGATGCCATATTTATTACAAAGATAATAGAAATAAGGATCGTTGGGATAGTGCGAGGTGCGTACATGGTTGATGTTGGCACGCTTCATCATCATAATCTCATCGTACATTTGCTGGCGACTGATGGCGTGTCCCGTGGCAGGATTGGTATCATGGCGGTTTACTCCTTTGAGTTTTAAGGGCTTGTCGTTGATATAAAAATACCTGCCAGCCAAATTAAACTCGTCTTTTGCAGCAGGCGTGTCTTTAATTTCTACCGAACGAAAACCGGTTTGCACGCTGATGGCCTCAACGGTTTTTCCCTTCTTGTCTTTCAACAGAGCCACAAGAACGTACACGCGCGGGTCTTCGGGTGTCCACGGCTTGATGTTTGGTATCGTAAAGTGGTTGCAGATGATGGCGCTGTAGCCACTTTTCAATGACATGGCAGCATCGGCAGACCAGGTAGATACTAAATGATTATCGTCGCCAAACAATTTGTTTTCGTACAAAAGATAATCAATTTGATAGCCCTTCACGGCTTTCTTGCCCAGGTTTTCTATGGTTGTAGCAATCTGCAAAGCACCGTTTCCGTCCATGTAAGCTGGTTTCACCACCATGTCTTGTATATGCGTTTTGGGCGTGGAATATATGGCCACGCTGCGGAAGATGCCCGGTAGGCGGAACATGTCCTGTGCCTCGAGGAACGAACCGTCGCTCGAGCGGTACACCTCCACGGCTATTTGGTTGTCGCCTTTGTGCACAAATCGCGTGATGTCGAAGCGGGCTACGTCACGTGAGTTCTTGGAAAAGCCCACATATTGGCCGTTAATCCAGAGGTAGAAAAAGCTGTCTACGCCATCAAACGACACGAGGATTTCTCTTCCGTCCCAGTTCTCGGGAACGCTGAATGTGCGCTTGTACGACCCAACCTCATTGCGGTACTCGTAGGTGGTATAGTGCTTTGGCGGCTCACGCATCACACCCTGCCGCCAATCGTCAACGGCAATGTTGTATTTGAAGATAACCCACTGGTTCACATAGATAGGAACGCCATACTTCAGACTGCCATCTTTTTGAATGCCTTGAATGTTCCACGAACCTGGAACCGTAATATTGTCCCAGTTGGATGTGTCATAATCGTTCTTGTAGAAATCGGTTGGACGCTCATCTGGGTTCTTAGCAAAATGGAATTTCCACTGGCCGTCGAGGCTCATCCGATAAGACGAGTGTTCCGGAAGATACTGGCGCGCCTCTTCGGTCGAGGCGAAAGAAGTGAAATTGGCACGCGGCTGCAGCTTGTTGTAGCCCAACTGCTCGGGCGATTGCCATTCCTTTCTGGTAGGCGAAGTGGCATTTCCATACTCAAAACTCTCGAGCTGGGGTACTTGAGCCATGGCCGAAAGGACCATATTGGTGAGTGCGAAAAGAAGCAATGATTTGAAACTCATAGGCAGAAGATTATTGATAATTCTATTACGTTGCTACAAAGATACGAAATGATTTTCAAAGTAGATGGGGAAGCGTGCGGCAATCAAAAAAAATGTGCATGCAAGCTGTTTGGCAAACTCATGGAGATTGGGTGCCAAAAGCATGTGAATTGGGCATCAAACTCATAGAGATTGGCGGGTAAAGGCAATGAGTTTGCATGCTTATCTCAAAAATACTTGAGTGTGTATGCACAACAAGTTGATGTTCAGTGATTTGATAAATTTGACTTACTGGCGAAAATAGATGAAAATTGTTCACATCGCCGAAACGATGAGGAACAACGATAAAAGTATCATACAGCCGGCAACCACCTTTTGATATTGCTCTGAGAACAAATTGTTTGTCCATGAAAGCATGATGGCGGTAATGCTACAAGCAGGAATAAACGCAAGCAGGCTCAACAAAATCATGTGGTGTCCACCCGATATCCAACGACAAAGCATCACCAACCAAAGATAAAAAGGTGGCTTATCTGCATAAAGCTCTCCATGAAGCGTGAAGGAAAAGAAGTTACCTGACCTGATTGCTTCATCGGCAATGATGAGGTACCTACCTTCATTCGCAGGAGTGAAGTCGCGCAAGATGAGAATCGGGAGAAAGACCAGTATGATGACGAACTATATCTTCTTATCAATATCAGGAGCTTTTGCGTCTTTCATATATAATGTATATAAACATCAGTTAGCAGTGAAATTGCTACTCCATCCATTGTATTTTACAAAAACGGTGTGCATACTGCAATTCAAATGATGTGATACTTCTCATAATGCTTTTGTGCTGAATGATTGAACCATGTTTTGGTATGACAAAGATAATTTATTTTTCAAAGAAAGGCAAATAGATAATTGTCGTTTTTAGAATCTTCATATATATATATCATCATGGAAAGACGCATGGTAGGTTCATTTTTTTTCCTTTCTACGATAAAACCAATAACAGATATTCATAGAACCAAATGCCAAGCGAAAGAAAATCAAAACGTTTTTACTAAACATGTAACAACGTTCCATAGAAATGAAGAGTAAACGTCAATCAGTTCATCATGCGAGGTGATTCTGTGTAACAAACAGCTTGTCATGATGTTATCAAGTATTTATTCTTCCTTTTTATCGTTAGCACATCGTTCCTTTGTAGGGTTAGTTTAAAGTTTACAAAACAACCTGATGTCTCAATTTTCAACCATCCTCTACCGAATGCGGGTATAGATAAAAACCGTAGTAGGAGGGTAAAATCGGTTGTTTATCCTCCTATCTTTGCAGCGTCAAACTTTAACGAGATAGTAATTATGGACAATCAAATCATTATTTGGAGTAGTGTTATTTTAATATTAGGTGTCATTCTCATCATGCGGGAAGCAGTCAAAATGAGAAGACACACCAAAGGTCATAAACTATTTGAACTTTCAGATGAGTTTGACATCTATGACTGGGACGAAGAATAACCAACCACCTAAAGCTAATCAAACCAAATCAATATGCCTGTTTCTTACCGACTATGCCTCATGGCTCTATGGCTGCGGGGCGACGTGCACGCGAATTACGAAAAACGTAGACCGCTTGGCCAAGGTATGGAAACTAAACATAGAGATGACCATTCTGCCTAACAGCATCCATTTGGCGCACTTTGATCCTGTAACGGGACAGTCGAGGGTATATCTGAAGAAGACCCCAAACACAGGTATCAGCTTTTATAAAAACACCCAACTGAGCAAACTCAGTTGGGCAGTTACAGACGGACAAATACAATTTGAGGAGGCTCAAACCGAGTTTGCCCGCATTATTTCTGCACCGTTTACCAACGAGTGGGTGGTGCTGTTCCTTGCTTCATTAGCCAACATGTCATTCTGCCGCTTGTTCGGTGGCGATTTATTGGCCATGATCATCGTCTTCGTGGCTACGCTGTTGGGATTCCGATTGAAGCAGGTGTTGTTGGAAGAACATGTGGATGTCAAACTGGTTTTCATGGTTTGTGCTTTCTTTTCTGCCGTTATCGGTACGGCGGGATATGTCTTCGGACTGGGTGAAAAGCCTGACGTGGCACTGGCAACCAGTGTTTTGTACCTCATACCAGGCATCCCGTATATCAACAGTCTCAGTGATCTTATTCAAGGTCAGTATCTTGTGTCTTTCAGCAGATTCATGAATTCCATGATTCTCACGTTCTGCCTCTCTGTAGGATTGGCTGGCGGCATACTGCTGATGAATCTCAAAATGTTTTAATCGTATAGTTATGGCATTCTTTTTATGCGTTTTAGAAGACGCATTCTTTGGGGGGCTGGCAGGCATAGGATTTGCCAGTATCAGCAACCCTCCCCACAATGCGTATCCTTATTGCGCCCTCATCTCGGCCGTGGGCCATGGCGTGAGATATTTCTTGATGAACAACGCCTATCACCCAGAGAGCCTTATCGTAGCCAGTTTCGTGGCCTCTTTGTTCATTGGTTTTATGGCAGTGGCATTGGCAAGAATGGCTAAGTGTCCACCTGAGACATTCTCTTTCCCATCCCTTTTGCCCATGATTCCAGGTATGTATGCTTATCGTACCGTCGAAGCTTTGGTTATGTGTTTGTTTACACAGGATGAAGATTTATTCAATCATTATTTGTATCTTTGTACATCAAACGGATTCACTTGCGCTTTTGACATTTTAGGAATGGTGTTGGGTGCTACATTGCCCATCTTCTTCCTCAACAAGATATCCTATCGCGCTACCCGTAACGTAGATTGAATATGATGTAACAAACTGAATGAGGTTAACTATGGAACTGAGACAAATAAAATACTTTCTCAAGGTGGCCGAATTGTTGAATTTCTCTGAGGCGGCAAAGGCACTGTTCATTACACAGAGCACCCTCTCTCAACAGATACGCCAGCTTGAGAATGAATTCGATACCATTTTGTTTGAGCGAAACAGTCACGAGGTTTCGCTCACCGAAGCCGGGAAACAATTCATGCGATATGCCCGAAAAGTAATCATCGATGCCGACGATTGCACGCAGAAGATGGACGACCTGAAGAACATGCTGACGGGCGAATTGAATATCGGCGTTACGTTCACGTTCAGTCCTTTGCTTACAGAGACCGTTCTTGAGTTCATGAAACTGTATCCACATGTGCGCCTCAATGTTTTTTATAAAACCATGAGTGAGTTGATGGACATGTTGCAACGACGGGAAGTTGACTTTGTGCTGGCCTTCAAACCTACCGACAGAAACGATAAGATAGAGAGCCATGTGCTCTTCAACAACCATCTGTCCGTGGTGGTGAGCGAGCAACATCCACTGGCAAGGCGGAAGTCGCTGAACTTAGACGATTTGGTGCTGTACGATGCTGCCATGCCTGCACGCGGTTTACAGGCTCGCAACTCGTTCGACGATATGATTCATAGTGTAAACAGCAAACTTAAAATTCGCGTTGAACTCAACGACGTGAGCATCTTGCTGAAGCTGATTAAACAGAGCAAGCTCATCACGATATTGGCCGAAGCCACCATTCATGATGAAGATGGCTTGGTTGCCATCCCGCTCGAAATGGCAGGCAACGATATGGAGGGATGCATTCATCAGCTCAAACAAGCCTATGTCAAAAATTCCGCACGCGAGTTTTATCGGCTCCTTAGTCAGTCAAGAGCCATTCTCAAATATTCGTCTTTGGCCAAATTGCTCTAAGTTTTTTCGTTCAAGAAGAGTAGAAGCTGCGCCAGCCGCTACCCAACAAATCGGGTGGAAGTTAAATACACAAATATGTATTTATCTTCCACCCGTTTCACTTGGTGTTGTTTCGTTCGCGTATAACTACGACTCTGGTTCAGCTTCTTCATCAACCATCTCGCTGCGTTCTTCTATCTTCATCTGAGCGATGGGCAGTTGACGATCGATCACCGTGCGGAACGAAATCATGGTTTCGCTTCCCGATAGTCCCAGGGGTTGCAATTTATCATAGATAATGCTCATCAGGTGATGATTGTTTGTGGCATATAGCTTGATGAACAAATCATAATCACCCGTAGGGCAATGGCATTCTACCACCTCCGGAATCTTCTTCAACTCTTCGGCCACTCTGTCAAAATCACTTGGATCTTTCAAGTGTAAGCCTATGTAAGCACAGGTTTCGTAACCGAGCTTCTCTGGATCGAATATGAATCCCGAACCCTTAATAACTCCCAAATTTGTCAGTTTTTGCACACGCTGATGAATGGCTGCTCCGCTGACATTGCATGCGCGGGCAATCTCCAGAAATGGAGTGCGGGCATCCTCAGCAATCATGGTGAGAATCTTCTTATCTAATGCGTCTAAGTTATGATGTCCCATTTTTACTTTTATATATTTTAATTTTATAAATTACATGCAAATATACAACAATGTGTTGTTTTCCGCAACGATTTAAGTATTTTTTGTAATCAATGTTCATTTTGCGGTAATTTTTCTTGACAATCATCTTTCTCCTCCTTGGCTTATTTACAAACAAACTTGCTGCTGACAGAAAATACGCCGAAAATAAGCGATGTTTGTAAGGTGTTGATATACAATGTTCTACCGTCTTTATACGTTGTTTATCCTCAGTAGTTCATGTTGATTTCAGCCAAAGTCATTGCTTTTTAATGCTAATTTGCATGCTTTAACGCTGTAATGTCATGTCTTTTGTGGTGCAAAGTGATGCCTTTTACCGTGATATCTCATTGCTTTTGCGAGAAAAGCTGTTTTTTCTGACTGAATCATCACTTGTTTGCTCCCTGGTTGCCTATCAATTTTTTCTATTTTGAAACTTTTGAAGAGCCGTTTTTGGGGCATTATTTGAGTAAAATAATGTACAAATCGTGTCGTTTGTAGTACGCTCACTCTTTGTTCAACGACAAATTATTGAGATGGAAAGATACGGTCGTTCTGACTAATATACCTCCGTTTCAATTCATTTTTTTTATTGATAGGATTAAACCTTTTTATCATACTCTCGTCATAACATAAAATCGACACAGTAATTTAGCTATACTTCAACTAAAAAAGTTAAGTGATTTCGGTCTTTTAATTGACAGTCATCTATTGAGAGGTTGACTAACGCATCTTGAAGCATGCCTGTGAAGGTACGAGCTGGCAATATGGAATTCGTGGGAGAAAAAGTACTTCCAAATAAGGAAGAAAGGCATCAGGCTATTTGAAAGAAGACCCTGTACCGCTAAAAATCTCCTGTTAGAGTTGAAGGAAGATTTGTGACCTGGCCCAACGAACGATGAGGTGCGTTTATTGCTTGATAAATACAAGAACTGAACTTTTATATATTTAAATGTGATTCAGTAAGAATTAGTTTGTAAGATCAGGATGATATGGAGCGTCCCCTAAGTGATTAGTGGGCGCTTTTCTTTTTATTATCTTGTTTGTATGCAATGACTTTTTTGTCATTTTTTATTTGTACCTTTGCAAATGGTGGACGGCCCAGGTTTTCTTCCTGATGATGAAGGATGAAGCTCGACACGCCACAAGTAAGTCATAAGATAGGAAACATTAAAAATAGAATCAACTCATGCGATTGTTTTTACGTTTATTTTTGATTATAGTAGTAGGTTGTGGTATCTCATCTTGTTCAGAAAAGAAACAAGATAAGACGATTATCACGCAGAAGCCAAAGCCTGTCAAGAAGAAGGCTACGCAATCTATGAGCGATTACGAGCAGTCGATTCCTGTAGAATGGGTTGGTTCGGTGTATCATGTGAATGTTTCAAGGCAAGCTGACCAGTCCCTACCGTTAGCAGATGATGGGGCAGGCAATAAATATTATGATAATAAGATTAAACTGAGTATCGTTCGAAAGGATCAAAGTGAGTTCTATAGTAGGACGTTTACAAAAGCTGATTTTGTAAACTATGTTGATGAATCTTATCGTAAAAACAGTGCATTATTAGGCATTGTTTTTGACAAGGTTGAAGGCAACAACCTCATTTTTGCAGTGAGTATCGGCTCGCCCGACAAAATGAGTGACGAGTATGTTCCTTTGGTTATGAAGATATCAAACCTTGGTGCTGTATCCATCCAGAAAGATACCCTGTTGGATACCGGTAACACGGAGGGTGATGAGTCGGAAGCTGATACAGAAGATGATGATGATGGTGTGTAGGGTAGACCGTCATTGAGCAGCTTCGTACTGGCACATCTTTTCTTTGTTTCTATCCCCATGCCTCCACGCCCAACGGCATTTCTTCATGAGGGTTAGGGGATTGTATTGTTTGGTGTGACTTATCTTTTGGTATCATTTCTGTTTATTTGTTAGTCGGCATCCACTTTTAGCTTGTCCTTAATTCGTCATAAAGAATGATAATTCTTGCGGCTATTATTCGATTTTTGTTATCTTTGCATAAGATAGGCGTCGCCTTAGCAAAGTAAGTAGACTTCCTTTGCCTTCGGCTTGCACTATCTTTGCAAATAACGAACGGTGTGTGTTTTGGTAGAATACAGTTCTGTCATCTGCATGCTTCCTAAGTCTTTTATAAAAACAAGAGTTAAGGTATGAAAAAAATCATAATGATGTTGATTGCTACTTTACTGATGTTGCCGTTTCACCTGATGGCAGACAGTTATACTGTACTTTGGAAGCAGTATGAGCGAGTACAGCAGAAGGATCTACCTAAAACGTCCATGAATGTGCTGAAGAAGATTATAACCAAGGCACAGGCCGATAAACGATACGGCCATCTCTTGAAAGCCGAATTGCTACACGGTTCCCTCGCTAATCAGGTATCGCCCGATTCATTGACGGTAGAGGTGGAAAGACTGGTTGCCAGCATGCAGAAGGCCGAGAAGCAGGATCCTGTCTTAGCGGCTGTTTATCAATCATCGTTAGGTCGGCTATATCGGGAGAATGAGCGATTGTCAGACAACAGCAAGGAGTTGAGTGAGGAATATTACCGTAAATCCTTGTCGCATCCCGACTTGTTGGCTGCTCACAAGGCCTCTGAGTATGTGCCCATGGTGATAGAAGGCATCGACAGTAAGATTTTCGGCAACGATCTCTTGCATGTGTTGGGCATGGAGGCCAAGGCTTATGGGATGCTGCATGATTATTATCAAAAACAAAACAACCGTCCTGCAGCGTGCATCACGGCCTTGCTGCGTGTGCGACAAGATAGAGATGGGGACGTGATGCAGGTGAGGAAGTCGAAATATCTGCTGACCATCGATTCGTTGATTGGCCACTATAAAGATCTTCCTGTGGCAGGTGAGCTGGCCATAGAGCGCTATCGTTTTATGGAACAGGCTGACGATGTTTCTGCCGAAAGCAAGATGAACTACATCAATTATGCGCTGACTCAATGGGGAGCGTGGCCTCGTATGAACATACTGCGCAACGCAAAGGCACGGCTGACATTGCCAATGTTCCATCTCTCATTGGGTGAAAGCGTCCAAATTCCTCATCAGGAGCGGCAAGTGGTCATCATGCAAATGTGCAATATCAATCAGTTGGACATGTCGGTGTGGCGCCTCAATCTGAAAGGCGATACCTCATTTGATCCCAATGACCCGCGCGACTATGCAAAAATCAAGTCGCATATTGCTTCTAAAACACCAGTGTATACAGCCTCAAAGCGATACGTTGGTTTGCCAGACTATCAGGTCATGCGCGACAGGATGACCATCAAAGGCTTGCCAATCGGCGTGTATCTCGTGGAGATGACCACCAACAACAAGTCCATAAAGCCACAGCGGGCCTTGCTGCGTGTCAGCGATATGTATCTCATGTCACAGACACTGCCCAACAACAGGGTACGATTGGTTGCTGTGAGTGCAACCACAGGACAGCCGTTGCCGAACGCTAAGATTAGAATCACAAACGGTAACAATTATGATAACAAACGTCATTCCCAAACCTTGACCTGCAATGAGCAAGGTGAGGCGGTGTACGAAATGGGTTGGCCGTCCTATCAATCCATTTATCCTTATACAGATGAAGATCAAGCTTGTGCGGAAACTTATTTCAATGCTTATGGACAATTCTCAAAAGATCGAATATCAGTTCGTCCACAGGTAGAGCTATACACGGATCGAAGCATCTATCGTCCTGGACAGACTGTGCATGCCGCAGCCATTGTTTACCGAAGGGTGGATGATGAGCGTACTGAGGCAGTTGCCCATCAGACCATGACTTTGACGTTGCGTGATGCCAATTATAAGGTTATAGCCACCAAAGAGGTGGTCACGGACGATTTTGGAACCGCATCAACCGACTTTGTTTTGCCATCCTCTGGACTTACAGGCATATTCTCATTGCGCACAAACTTTGGCAACAACGGTTACGAATACTTTTCTGTCGAAGAATATAAACGTCCTACTTTCCAGGTTTCTTTCGATGAAGTGAAAGAGAAATATCAGGCGGGTGACACCGTGAATGTGGTTGGATGTGTGAAAAGTTTCGCCGGCGTTCCTGTTCAATTAGCCAAAGTTAAGTACACAGTTGTGCGCAGACCTGCCATGTGGTGGTTCCATCGAATGAGTAAAGACCGGGAAGTCATGGTCACTAAAGACACCTTGGTGACTGACGGTGACGGACGCTTCACGGTTCCTGTGCCGATGGAGATGCCCGATGATTACAGCCATCACGTTGCCCGTTACTATTCGTTTGAGGTTCATGTCGATGTCACCGACGCTGGCGGAGAAAGCCATTCGGCTGAAACTCGCCTGCCATTGAGCGACAAACCAACCTTGCTCACCTGTAACTTGCCGGCTCAAAGCTTGCGAGACAGCATCCCGCCTGTGACCTTCAGGTACATCAATAATGCAGGTCAGCCTGTCGATGGACAAGTAAATTATACGATAGATGGGCATGCTTATTCAGTAAAAACCAATGAGCCGACCGTTCAGGGATTGAAGAATCTGTCTTCGGGCGAGCATCATTTAGTCGCCATTTGCGGCAACGATACGCTTGACCAGAAGTTTGTCATCTTCTCTCTTGATGACAAGAAACCCGCTGTCAATACCTCCGATTTCTTTTATGTCACATCAGACACCTTCCCACACAAGGGCAAACCGGTGTATCTGTTGTTCGGTTCGTCTGACAAGCAGGTGCATGTGGTGTACACAATGATTGCTGGCGACCGTGTCATTGATAGTGGAACGCTTGAAATCAATAACCAACTGATTAAGAAGAAGCTGACTTATTTGCCCCAATATGACAAGGGATTGCTTGTCAACTACGCATGGGTGAAGAATGGTAAGCTATACAGTCATCGTCAGATGATACAAAAACCGCAGCCCGACAAGCGGTTGATGGTCACATGGAAGACTTTCCGCAACCGCCTCAACCCAGGGCAAAAGGAGGAGTGGTCGT
Organism: Prevotella sp. BV3P1; assembly: GCF_000479005.1. GTDB lineage: Bacteria > Bacteroidota > Bacteroidia > Bacteroidales > Bacteroidaceae > Prevotella. The sequence goes on along the minus strand of NZ_AWXC01000062.1, from coordinate 148,535 downwards.
TGCAAATCACCAAGCCAGATGGCTCGCCAGCACAAGCTCAGTTGATGGCTGTGTTGTTCGACCAGACGCTTAATGAAATCAGAAAACACGATTGGAGGTTCAATACGACCTACCATCCAGCCTTGCCTTTTACCCAATGGAGCGGGTTAAACTTTACTGAAGCTGTTCTCTATGGTGATGCTCCCATTGCGTCTCTTCGTGAACGGAATCTTGATTTCAGTCGTTTTGACGATGTGTTTGCAATCGACCCCAGGGTGGAGGTGCTCCTCGCAGCCCTTGAGGGCAGGCTGTATGGAACCCGTGCGATGAAGGCCATGCCTATGTCTGCGACGGCTAAGCAGTCAGGTGCCATGATGCTGAAATCGACAACTGGAGGGGGCAATGCAAGGGAAGCATCTGATGATGACGCTGCTTCTCCGGCCTTGGCAGAGCCATCTCAACCCCAGCAGCCTGCCTCACGACAGAGCGTTCGCGAGAACTTGAGCGAAACAGCCTTCTTCTTTCCCGCCTTGTTGTCTGACGACAAAGGCAACGTGAGCTTGAAGTTCACCTTGCCGGAGAGTGTTACCACATGGCAGTTCATGGGCCTTGCGCACGACAAGGCGATGCAACATGGCATGCTCAAGGACGAGGTTGTGGCGCAAAAGACTGTCATGGTGCAGCCCAATATGCCGCGTTTTGTGCGTATGGGCGACCATGCCACGCTGTCAGCGCGCATCATCAGTACTTCCAAGCGAGTGGTGGAAGGCACCGTGCAGCTGGAGTTGCTCAACCCCGAGACTGAAGGTGTGGTGTTCAGCAGGCAGCAGACCTGCCGTCTACAGCCCGACACAACCGTGTCGGTAGCCTTCGATTTTGACGTAACTCCTCTGCTTGCAGCCCATCCGCAGCTGTCGTTGCTCATCGCGAGAGTCACGGTAAGCGGTAAGGGATACAGCGATGGCGAACAGCATTACCTGCCCATTCTGCCTGCGAAGGAATGGGTGACCACCACTGTACCATTTACGCAGCATGCCCCCGGCACCAAGACGATTGACTTGAAACAGCTCTTCCCCGTGGATGATGCTGCTAATCGGCTGACCATTGAGTACACCAACAACCCGGCATGGCTTATGGTTCAGGCACTTCCCTCGATGGGAACGCCCGACGCCGACAATGCCATTAGCCTGTCAGCAGCCTACTATGCTTACAGCGTTGGGCGCTATCTGTTGAACGAGGCACCGCAACTGAAGTCGACTATCAGCCTGTGGAAGCAGGAAAAGGGTAGTGAGACCTCGCTCATGAGTAGTCTGGAAAAGAACCAATCACTCAAAACAATGGTACTTGAAGAAACGCCTTGGGTGGCCGATGCAAGCAGAGAGAGCGAGCAGAAGCAGCAACTGGTCACTTTCTTCGACCCAAATTCGATCGACTACCGATTGAACTCCGCCCTCGACAAGCTGTCAAAACTGCAAAATCCCGACGGCTCTTTCAGTTGGTGGGAGGGCATGTCGGGCAGTCGTTACATGACAACGGCGGTAGTCAAGATGCTGGTTCGGTTGAATGTGCTCATTGGTAAGCAGCAGGTAACAACGTCAATCATTCGGCAGGCTCTTGCATACTTGGACAAGAAGGCAGCTGAAGAGGTGGCTAAGTTGAAAGAATTGAAAGCAAAAGGAAGCAAGAATCTGGCTCCCAGTGAGGCGGCTTGCGACTATTTGTACATCCATGCGTTGGCAGAAAGACCATCGACATTCACCGTTAAATATCTTGTTGACTTACTTGCCAAGAAGCCTTCCGCGTTGACGATTTATGGGAAAGCCAATTCTGCGATTATACTTTCACAGTATGGTAAACACGAATTAGCCAAAGAATATCTGCAAAGTATCAACGAATATAGCGTGTACAAGGAAGAAATGGGACGCTATTTCGACACGCCGCGCGCCCAGTACACCTGGTGTGACTATCGCATTCCTTCTCAGGTGGCCGCTATTGAGGCCGCCAAACGCCTGCGTCCCGGCGACCCCAGCATCGAGGAAATGCAACGTTGGCTGTTGCAATCCAAGCGCACGCAGACCTGGGACACGCCCATTAATAGCGTGAACGCGGTGTATGCCTTCTTGCATGGCGCCACGGAAAAACTCACCCAGTCATCCCAAGATGCCGTTATCAAGATAGATAACCAGCCTGTCGCCCTGCCTAAGGCCACCGCAGGTCTGGGTTATGTCAAGGTGTCGAAGCCGGGCAAGGATGTGCGAACGCTTGCTGTGAACAAGACTTCAGCCGGCACATCATGGGGAGCTGTGTACGCACAGTTCATGCAGAAGTCCACCAAAGTGGCCAGTCAGTCGTCTGGAATTAAGGTAACTCGCACCTTATTATATAATGGTAAGCCTGCAACCAGCCTGAAAGTGGGCGACAAGGTGACCGTGAGAATCGAGATAGAGGCCGATCGCGACTACGACTTTGTGCAGCTACAGGATAAGCGTGCGGCATGTCTTGAACCGATAGGGCAGTTGAGTGGTTATCATCAAGGCTACTACTGTGCGCCCAAAGACAATGCCACCAACTATTATTTCGACCGCCTTGGCAAAGGAAAACATCGCATAGAAACAGACTATTACATAGACAGAGCCGGAACCTACCAAACGGGTATTTGCACCATTCAGTGTGCTTACAGTCCTGAGTATAATGGTAGGGAGGCTGCCAAAACTTTGAATATACAATAAAAGATGAATCGAAAACTCATGATATTCGCGCTCATGGTGCTTCCACTCCTGTCTTCTGCGCAGCAGATGACAGCCGTCAACGAGGTGATAGATTGCGGACAAGTCGTTTATAAGGCTCCCGTGACGGTGGCGTATGACATCAGGAACACCGGCGACAAGCCACTCGCTATCAGCAAAGTGCTGACCAGTTGCGGCTGCACCTCTGTAGATTATCCCCGCCAAGCCATCGCATCACACGGTTCGGCTGTCGTGAAAGTCACCTATGATGCCAAGCAAATGGGAACTTTCAACAAGCTGGTTCGCATTTACAGCAATGGCGCTGCCGCTCCTTTGGAGTTGATCTTGAAGGGAAAAGTCGTGGATGAGATTATTGATTTTGGCGGATCTTATCCCTTTACTTTAGGCATGTTGCAAACCGATGTCAACAACATCGAGTTTGATGACGTGAATCGTGGCGAGCGTCCGCAGGCTAAGATACACATCAAGAACAACACGACGCAGATGGCACAGCCCATCTTGATGCATCTACCCAACTATCTCTCAGCCGACGTGTCACCCTCACGCATTGCACCAGGCCGTGCCGGAGTGGCAACCATCACCTTGAATTCCAAGCTGATACGCGACTACGGACTGACCCAGACATCCATCTTTATGGGTTTTGTTCCGGGCGATAAGGTAAATCCAGATAATGAGTTGACCGTATCAGCTGTGCTTTTACCTGAATTCAATGAGCAGGCAACAGCCGTGCACATGCCCCAACCGAAGATGCAACTCTCTGCAACCAAGTTGGATTTGGGAACCTTTGGACGTAAGAAAAAGCTGAAAGGACAAATCTTCATCCAAAATATTGGGAAGAGCAAGCTCGAGATAGAGAGCGTGCAGATGTTCACCGGTGGCTTGGAAATATCTCTCAACAAGTCGAAATTGGAGCCTGGCCAGACCGCCAAACTCAAAGTGACGGCTATCGCAGAGCAATTGAAAAAAGCTAAGAGTAAACCTCGTATCTTGATGATTACCAACGACCCGGACTTGCCCAAGGTGATTATTGACATCCATGTGAACTGATTTTCCGATGGTACAAATAGAAATTGATAGTGGCAGTGGCTTTTGTTTCGGTGTGACGACCGCCATACAGAAAGCGCAGGAAGAATTGGCTAAGGGCGGAACATTGTACTGCTTGGGCGACATTGTACATAATGGTATTGAAGTGAAGCGTCTACATGAACGCGGACTGGTGACCATTAACCACGATGATTTGCGCCAACTGCACGATGTAAAAGTGTTGCTGAGAGCACATGGAGAGCCCCCCGAAACCTACGAATTGGCTCGAAAAAACAACATCGAGATTATAGATGCCACCTGTCCAGTAGTGTTGACCTTGCAGCGACGCATCAAAAAACAATACGAAAGTCATCCTGATGTTCAAATCGTAATCTTCGGAAAAACTGGTCATGCCGAAGTGTTGGGCTTAGTAGGTCAAACCCAAAGCAATGCGATTGTGATAGAAAAGGTGGACGACGTGAAGCTGTTGGACTTCTCACGCGATATTTATTTGTATTCGCAAACTACCAAGAGCCTCGACGAGTTTCATCGCGTGATCGATTACATACAATCGCACATCTCGCCCGATGCCGTCTTTCGTAGCTTTGACACCATTTGTAGGCAGGTGGCAAACCGTATGCCCAACATTGCTAACTTTGCGTCTAAGCATGATTTGATACTCTTCATGAGTGGTCGAAAGAGTTCGAATGGGCGTGTCTTGTTCAACGAGTGTAAGCGTGTGAACCCCAATAGTTACCATATAGAGGATGTCGACGAAATCGATTTCGATTGGTTGCAAGGTGTCAATACCATTGGCATTTGTGGTGCTACCAGCACGCCTAAGTGGCTTATGGAGAAGTGTAGGGATTATATCTTGCAGAAGCTGAGGATGTGAAGGGACTGGCAGGAGGCTGTGAAGTAGTTAACTGGAGTTATTAGGAGTTATGGGGGAGTTAACGGACAAATGTCCGTTTATCATGTAAAGGAGTTAACGGGGCTCTACTAAAAATATAAGTTTTTTGATATTCAATCATATATATATCTTAATATTTGTAAATTCACCAAAAATGACAACCTTTGGGTGCAGATTAAAAAACAACTAATTATGAAGAAGAAACTTCTAAGTGTTGGTATTGCTTTCTGTTCTATAGTAGCAATGTCCTTAGCTACCCCAAATGGGAAGGTAAAGTCCTATTCAGGAATCAGCCTGGCTGATCTTGTAAGTACGACCGAGGTGAATGCAGAGTGTGTCCAAGGCTCAGACTGCTCCGCAAGCGGGAAATGCCTGAGTGGTGTTGGAGTCTGTGTGGTCGCTGTAGAGTATCGTGACTGCGATCCGTACAAGTAATCTAATCTTAGCATGGGTGCAACCGCACTTCATGCTACGTAATTGTAAGAAGTATCCTATGAGAACCTGTAAGAATCTCGGAGTGTCTCTCCTGCTGGGCCTGTTCTTCCTGACTGCATCAGGTCAGAGTCAACCGCATACTGCACAAGACTTGGAGGCAATCTGTGCCGCACTGCCTCAGGACCAGCCGTACATGCTCTTCAGCAAGGAGACCTATGAGACGGGGGAAGACATGTGGTTCAAAGCCTGGCTGTTCGACCGCTCCTTATTGACACTGTCGAACAGGAGTCAGACTCTCTTTCTGAGAATCTATGATTCCGCCGACAGCCTTGTGTGGAACGAGAAGTATCCGATCTCCGGTGGGCGGGCGGAAGGACACGTCTTCATCGGGGAACATTGGAAAAACGGGGAGTACAGGGTGGAGGGATATACTCAGTCTTCGTTCTATGCAGACAGTACGGAAGCCGTGTTCCCTCAAAAGATATGGGTCGTTGACCGAATCAACACACCGAATCCGAAAGATATAAGGCCTGCACAATGCAAGGACAGCATCAGCCTTGGACTATATCCGGAAGGAGGTTATCTGGTTTTGGGTATGGAGAATCATGTCGCATTCAGGTCAACAGACGGCCGTGGTATGCCTGTCTTCATGAGGGGATGGCTGTGCGAAGACGGGGTGAAGGTATCGGATATAGAAAGTGTGCATGACGGCATGGGGCAGTTTTCGCTCGTCCCTCACGAGGGGGTCCAATACACGGTACGACTGACCAGCGGAAATGAATTCCCCCTTCCCGCTTCTCTCCATTCGGGCATGGTAATGCATTTGGAACACACAGACAGTAAAAATGCCGTTTTCTCGGTGAGACAGCCCCGTGGAAGCAAGCCTCGCCGCATAACTCTGTTTGTGCAGATGCGTGGTGTTCCCTGCTGTCAGGCCAGCGGCATACTTCGAGACAGCCTCATCATCACTTTGCCTACGAGCGAGTTTGCGGGACAGGGGATTGCCGAGGCAACCCTTTACGATGAACAGCAACGCCCAGTAGCAGAAAGGCTGTTCTACGTTCTGCCGGATAAACAGCTGACGATAACAGCCCGTCCGTCGAAGGAAGTCTATATACGCCGTGACAGGGGAGAGGTAAGGATACATGTGACAGATTCCAAGGGGAAACCAGTACAGGCAGAAATATGCATGAGTATCTTTGATAAAGCTTACATGAGCCAATCCTACCGGGAAACAATGCTGTCCTATAATTTTCTCTCGACCCAGATACGTGGCAACATTCATCACCCTGCCTACTACTTCGACCACAAGAATCCAGATAGATTGCATGCTTTGGACCTGCTACTTCTTACGCAAGGGTGGCGGCGGTATATCTGGCAGGAAAGTCGGAAGGCCTACCATGGGAAACCATTCCTATGTGACAGTATCATAGGGATGGAAACCGTGGGAAGCCGTAAGATGAAAAGAAATACCACCAACGGAGGCGAGCAGGTAATCCAGGTGTTCGGACCTTCTGGGGACAGCCAGTTCCTATGGACCGATTCCGTGGGCAACTTCTCTGTTCCCGTGTCTGTCATGAATACGCTTCGGGGTGGATATGTTTATATCAGGCCACTTCTGGGAAAAGAGTTCAAGCCACATCTGACGCTCTCGGATGGTACGGTACTGATAGACTCCATAAGGAAGTCGAAAAAATCATACCTATCCTATTTTGATAATGTTGAGAAAGAAAAAGGAGACGTGAAGCCCATCATGACTCCGGCAGGGACAGTGCTGTTGAATGAAGTGCTGGTCACCAGGAAGCGAAAGATGCCCTTTAGAGATAAGTTTATGGGGAGATTGGACAGTCTGGCTCAATTTAATTTAAATACTGCCTGGGTTTGTCCCGATGGTTCGCAGGAGCCTGGAACGGTGGGACATCTCAATGACTATTGGGAAGGATATACCCATCATCCGGCAGGGTCACCGGGTGCCAATTACGGAGGAAAGAGATTAAAGCCAGAGATAGGAAAGCGATACGAACTGATTAAGTATTTACCAGGAGAAGATGGAGAATGGTATATTGCAGATATAACATCAATTTTATATCAGGGGCAGTTGTACACCGACGAGGAATTGCTCCGTATGAATAACATAACGCGTGTCAAGGGTTACTATGGCCAACGCGAGTTCTATATGCCCGATTCTGTGGAGATGCTGTCCCCGCTACCCGATGCGCGGAATACACTGCTATGGAGTCCCTCTGTCCAGACTGACAAGAACGGAGATGCCACCGTGCCATTTTGGACTTCCGACATCAATACGCAGTTTATGGGGGTCGTGGAGGGTACCGATGGTCTGGGACTGTTAGGCAGTGGCACCTTTGAGTTTCATGTATCAAAAACCGTGGAAGAATGAAGAAGAAAATAGCTGAAAGCCGGACAGTGGAGCTGATATTCATGATGCTGCTGTACATAGTCTGTACGGGGTATGCCTCTGCGCAGACACGCAATGATACCATCAGACAGATGAGCGACTCGACCGTACATCTTAAGGAGGTGCAGGTAAGTGCCTCGCGCCCGTTGATAAAGGCAGAACTCGACAAGATAACCTATCATGTAGCCGATGATCCCGACAGCAGGAGCATGACGCTGCTGGAAATGCTGCGGAAGGTGCCTATGATTACTGTAGAAGGGAATGATGTCGTGAAAGTAAAGGGCATACAGACTTTAAGGTATATGTGAACGGCAAGCCAAACACCATGATGAGCAACAAGCCCACGGAGATGATGAGGACCATCCCCGCTTCGACCTTCAGGAAGATAGAAGTCATTACGAATCCTGGTGTCAAATATGATGTGGAGGGACATGCTTACCTTGATGCTGGCGGAGGTGGATGGAAGCAAGCCGAAGAGGGAACGCACGGACGAGGACGGCAACGACCATGGCGGTACGATGAGAGTTGACGCCACCTGCTGCGATGCCGAGGTTCGCTATCCGACCGACTCAAACCTTTTGGAGGACGGCAGCAAACTGATAGACCGCCTTCTTGACAAATTCTGTACCCGCCACAATATAAAGAAGCCGCAGATCCACCGTGCGGAAGCCCGTTAGGCTTTCATCTGCTTGATTAAGAAAAAGCGCAAGGGGAAGCAGCTCATAGACAAGACCAGGCTGATCCAGATACGTTGCTTGAAGGCTGATTTCCAGACGTTTCTTGATTTTCTCGGCAGACACACAAGTGACTTTTTACTCCCGCTAACTCCTGAATCTAAGCTACAAACCACACAAATCTTTTACCACTTCACCCCCAACAATCAGTCCTGCGGCGGCAGGAACAAACGCATTGCTGGCTGGTACAGACCGTTTTTTGTTAGTAACTATTGACGCTGATGATGCGGGTTCTGGGGTTGATGAGTCCTCATTGGTTGGCGCTATGGGGAACGGCTTACGGGGCTCTTCGTCACTATAAACCACCTTGAGGTGGGCAATTCCCAACTTTCTGAGTTTCTTTCTGATAACCTTTGCCAGCGGATCCATCTGCGTTTTGCTGATATCTGTCACCTTAAAACGAGTGGCATCCATCTTGTTGGCTGCCCCCATACAGGCAATCATGGGTATGTGCAGCGCGTCACATTGTTTGATAATCTCCAGTTTGGCGGCCATGGTATCAATGCAATCTACCACATAATCGCAAGCTGACAGGTCAATTTCATGCGCTGTTTCCGGCAAATAAAACAGCGCATGCGCATGCACTTTGCAGTGGGGGTTGATGTCTAAGATGCGCTTTCGCGCCACCTCCACCTTCTTTTGCCCGAGGGTTGAATGCAATGCCACCAGCTGTCGGTTGATGTTCGAGTGGCTTACCTCGTCGTTATCTACCAAACTGATTTCTCCAACTCCGCTGCGTGCCAGTACTTCCACTACATAACTGCCCACGCCGCCCACGCCAAAAACCATGACGTGCGATTGGCTTAGCTTTTCTAAGGCAGCGGTGCCAAAGAGCATTTCGGTTCGGGTAAACTGATTTTCCATATCCTGTTTCTTTATTCAGTGTGCAAAGTTAGCTATTTTATCCCACTTTTTAACTAACTTTGCCCTTTGGGTATGACAAAGAACAATACCATCGTTTTGAGTTTGGCTTTATCGTTTTGCATCTGCCTTTTGCTGATGCTCAACTTGTTGGTAGGTAGCGTTTCGATACCTACGCAGGATGTGTTGGCTATTTTGACTGGACAAGATGTGGGCAAACCAAGTTGGCAATTCATCATTCTCCAATCGCGTTTGCCGCAAGCCCTCACGGCGTTGCTGTGCGGGGCCGCACTCTCCACCTCTGGTTTGCTGTTGCAAACGTCGTTTCAAAATCCCTTGGCAGGCCCTTCTATCTTTGGCATCAACAGCGGGGCCGCATTGGGCGTGGCCCTCGTTATGCTGTTGCTGGGCGGCAGTGTGTCCACGGCTTTGTTTAGCGTGGGTGGGGCATGGGCTGTCTTGTTGGCTGCGTTTGTGGGTGCCATGGCCGTGACAGGCATCATTTTCATGTTCGCCCAGTGGGTGAAAAGCAGTGTGATGCTGCTCATTATCGGCATGATGATTGGTTATTTGGCCTCGTCTGCCATCGCTCTTCTCAACTTTTTCGCCTCCCAGGAGGGCGTGAAATCATTCACCGTGTGGGGCATGGGCAACTTCGGCGGCGTGTCGTTGTCGCAACTGCCCATGTTTACAGGTGCGGTTGTGGTAGGGTTAGTGGGCTCCGTTTTGCTGATCAAACCCCTCAATGCGCTGTTGCTGGGCGAAACATACGCGCGCAACTTGGGTGTAAACGTGCGCGCGGTGCGCAGTTGGCTCTTGGTGATTACGGGCTGGCTTACGGCCGTCACCACTGCATATTGCGGTCCGGTGGCATTCATCGGGCTTGCCGTTCCTCACTTGGCGCGTCTTGTGATGGGCACCGACAACCATCTTCAACTGCTTCCCGTCACCATGACCATGGGGGCGTTGATTGCTCTTTTGTGCCAACTTGTTTGCGTGTTGCCCGGTTCGCAAGGCATCTTGCCACTCAATGCCGTAACTCCATTGATTGGCGCACCGGTGATTATCTATATTATTTGGAAGAGATAGAAGATAGAGCCTCTCCCCCGACCCCTCCCCGAGGGGGAGGGGAGTAGATACATTATTTGCATAGGAAAATTCTACTATCGTGTGAGAAAGATTTTTACAAACATGCTTCTCTGCTTGGCTTATTTGCAAGCAACCCTGCAGTTCGATGCAAATACGCAAAATATGGTCGATTTGTATAAATGAAAGTGAATCAGGGTGTTACGGGATTAAGTATGGAAAACACAGGCTTTTTACCCCCGATTTTTCCCAAAAAAGCCAAGAAAAGCGGTGAAAAAACAATGGTTTTGAGTCGCAATAGCATACAGATAGGGCGACAATATGTATGATATTGTCGCACTATCTCAATGACTTTCTGCTAAAACAACCTATTTGTTGAAAATGAACGTCATGTAGGCGTATCGTTTGCCTATTGTTTTTTTCTATTTCATCATTTTACGATGGCCATTTTTTTTGTCATTTATACGGACAAAAATAGGTCAGAAGAGGGATGATGGTTTTTGACAGATGAATAGACAAACTTATTTTGTCACCTCGATTACCCTGAACACACCGTCGCCCTGGATGTCAGGTTGCATCACGATGGGGTAGAACTGTACGCACACCGCCTTATCCACTGAAATGTTCTGATGCGTGTCGGTCAGTAAGCCATTAGCACTGTTGATGCGGAAAACCTGAATGGTGTTGTCGTCGCGACAGGCGCAAAGTAAGAACCGTCCGTTGGGTGTAATGTTGAAATGACGTGGGTGGATGCCTGTTCGCTGATAGCCTATCTTCGTCAACAAGCCTGTTTTTTGATTGATTTTGAAGATGGTAATGCCGTCGTTTTTCAGTCGGTTACTGGTATACAAGAACCTGCCGTCGGGTGAAACGTGAATGTCTGCGCCGCCTTGTGCGCCCACTTCATCAGACTGTATCTCCTGTATTTTCTTCATATTGCCAAAGTTATATTGGTATGCAGTAACCGCTCCAGACAGTTCGCTCATCACATAAACATACCTGCTGTCGGTGCTGAAGGCGATATGGCGAGGTCCTGAACCTTTGGATAGCTGTGCGGTAACCTTGGCGTTGCCCAGTGATTTCATGTCTTCCAGTTCGAAGCGCAGCAGTTGGTCGGCACTGAAATCGGTGGCAATAACGCCATTTCCATCGGGAAGGAATCGTGCGCAATGAACGTGTGGCGCTTGTTGACGCTCAGGGTTTGGTCCACCTATCGAGCCTTTGAATTGTTGCGACATGGCTGAGAGCGACCCGTCTACGTTCAAGGGGAACACGCTCATGGAGCCTCCCGAATAGTTGGCCGTCAGCAACAGGTTGCCGTTGGTCTCCACATAGCAAGGATCTTCGCCCTTGGTGAGGAACGAACTTTGCAGCTGCATTTGTCCCGTTGTCTTGTCAAACGTGATGGCATTGACCGCTGCCGACTCGTCATGGTTTTCGCTTACGGCATAAATCATTGTGCCGTCTGAGGCGAGTGTCAGGAAAGAGGGGTTCTGCAGTTCAAGTGTGTCGAGAGGTGTAGCCTGTCCGGTGGATTGATTGAAATTAAAGGAGTAAATGCCTTTGCTGGTACCATTGGTATAGGTTCCAACGATTAGTTTGATGTCGTCTTGCGCCTGTAACGTCACTTGGCCGAAGACAATCAAGGCGAGTAAAAGTAAATTCCTGATTTTCATAAAGTATGTTTTGTTATTGATGTTCGTCATCTCAGATGAAGCAAGAGGTGTTGTACAAACCGTACAAGGTACGATTGACCAAGACAAAGATATTCATTTTCTTGCACTGTAGCAATCATTTCTTGTTTTTTTATTCACAATTCGATATTAATTTGTAATTTTGCCTGCATGATGAATACCATTGAATTAACTCCTTTACGTAAGGGAATTGTGGGAGTGCAATTTCTCTTTGTCGCATTCGGTGCAACCGTTTTAGTTCCATTGTTGGTAGGTTTGGATCCGGCAACCGCATTGTTTACCGCTGGTATAGGTACTTTCATCTTTCATTTGGTAACGAAAGGGAAGGTACCTATTTTCTTAGGATCAAGCTTTGCTTTCATCGCACCTATCATTGAGGCCTCCAAGATGTGGGGCATGGCTGGTACGTTGGCTGGTATCGCTGGCGTGGCCCTGGTTTATTTTGTGATGAGTGCATTGATTAAGTGGCAGGGAAGGAAACTCCTGGATCGGTTGTTCCCGCCCGTTGTCATCGGTCCGGTGATTATCCTCATTGGTTTGTCTTTGTCGGGATCGGCCGTGAACATGGCCAAAGAGAACTGGGCGTTGGCCTTTGTATCTTTGGTGACGGCCATCCTTGTGCTGACACTCGGCAAGGGTTTGATTAAATTAGTACCCATCGTGTGTGGCATTGTGGTTGGATTCATCGTCGCTTCCCTGATGGGTGAAGTGGATTTCACGAAAGTGCATGAGGCATCGTGGTTTGCCTTGCCCGGCTCATTGGCCCATTTTCATTGGCCCGAGTTTGCTTGGAAGCCATTCATCTACATGATTCCTGTTGCCATTGCACCGGTGATAGAGCACATCGGCGACGTGTATGTGGTGAACGCAGTGGCTGACAAAGACTTCGTGAAAGAGCCGGGTTTGCACCGCACCATGTTGGGTGATGGGTTGGCATGTCTTGCGGCAGCCTTCTTTGGTGGCCCTCCCGTGACCACTTACTCGGAGGTGACGGGTGCCATGCAGATTACTAAAGTGACCCATCCGCAGGTCATCCGCATCGCAGCATTGACGGCTATCGTGTTCTCTGTGATTGGAAAGCTGAGTGCTCTGTTGCAGAGTATTCCGCAAGCAGTACTGGGAGGAATCATGCTGTTGCTGTTTGGAACCATTGCCAGTGTGGGTGTTCAAAATCTGATTCAGCACAAAGTGAATCTCAACAATCAACGCAACATTATTATCGTGTCGGTGACTTTGACGCTGGGAATTGGTGGTGCGATGCTCGATTTCAGTCTGCGTGGCGTAATCATCGGCATTCTCATGGTTAGTTGTTTGGTTTATGCCAATGCCATGAAGCAAGGTTTGGTAAAAGTGCTGCTTATTATAATAGGTGGTATTGCTTTAAGTACCTTGATCTTCTTTTTGCTTCCTGGTGGTGAAAGCGAACTGACCAAGATGAGTGGTATTGGCCTGAGTGCCATTACGGGCGTAGTACTCAACTTGGTGTTGCCTAAGCGAGCCGAGGAGGAAGAAGCATGATAGAGGGGGACTTTGAGCGTTATTGGCTGGAAAACCGCCGTGAACTTCTGGCAAAAAACAAAGAGTATCGGGAGATAGAAGAAAGCTATAAGATGCGAACGGGCTTCGATTGGCTGCTTTGGGCCTTGCCTGTGGTGGTGGGAATCCTGACGTTCAACGTGGTCAGGAGTGAGAGCGAGGTGCTGAAATGGTTGGCCTCTGCGGGAGCTGTCATTGTCGTATTCTTGGTATGTGTCTGGGTTAAGTCAGCTGTTTCTGGCCATCGTCCGTTGGATGAGGTGGAAAAAGAGGTCAAAGCACAGGCATACGAAGCTTTTAAGCGTAGATTAAATCAGCCATGACGGCATCGCTCACATACAGTCCTTGTGTCGTCAAACGGATTGAGTCGCCCCGAATCTCCAAGAGGTTCTGGGTGATTTGCTTTTCTGCTTGTTGTAAAAGATACGTCCTGTGCTTAGGAGTGAGTGTTGAGAGGTTGATGCCTTCCGATGTTCTCAGTGCGGTTGTTATCAAGTCGTTGTAGCGGGTATCGTCGTCAAGCCATTCGCGTTCAAAAGGAATCTCACCTTCTTCGATGGATGAGATGTATTTCTTGATGTTGGAAACGTTCCACTGTCGCGATTGAATGTCGTACGAGTGGGCCGACGCACCGATGCCCAGATAGGGTATGGCGTGCCAATAACTGCTGTTGTGTTGGCTCCGTTTACCCGGTTTAGCAAAGTTGCTGATTTCGTAGTGTTCATATCCCGAAGCTTTCAGCTCATCCACTAAAGTTTGATACATGGTCAAAGAAAGTTCGTCATCAATTTCTTTCACCTTATTATTTCTTAGTAGTTGGTAGAGTGGTGTGCCCTCTTCGTACATCAAACTGTAAGCCGAGATGTGCTCAACCAGTAGCGCAAGGGCCTTTTGGATGTCCAGTTTCCATTCGTCGAGTGTTTGGTTGGGAAAGCCAAACATCAAATCTACACTGATGTTGTCAATGCCTATGCTTCGAAGTTGCTGCACGACAGGAGAAATATCTTCCGCATGATGACGCCTGTGAAGAAACTTCAATCGCTCGTTGCTGAATGATTGTACACCCATGCTCACTCGGTTTACAGGCGAATGTTGTAGGAATTGAACAAATGCCGGGGTGATATCGTCGGGATTACACTCCATGGTTACTTCACAATGGGTGCGCATCAGCGTATCATCTCCATGAAAGAAAACCGTGACGATGGTACTGAAAATCTGTTGAAGTTGTGCAGGAGTGAGTTGAGAAGGGGTACCTCCACCTAAATATATGGTGGAAATAAGTGGCTGAGGAACAGCACCTGTGTCTTCTGTCGTGGGCAGGTAATGGCGTCTTAGCTGCATCTCTCGGCACAAAGCATCTACATATTGTTGGCGTACACCAAGGAGCGTGGTGGAGTAGAAGCCACAATAAATGCAGCGACTGGCGCAAAAAGGAATGTGTATGTACAAGCCAGCCATGGGTATGGACTATTTTCATGCAAAAGTACTAATTTGATTTAAATATGTTATATTTTTTCTATAATACTTTTGTCTTTATTCAAAAAATGCCTAACTTAGACGGCATAATCTTAAACAACGTAATACTAACCCTTTTTAAAATCTATAACCGTTATGAGAGTATATCAAACGAACGAAATTAAAAACATCGCATTGCTTGGCAGTGCGGGTAGCGGCAAGACCACACTTGCCGAGAGTATGCTGTTTGGCAGTGGTATCATCAAGCGCCGTGGATCAGTAGAGGCCAAAAATACCGTCAGTGATTATTTTCCAGTTGAGCAGGAATATGGCTATTCGGTGTTCCCTACCGTATTCCATGTGGAATGGAATAACAAGAAACTGAACATCATTGACTGTCCCGGTTCGGATGACTTTGTGGGTGGAGCCATCACTGCTTTGAACGTAACTGACCAAGCTGTGATTCTCATCAACGGGCAATATGGACCAGAAGTGGGCACGCAGAACAACTTTAGATACACGGAAAAACTGAAAAAGCCCGTCATTTTCTTGATTAATCAGCTTGATTCAGACAAATGTGATTATGATGCTGTCATCAATACCATGAAAGATATTTATGGCTCCAAGTGTGTTCAAATACAATATCCAGTGGAGACAGGAGCCAACTTTAACGAAATCATTGACGTGCTGTTGATGAAGAAGTATTCGTGGAAGGCTGAAGGTGGAATGCCCATTATTGAGGATATCCCAGAAGACCAGATGGAAAAAGCCATGGAACTGCATAGACAACTCGTAGAAGCAGCAGCTGAGAATGATGATAGTTTGATGGAGAAATTTTTCGAAGAAGAGAAACTTAGTGAGGACGAATTGCGTGAAGGAATCCGTAAGGGACTTGTTACGCGCAGCATCTTCCCTGTATTCTGTGTTTGCGCTGGTGAGGATAAAGGTGTACGTAGACTGATGGAGTTCTTAGGAAATGTTGTTCCTTTTGTGAGTGAAATGCCGAAAATTCACAATACACGCGGTGAGGAAGTGGCTCTAGATGCACAAGGTCCCACGTCACTTTACTTCTTCAAGACCGGAATGGAGCCGCATATTGGTGAGGTATCTTATTTCAAGGTCATGAGTGGTAGCGTGAAGTCGGGCGATGATTTGACCAATGCAGACCGCGGATCGAAAGAGCGTATTGGCCAATTGTATGCTTGTGCGGGTGCCAACCGTATAGCTGTAGACCAGCTGAACGCAGGCGATATAGGATGCACGGTTAAATTGAAGGATGTTAAAACGGGGAATACGTTGAATGGAAAGGATTGTGAGTGGCGTTTCGACTTCATCAAATATCCTAATTCAAAGTACAGTCGTGCCATCAAAGCTGTTAATTCAGCTGACACAGAAAAGGTGATGGCCGCCTTGCTGAAGATGCGCCAAGAAGATCCGACATGGGTGGTTGAGCAGTCGAAAGAATTGCGCCAGACCATTGTTCACGGACAAGGTGAGTTCCACTTGCGTACCTTGAAATGGCGTTTGGAGAACAATGAGAAGCTGCCAGTGACCTTTGTGGAAGCCAAAATACCTTACCGCGAAACCATTACCAAGCAAGCCAGAGCCGACTATCGACATAAGAAGCAATCGGGAGGTGCAGGCCAGTTTGGTGAAGTTCATCTGATTGTGGAACCTTATGCCGAAGGTATGCCTGACCCAACGGTTTACAAATTTAACGGTCAGGAGTTCAAGATGAACATCAAGAGCAAGGAGGAAATCGACTTAGAGTGGGGTGGTAAGTTGGTATTCATCAACTCCGTGGTTGGTGGTGCCATCGACTTGCGTTTCATGCCCGCCATCCTGAAAGGTGTAATGGACTGCATTGAGCATGGACCATTGACCGGAAGTTATGCGCGTGATGTTCGTGTTGTGGTTTACGATGGCAAGATGCACCCGGTAGATTCCAATGAGTTATCGTTTACTTTGGCTGCGCGTCATGCCTTCTCACAGGCGTTCAAGGCTGCAGGTCCTAAGATTCTTGAACCAATTTATGATTTGGAAGTGTATGTTCCTGCTGACTACATGGGCGATGTGATGAGCGATTTGCAAGGCCGTCGCGCATTGATTATGGGAATGGACAGCGAGGCAGGATACCAAAAACTGTCTGCCAAGATACCATTGAAAGAATTGTCCAGTTACTCCATCTCGTTGAGTTCGCTGACTGGCGGACGTGCATCGTTCACGACCAAGTTCTCAAGTTACGAGTTAGTACCAAACGATTTGCAGACGAAGCTTATTGAAGAGCATGAGGCTGAGCTCGCAAATGAGGAAGAATAAACCGTTATTTTACAAGTTAAAGGTGTG
This sequence comes from Prevotella sp. BV3P1, assembly GCF_000479005.1. Taxonomy (GTDB): domain Bacteria; phylum Bacteroidota; class Bacteroidia; order Bacteroidales; family Bacteroidaceae; genus Prevotella. The sequence goes on along the minus strand of NZ_AWXC01000062.1, from coordinate 131,310 downwards.
ATGTGGTTCGCCATGTCACACCTTTTCTGTTTGAAGAGTTCACAAGATTAATACTCATTCTTGATAATTTTGTTTTATAATTTTATATACATAATTATAAATATATAATTCGTTAATTATCGATAATAATAGAGAAATATTTAACAGCCTATTGTTAAGCAATTAAGAAAATTATATATCTTTGTGATATATGAAGAAGAGAACAATTTGGATTATCTCGACAATCATGGGGCTTTCGTTCCTGGTGTTGCTTTTCCTGCAGTTGAAATACTTTCAGGAAATGGCCGACATGAAGAAGGAACAGTTTGACGAATCGGTCAACAGAGCCTTGAATCAGGCATCACGCAACTTGGAATACAACGAGACGTGGCGCTACCTACAGAAGGATGTGAACGAGACAGAACGGCGAGCTTATATACAAGACTCGATAGGAACTCGTTCAGGAAAACCTGACGGTACGTTGCAAGAGTCTCACCAATTCTCGGTTACGGGCAAGGATGGAACCATGTATTCGGCCTTTGAGTTGAAGACCATCACGGTAAAACCCTCGCAGATGCCCAAAGGAATGATTTTGCAGAACGACAAAAACTCTCTGTCAGAGGCTTCTAAGTCGTTGCAGGAGATCGTCAAAAACCGGTACGTTTACCAGAAAGCTTTACTCGACGAGGTGGTTTACTCCATCTTATACTCAGCTTCGGACAAGCCACTGAAAGAGCGAATCAACTTCAAATTGCTGGATCAAGACCTCAAGTCGGAACTGATGAACAATGGCATTAACATCCCATATCACTTCCGTGTGACAACACAGGATGGGCGCGAGGTGTACAGATGCTCCGATTATTCCGAGAAAGGAGAGGAGTATACCTATTCGCAGGTGCTGTTCCGCAACGACCCCGCATCGAAAATGGGAGTGGTGAAGGTGCACTTCCCCGACATGAATAGCTACATCTTCTCTTCTGTAAGGTTCATGATGCCAGTCATTGTCTTCACCTTCATTCTGCTGGTGACGTTTATTTTCACCATCGTAGTGGTGTTCAGACAGAAACGGTATACTGAGATTAAGAACGATTTCATCAACAACATGACGCACGAGTTGAAGACACCAATCGCCAGTATCTCGTTGGCTGCGCAGATGTTGAATGACAAGAGCCTGACCAAGAGCGAGTCTATGATGAACCATCTTGGTGGGGTGATACAAGAAGAGACCAAGCGTCTGCGGTTTTTGGTTGAGAAGGTGTTGCAGATGTCCATGTTCGATCGCAAGAAAACCGTGTTCAAGAAGAAGGAATTGGACCTCAACGAGATGGTTGAGAGCATTGCCCATTCGTTCTCATTGCGTGTTGAACATACCGGAGGAAGGATATATACGGACATAGGTGCCGTTGACTCTACCATTTACGTTGACGAAGTGCACTTCCAAAACGCCATCTTCAACCTGATGGACAATGCCGTGAAGTACGGAAAACCCGATCAGCCGCTGGACATCTACATGGCTACTTGGAACGATGGTGAGCATTTGTATCTGTCAATTCGCGACACAGGACTGGGCATCAAGAAAGAAAATTTGAAGAAAGTTTTCGAGAAGTTCTACCGAGTCCATACAGGGAATGTGCACGATGTGAAAGGATTTGGGCTGGGATTGGCTTATGTCAAGCAGATTGTGGAACTGCACGATGGTGAGATATCCGTTGACAGTGAGTACAGAAAGGGGACTAAGTTTACAATCAAACTCCCCGTCATTAAAGATTAATAATTATTCATTAATAAATACAAGACTATGGAAGAGAAAATAAAAATTCTATTGTGTGAAGATGATGAGAATTTAGGAATGCTGCTTCGTGAGTATTTGCAGGCTAAGGGTTATGCCGCAACATTATGCCCAGACGGTGAGGCTGGCTATAGAGAGTTCTTGAAGGACAAGTTTGACATCTGTGTCCTGGATGTGATGATGCCTAAGAAAGACGGGTTCACCCTGGCTCAGGAAATACGCCAGGCCAACGCAGACATGCCCATTATCTTCCTCACAGCGAAAGTTTTAAAGGAAGATATCCTCGAGGGATTCAAGATAGGTGCCGATGATTACATCACCAAACCATTCTCTATGGAGGAGCTTGTGTTGCGTGTTGAGGCCATCTTGCGCCGTGTGCGTGGTAAGAAAAACAAGGAAGCTACTGTTTATAAAATTGGCAAGTTTGTGTTCGATACGCAGAAGCAGTTGCTCACCATCGGTGACAAGCAAACAAAGTTGACTACCAAGGAGAACGAGTTGCTGTCCTTGCTCTGCTCTCATGCGAACGAAATACTGCAGCGTGACTTTGCTTTGAAGACAATCTGGATAGACGATAACTATTTCAACGCCCGTTCTATGGACGTTTACATCACAAAGTTGCGCAAGCACTTGAAGGATGACGACCAGATTGAAATCATCAACATCCACGGCAAGGGCTATAAGCTCATCACACCAGAGGAAGATTAAGCGCGTCGACAAGCAGAACGCCATTCTTATTGGAAAACAAACAGAGGCACAGGGTTTACGCTCTGTGCCTTTTTCGTGAAAAGATGTATAGGTAAGCTGTTGATAAATAGTGGATTATGATACCCATCTAAAAGCATTGGTTTTGCGGTCCAAAGTCAATGACTTTACCCGTTAAAGTCAATGACTTTGGGGCATTACAGTCAATGACTTTGTCGGACATGCTTCATGCGCTTGCCAAACAGTCTTTATGGAACATGGCATATTGCTTCCGAATGTGCATAAAATTTAGGTATAACATCAGGTGATAAACTGGCGAATTTGCCCACAAAAGAGCCGAGTTTGTAGCCGACGAGGGATTTCGCTTCAAACGGGTATGTTAATCTGATTCTCATGAATTCACATTAAGCGTTGTTCTAAACAACAATGGTAAGCCTGTTTTCACATACAAAACAGTTTTGATATTTTAATGGAAAAATCATGCAATTGTTTTGTTTTATTCATATTATATTTAGTACCTTTGCGGTGATTAAGTCGCTTTATCATGACACCCATCATTGTCAGTATTTTAGCAGTCTGCTTTCTCTTGATAGCTACAGAAAGCAAGACGAACGTCAATAAAGCTGCTGTTGCCATCTTTGCAGGAACAGTGGGATGGGTTTTGTACGTTGGTTACGGTACTGATTTTGTGATGAGCCGACACGCTACCGACTATGTTCGTTTCTTGGACGGAGCAGAATCTACGGGAATACACGTCAAAGAGTTCATTGCCCGCAACGTGTTTCTTAAGCATGTGGGTCATGCCTCCGAGATTGTTCTTTTCTTATTGGCTACGATGACAATTGTGGAGATTTTGAGCAATAATGGCTGCTTTGATTTTATCAGCCAATTGTTGAAGACGCGTAGCAGCAAGAAAATATTATGGAGGCTGGCCGTTGTGACGTTCATCATCTCGGCCAATCTGGACAACCTCACCACCACGGTCATGATGCTAACCATCATGCACAAGATTATTCCAAGCAGGCGATACCGCATGATTTATGGTTCGGTCATCGTCTTGGCTGCCAATTGTGGGGGAGCGTTGACGGTCATCGGCGCCCCTATGGGACTGGTACTGTGGAACCAGGGCGCCGTTACACCAACCAACTATTCGCTGTCGCTACTCATTCCATGCCTCATCGCATGGATCCTGCCAACCTATTGGGTGGGGCGGATGTTGCCTGAACGGATGCAGACCGAGTGGATTGTGATGCCCTATCGTGGCGATGACACCAATCTCAACGTGTGGCAACGATTGTTGATGCTGTTCATCGGCATTGGTGGGTTGTGGTTTATCCCCTCGTTTAACAATATCACCCGTTTGAGTCCATTCCTCGGAGCGCTCTGCGTGCTGTCCGTTCTTTGGGTTGTCAACGAATTGTTCAACCATCGATTGATGAATGAAGAACAGATGATACAGCGCCGCATGCCACGCGTGCTTCAATACGGTGTACTGCAAATGATGCTCTTTGTGATGGGCATCATGCTGGCTGTAGGTGTTTTACAGGAAACAGGATTCTTGCAGCGGTTTACCCTTTTGTTGGATCGAGGAATGCAGAATGTTTGGCTGTTGGGCGCAGTGGGAGGGCTGGTGAGCATCATCTTAGACAACTTTGCCACAGGAATGGGCATGCTGTCGCTTCATGCAGTGGAAGATTTTCGTACGTCAGCTTCCCTTTCAGCATTCGCACAAGACGGAGTATATTGGAAAATAGTGGGATACACATCAGCCGTTGCTGGTAACATCTTGGCCATTGGATCGATGAGTGGGTTGGCCTTGGTCAAGGCTGAACGCATCCGAGTGGGCTGGTATTTGCGAAATATAGGATGGAAAGCATTGGTGGGAACCGTGTTGGGCTATCTGGCTTTATATGTCTTTTTATGAAACATTTTTTTTGAGGTATGAATAATATAACAACAATAGGAGTTTTGACCTCTGGTGGAGATGCTCCGGGAATGAATGCAGCCATCCGTGCGGTAACGCGCGCAGGCATCTGTAATGGCTTTAAAATTAAAGGTATCTACAAAGGATTTGATGGTCTGATCAACGACGAAATCAAGGATTTTACGACCGAAAACGTGAGTGGTATCATCATGTCGGGCGGCACAATCTTGAAAACAGCACGATCTTTAGAGTTTATGACACCTGAAGGACGAAAGAAGGCTTATGAAAATGTTAAGAAACATCAGATAGGCGCATTGATTGTGATTGGTGGAAATGGTTCGTTGAGGGGTGCCATGGAGTTTGGCAAAGAATACGACGTACGTTGTATTGGCCTGCCAGGTACAATCGACAACGACTTGTATGGTACGGATTCCACCATTGGATATGACACAACCTTGAACACGATTGTCGAGTGCGTAGACCGAATTAGGGACACGGCACAGAGCCATGAGCGTATCTTCTTTGTAGAGGTGATGGGGCGTGATGCCGGTTTCTTGGCACAAAACAGTGCCATTGCATCGGGTGCGGAAGCTGCCATCATACCCGAAGATAATACAGACGTGGACCAATTGGGACATTTCATGGAGCGGGGTATACGTAAATCAAAACGCTCGTGCATCGTCATCGTGAGTGAAAGTCCAAAGTGTGGTGCGTTATATTACGCAGATCGTGTAAGGAAAGAGTTTCCCGGATATGATGTTCGTGTCACCATTTTAGGTCATCTGCAGCGTGGAGGCCGCCCCTCTGCGCATGATAGAATCTTGGCAAGTAGAACAGGCGTATCGGCCGTTGAGGCAATCTTGCAAGGGCAACGCAATATTATGATAGGTGTAAAAAACAACGAGATAGATTACATTCCGCTGGTAGAAGCTATCAGAAGCGATAAGCCATTTGACCGAAAACTCATCAAAGTTCTTGATGAATTGAGCATTTAATAGATACTATCTGATGTAATATATGTTAATATACCATTTCGTATTGTTAATAAATCGGTGGAGCCGATGAGCTATACAAAGTATTTCGTATATTTGCAGTGGTTAAGTTTAAATATAATTTAGAAAAATATTGATATAAAACATAAAATCATGTCACAGATAACCGGACATATTTCTCAGATTATTGGGCCTGTCATCGATGTTTATTTTGACACCAAAGGGCAAGATTCAGACAAAGTGCTCCCAAAAATCTATGATGCTCTAAAAATCAAACGCCAAGATGGAACGGAGCTGATTATCGAAACTCAGCAACACATAGGCGAAGACACGGTTCGTTGTGTAGCCATGGATAATACCGATGGGTTGCAACGTGGAATGGAAGTTGTTCCTACAGGAAGCCCCATCACCATGCCCTCTGGAGAACAGATCAAGGGTAGAATGATGAATGTGGTAGGACAGGCGATTGATGGAATGGACGCGTTGAACATGGACAACTCATATCCAATCCATAGAGAACCTCCAAAGTTTGAGGATTTGTCCACTCACAAAGAAATGTTGGCAACCGGCATTAAAGTGATAGACTTGCTGGAACCTTATATGAAAGGTGGAAAAATCGGATTGTTCGGTGGTGCCGGCGTGGGCAAGACGGTGTTAATTATGGAATTGATCAACAACATCGCCAAAGGTCACAATGGCTATTCGGTCTTTGCTGGTGTTGGTGAGCGTACGCGTGAAGGCAATGATTTGATTCGGGACATGATAGAATCGGGAGTGATTAAATATGGTGAGAAGTTCCGCAAGGCCATGGATGAAGGCAAGTGGGATTTGTCATTGGTTGATCCTGAAGCATTGAAACAATCACAGGCTACACTTGTGTATGGACAGATGAACGAACCACCCGGGGCCCGTGCATCGGTTGCCTTGTCTGGTTTGACCGTTGCCGAGGAGTTTCGTGACAAGGGCGTTGCCGGTCATGGTGAGCATGCAGACATCATGTTCTTCGTTGACAATATCTTCCGATTCACTCAGGCAGGTTCTGAAGTATCTGCTTTGCTGGGTCGTATGCCATCGGCTGTGGGTTATCAACCAACCTTGGCTTCTGAAATGGGCGTGATGCAAGAGCGCATCACATCAACCAAAAGGGGATCTATCACATCCGTGCAGGCTGTTTATGTGCCGGCAGACGACTTGACAGACCCTGCTCCTGCCACTACTTTTACACACTTGGATGCCACGACCGAGTTGAGTCGTAAGATTACAGAGTTGGGTATTTACCCAGCTGTAGACCCCTTAGGATCAACCTCGCGCATCCTCGATCCATTGATCGTTGGTAAGGAACATTATGAGTGTGCGCAAAGAGTAAAACAAATTTTGCAACGCTATCAGGAACTGCAAGACATCATTGCCATTCTGGGAATGGATGAGTTGTCTGATGAGGATAAACAAATTGTGAACCGTGCGCGTCGCGTACAACGCTTCTTGTCACAACCATTTACGGTGGCCGAACAGTTTACAGGCGTGAAAGGTGTGATGGTTTCCATTGAAGACACCATCAAGGGATTCAATATGATTCTTGATGGTGAGGTTGATGACCTGCCAGAACAGGCATTCCTGAACGTGGGTACCATAGAAGATGCCATTGAAAAAGGTAAGAAACTGCTTGCGGCAGCACAGGGATAATCACAAAACAGAAAGAGAAATATGTTGCATCTTAGAATTGTTTCTCCTGAAAAGGTGGTGTTTGATGGTGAGGTTGAAAGCGTCCTGGTGCCTGGAACATTGGGAAGCTTTGAAATCTTGACGGACCATGCTCCAATTATCTCTTCTTTGGAAAAGGGAGTGGTGGAGTATAAAACACATCAGCAAAAGCAGAAAATAGATATTCTGGGTGGCTTCGTTGAGGTTAAGCAGAACAACGTTTCACTTTGTGTGGAAGTATAATAAACGGAAAGTTCATGATTGATTCTGTGGTTAAACAATATAAGAAAGTTAGTTTATGGATCATTGCAGGATTCATGCTGGGTTTCTTATTAGCTATACAAATCACTTCCAACACACCGATGCTGACAGGACTGGTGGTGTGTGTGCTGTATTTTTTAACCACAACTCTCGTCTATGCTGCTTTATGGAAGAAAACAGCGAAGGCATCTCCAACGAAGCTGACGGGCTTTTACTTGACAGCCATGGCCGTGAAGTTCTTTTTGGGAATATTAGTGGTTCTGGTGTATTGTTTCATCGTTCGAGCCAGAGAGCAAGTTATTGCATTCGCAGCTATGTTCACAATTTACTATTTAGCGATGGTGATTTATGATGCAACCTATTTTTCACGCGTAGAGAAGAAGAATCAAATAAGCATTAAGAAATGAAATATATCAAACATATCTTCTGTCTGTTGACCCTGTTTCTGGTTCTTTCTCCAGCGATGGCTGCAAACCAGGAAAAGGAAAATATTGACTTGGAGGAGATTTTGATGGGCCATATTAAAGACTCCTACGAGTGGCACATAACTGACTTTATGGGCAAGCCAATCGTGTTGCATCTGCCGATTATCGTCAAAAGTTCGACAGGATGGCATGTTTTTTGCAGTAATGAATTTGCACATGAGCCCAATGAACAAGGTAACAGGCCAGGTCCTTATGGCTTGTATATTGCAAACAACGAGGTACACGAGAATAAGATTTGCGAGATGGTGAATGGAGAAGAGGTCCGTCCTTTCGATATATCTATCACCAAAACTGTTGTCATTCTGTTTATCAATGCCATTATCTTACTGCTCTGTATACTGATTCCTTCCAGATGGTGTCGCAAACATAAGCCGAGTGACCCAGCTCCAGGAGGATTTACGGGGATGGTGCACATGTTTGTCATGTCTGTATATGATGATGTAATTAAACCGACACTGGGTAAGGAAGCTGATAAGTATGCTCCATACCTGTTGACCTGTTTTTTCTTCATCCTCATCTCCAACTTTATGGGTGTCATACCTTTTCCGCCAGGAGGAGGTAACCTTACGGGAAATATCACCTGTACTTTCTTCTTGGCTCTATGCACTTTCTTGGTAACGAACTTAACAGGAACGAAAGCATATTGGAAAGAAATCTTCTGGCCGGACGTCCCTTTGTGGATGAAGGCACCGATTCCTTTGATGCCTTTTATCGAGTTCTTTGGAATCCTCACAAAGCCTCTGGCCTTGATGATTCGATTGTTTGCCAACATGATGGCTGGCCATGCCATTGCCATATCGTTTGCCTGCATCATCTTTATCATGTTTGCCATTAACCCAGTATCAGGCACTTTGATGACTGTTGTCAGTGTCCTGATGAGCATCTTCATGATGTTGCTGGAACTGTTGGTATGCTATATCCAAGCATTAGTGTTTACCATGTTGAGCGCAGTCTTCATCTCTCTCGCTCATGTCAAGGAACACAGTGCCTCTATAGAATAGAAATTGAAATATATTAAAATAATAACTTAAAATTAAAACGACTATGTTATCATTATTATTAGCAGCAGATGCTGTCGCAAAATTAGGTGCCGCAGTTGGCGGTGGTATATCTGTAATTGGTGCTGGTATCGGTATCGGACGCATTGGTGGTAATGCCATGGATGCTATGGCACGTCAGCCAGAGAAGATGGGTGACTTGCGTTCTTCCATGATTATTGCAGCCGCATTGATTGAAGGTGCAGCATTCCTTTCGATCATCATTGCTCTGCTAGCATTGTTTGTATAGAAGTTGAAATAACAGATGGCATTTGTGTTGCCATCTGGCGATGTATAATGTACACATTCAACTGATTAACAAGAAATTAATAATAGCTTATGTCATTAATAACTCCTGATTTTGGATTGTTTTTCTGGATGGCCGTCGTCTTTATTATTGTATTGGCCATCTTATGGAAATGGGGCTTTCCATCGATTGTCAATATGGTGAATAGCCGAAAGGAATTCATTGACGACAGCTTGAGAAAGGCCCATGAGGCCAATGAAAGACTTGCAAACATACAGAAAGAAGGGGAAACCATGCTCCAGAATGCGAGAGAAAAGCAGGCACAAATATTGAAGGATGCGGCGGATACTCGCGATGCGATTGTTGTGAAAGCTCAGGAGAAAGCTACAAATGAAGGTTCCAGATTGCTCAATGAGGCAAAGGCTGAAATAGAAGCAGAAAAGCAAAATGCCATTCGCGACATTCGCACACAGGTAGCTGAGATTTCCATTCAGGTGGCAGAAAAGATTGTTCGCGAGAAACTTTCTTCGAATGAGAGTCAAATGGAGTTAATCAACAAACTGCTGAATGACATTTCTGTTGGTAAAAATAACGAGTAGAAGGATATGGCTATAGGTGTAATATCAGTCAGATATGCAAGGGCGCTTTTAAAATGTGCGATGGAGCTGAACCTGGAAGACAAGGTTTATCAGGAGATGATAACTCTTGCTGATCAGTATAACCGTGTACCTGAACTGCGTCCTACGATTGACAATCCGATGCTTGAAAAGAACAAAAAGCAAGCACTTTTGCAAGTTGCTTGTGGGAAGAATCTGTCTGAATTGACAGCGAGATTCATCCAGCTGGTTCTACAAGAAGGCAGAGAGAATGTCATCCAGATGATGGCCACATCTTATATTACGCTCTATCGAAAACAGAACAACATCATCAGTGGACGATTGATTACTGCAACAACAGTTACGTCAGAGGTGGAGCAGAAAATGAAACAGATGGTTCAAAGGAAGTCTCAAGGTACGGTTGAATTCCAAACAGAAGTCGACCCAGACATCATAGGAGGCTTTATCCTTGAATATGATTCTTACCGTATGGATGCCAGTGTTCAAACAAAATTGAACAATATTCTGAAAGAGCTTAAGAAATAAATTAAAAAGAAAAGATAAAATGTCAGACAAAATAAAACCAAGCGAAGTGTCAGACGTACTACTTCAACAACTAAGAGGTATCAGCTCGGACAATCAATTTGATGAAACTGGTACCGTACTTAACGTGGGGGATGGTGTGGCCCGTGTCTATGGTTTGCAGAACGCCGAAGCTAACGAGTTGCTCGAGTTTGAGAATGGCGTGATGGCAATTGTGATGAACCTGGAGGAAGATAACGTTGGTTGTATTCTTTTAGGAGCAACATCTTCCATTAAGGAGGGGATGGTTGTGAAGCGTACCCATCGCATCGCATCTATCCGCGTGAATGACAACATGCTTGGACGTGTCATCAACCCTCTTGGTGAGTCTATTGACGGATTGGGCGAACTGGATATGACAGACTCGTTTGAGATGCCGTTGGATCGTAAAGCTCCGGGCGTTATTTATAGACAACCCGTGAAAGAACCGCTGCAAACGGGATTGAAATCTGTTGATTCGATGATTCCAATCGGTAGAGGACAACGTGAGTTGATTATTGGTGACCGTCAAACTGGTAAAACTGCTATTGCGGTTGACACTATTATCAACCAGAAGAGCTTTTATGATGCCGGCAAACCCGTTTACTGCATTTACGTAGCCATTGGCCAAAAAGCATCTACTGTTGCAAACCTTGTTCAGACATTAAAAGAACATGGCGCTTTACCTTACTCCATCATTGTTTCTGCCACGGCAGCAGATCCAGCTGCCATGCAATACTATGCGCCGTTTGCAGGTGCTGCCATCGGTGAATATTTCCGCGATCGAGGGGAGTCAGCTCTTGTGGTATACGATGATTTATCTAAACAGGCTGTTGCTTATCGCGAGATTTCACTGATTCTACGTCGTCCTTCTGGACGTGAAGCTTATCCAGGTGATGTGTTTTATCTACACTCAAGATTGTTGGAACGGGCTGCCCGCATCAATGACCAGCAAGAGGTAGCCGAGCAGATGAACGACTTGCCTGAGTGCCTGAAGGGGCATGTTAAGGGTGGTGGTTCGCTGACAGCCTTGCCAATTATTGAAACCCAGGCAGGTGATGTGTCAGCCTATATTCCTACCAATGTTATCTCTATTACTGATGGACAGATTTACCTTGAGTCGAATCTCTTCAATCAAGGTTTCCGACCTGCCGTCAATGTGGGTATCTCTGTGTCACGTGTCGGTGGTAGTGCTCAGATCAAGAGCATGAAGAAAGTTGCGGGAACCTTGAAAATTGATCAAGCACAGTATCGTGAGCTTGAAGCATTCTCCAAGTTCTCCAGTGACATGGATTCCGTTACAGCGATGACACTGGATCGAGGCAGAAAGAACAATCAGTTGTTGATTCAGCCACAATACAGTCCTGTTCCAGTGGGTGAGCAAGTTGCCATTCTATATTGTGGCGTTCATGGGTTGCTGCATGAGGCGCCGCTTGAAGAAGTTCGCGCATGCCAAGATATCTTTTTGGAAGCTATGCGCACCAAACATACGGATGTACTGCAGCTTCTTGAGTCTGGCCAATTAACAGATGAAGCCATCAAGACCATTGAGGAAACCATGAGCGAAGTGACAGCTTCTTACAAAGTTTCATAGCCTATGCCGTCACTCAAAGAGATAAAGACACGTATTGCCAGTGTCAAGAATACCCGGAAAATAACAAGTGCGATGAAGTTGGTTGCATCTAGCAAACTTCATCATGCACAGGTAAGAGTAGAGAATATGCTCCCATACGAAAATATGTTGGAACATATTCTAAAGTCATTTCTTATTTCCACGCCAGATACTGACACGCCATTTGACGCTAAACGTCCAAACTTGAAGAGAGTGGCACTGGTGGTTTTTGCTTCAAACAGCAGTCTATGCGGTAGTTTCAATGTTAATGTGTTGAAAATGATGCAACAGGCGATTGAAGATTACCGCCGTCAAGGAATTGATAAGGACGACATCATTATTTATCCTATCGGCCGAAAAGTCGCTGAGCGTGTTGCAAAGATGGGGTATAAGTCTGCTGGAAATTTCATTGAATTGGCTGACAAACCTAATGCACAGACATGCCAACAGATTGCTCATGAAATTGCACAGAAGTTTTTAGACGGTGAGTATGACAAGGTCGAGATGATTTATCATCACTTCAAGAGTGTTGGTTCGCAGATTCTGACTCGTAAAACCTTCTTGCCCATTGACTTGTCAACGGAGATTGGATGGGGAAATGATCGTGATTTGAAATCTTCTTACACGACGGCAAGGGCACAGGAATACTTGAGAAAAAAGAATCTAAAAGTTGAAAGGAAAGAGATTGATGCCAAGCCGTTGAACGATGACTTCATTGTAGAGCCTGATGTTAAGACTGTATTGGGTTCCTTGATACCTAACCAATTACACCTCATGTTCTATACAGCATTGCTGGATAGCAACGCAAGTGAGCATGCTACTCGGATGGTCGCCATGCAGACAGCCACCGACAATGCTGATGATTTGCTTCGTTCACTCAATCTACAGTTTAACAAGAGTAGGCAGCAGGCCATTACAAACGAGTTGTTGGATATCGTTGGCGGTACTATCAATAACTAAACAATTTGATGCAATTGAACAAAAAAGTTCGAGTCAACACTATGATGTTATCTCGAACTTTTTTGGTTTATGTTTTGAGTACTAAAAGTATACCCAAACAGACGAGTGCTCAAAGTCAATGCTATTGTTGCTCAAAGTCAATGATATTGTTGCTCAAAGTCTATGCTATTAACACGCAAAGTCTAAGCTATTAACACACTAAGTCTAAGTTATTAACACGCAAAGTCATTGCCTTAAAAGCTCAAACTCATTGACTTTGGTAAGCAAAATCAATGAGTTTGAAGGCTCTTTTGTTGGCGGAAGATGAGGGATTCAAACCCCCGATACCCAAAAAGGGTATACCGGATTTCGAGTCCAGCGCATTCGGTCACTCTGCCAATCTTCCTAAATGAGTATGCAAATGTAATAATAATTTGGCAATGCCCAAAATTTTTTGACCATTTAATATGCTCATAAAATTTAGTGTTGCATGCATTGGCCCCAACAGGAATAGATATGATGTGGCCCTGCGTTTATCAAACAGTTATATCGTAGCTTTGCGGCATCCTTACCATGGACACAAAGAAAAGGTAAAACGCATGAATTAGAATGGACCGTAAGTCAATTCAGCATTCCATACACCTTGCCTTTTGGCTGCCGAGATGGTAAACAAGTGGCCTATACCTTTTGGTGACAAACCGCCTTTATAGAAATACGAGCCATCTTCATAATCTTCTGAAAGTGCATGTTTTTTACCCAGCTCTTTAGACAAGGCTTCAACCTTTTTATCAGCGCTTAATTTGTTTTTGGCTCTCATAAAAAAGCGAGCTTCATTTAATTTATCATTCTTGAACTTAAAGATGACTAAGTCGAATTTAAAATTATGATAGGTCAAATTCTTGAATTCAATAGCCTGTTTGTCAATGGTTGTAGGTTCACCAAACTCGGCCTTAATGTCCGTCAGAGCTTGTTGGTATTCTGAACCGATACTGACAGTTGCCACTTTTGCACCATTGTCAGCTTGTGTATTCATGAAAAAGAAACAACTAAGGATGAGAATAAATAATCTTGATAACATGTCGATTTTAAGTTAAGGCCAGGTAGTTTGTGTAGATACACGCAACTACCTGACCTATTGCTGTTGATAAATGTGAATAGGCTTTATTCCTCAACTGCTGCCTGCGCCGCTGCTAGGCGGGCGATAGGAACTCTGAACGGTGAACAACTAACGTAGTTAAGACCTACCCTATGACAGAATTTCACGGATGTAGGCTCACCACCATGCTCACCACAAATGCCACATGTAAGATTCTTACGAGTGGAGCGACCTTTTTCTACGGCCATTTTAATAAGCTGTCCTACGCCATCTTGGTCTAATACTTGGAACGGATCTACCTTTAATATTTTCTGTTCCAAATAAACTGGTAAGAAACTTGCAATGTCATCACGACTATATCCAAATGTCATTTGAGTAAGGTCATTTGTTCCAAAGCTAAAGTACTCAGCGCGTTCAGCAATCAAGTCGGCTGTAAGTGCAGCTCGTGGGATTTCAATCATCGTTCCTACATGGAATGGTATTTCAATTCCCTCTTCGTCAAACAGTTGTTTAGCCGTGTCTCTAATTACTTTTTCTTGCACATCAAACTCTTTCACGATACCAATCAGCGGCACCATAATCTCAGGTCTTGGGTCGTATCCTTCCTTCTTCAATTGAATGGCGGCACCCAAGATAGCTTTTGTCTGCATGGCGGTAATCTCTGGATAGGTGTTGCCCAGACGGCATCCACGATGGCCCAACATGGGGTTGGCCTCGCTTAAACTGTTCACACGTTTTTGAATTTGCTGCACACTGACACCCATATCCTTGGCCATGATTTCTTGTCCAGCCAAATCATGAGGAACAAATTCGTGTAGCGGTGGATCCAGCAATCGGATGTTAACGGGATATCCGTCCATCGCTTTCAATATGCCATAGAAGTCTTGTTTCTGATAGGGTAGGAGCTTCTCGAGTGCTTTCTCGCGGCCGTCTTGGGTTTCAGCCAAGATCATTTCTCGCATGGCCTTGATCTTCTCATTCTCAAAGAACATGTGTTCGGTGCGACAAAGGCCAATGCCAACTGCACCAAAATTACGTGCAACTTCAGCGTCATGCGGCGTGTCTGCATTGGTACGTACTACCAACTTTGTATATTTATCGCAAAGTTTCATAAGCTCTGCAAAGTCACCGGTAACTTCAGCCGGACGAGTTTCCACCTCGCCTTGGTATATTTCGCCTGTTGAGCCATTGATAGATATATAGTCACCCTCATGGAGAACGATGCCATCTATTTCTACCGTGCGATCTTTATAATTTACATTGATGGCTCCTGCGCCCGAGACACAGCATTTGCCCATACCTCTGGCAACAACGGCAGCATGTGATGTCATACCTCCACGAGCCGTCAGGATGCCTTCTGCAGCAGACATGCCTGCCAAGTCTTCGGGAGATGTTTCCATACGTACCATGACAACTTGATGTCCAGCCTCGTGCCATTTAACAGCATCGTCTGCAAAAAATACGATTTGTCCGCATGCAGCACCTGGTGAGGCGGGTAATCCTCTGGTGAGAACTTTGGCTGTGCTGAGTGCAAGCTTATCAAATACTGGGTGCAATAGTTCATCCAGCTTATTGGGTTCGCAGCGTTCAAGTGCCGTCTTTTCGTCAATCTCACCTTCATGTAGCAAATCCATGGCAATCTTGACCATAGCGGTACCTGTACGTTTTCCATTTCTGGTCTGTAAAAACCACAGCTTGCCTTCTTGTACGGTGAACTCCATGTCCTGCATGTCATGGTAATGCTTTTCCAACTTGTCTTGAATGTTGTTCAGCTGTTCATAGATTTCCGGCATGGCTTCTTCCATGGAAGGATATTGGGATTTGCGTATTTCTTCGCTGATATTCTGCTGCTTGGCCCATCTCATACTTCCTTCTTTGGTGATTTGTTGCGGCGTTCTGATGCCCGCAACGACGTCTTCACCTTGCGCATTGACCAAATATTCTCCATTGAAACGGTTCTCACCGGTTGCTGCATCACGGGAGAAGCATACGCCAGTGGCAGAGGTGTTACCCATGTTGCCAAACACCATGGCCATGACTGAAACGGCCGTACCCCATTCTGCGGGTATGCCTTCCATCTTGCGGTACAAGATAGCTCGCTCGTTCATCCAGCTGTCAAACACCGAACAAATGGCACCCCAAAGTTGATCCATGGGATCGGTAGGGAAGTCTTTTCCTGTCTGTTTCTTGATGGCATCCTTAAATCGAACAACCAATGTCTTGAGATCATCAACGGTCATTTCATTGTCAAGCTTCACTCCACGTTTTGCCTTAACATCCATGATGATTGCTTCAAAGGGATCGATATCTTCTTTGTTCGCTGGTTTCATTCCGAGAACTACATCGCCGTACATCTGTACAAAACGGCGGTAGCTGTCATAAGCAAAACGTTCATTTCCAGTTTTCTTCACCAAGCCTTCCACAACATCGTCATTCAATCCCAGATTCAAGATGGTATCCATCATACCAGGCATTGAGGCGCGTGCGCCAGAGCGAACTGATAGCAACAATGGATTGGAAGAATCACCAAACTTTGAGTTCATCAAAGTTTCGATGTGCTTGACTGCACGTTCAACGTCACCTTTTAAAAGTTCAACAACCTCATCTCTTCCTTTGTCAAAATATTCATTACAAACATCTGTCGTAATGGTAAAACCAGGAGGAACCGGAACGCCTATTAAATTCATTTCCGCAAGGTTAGCACCCTTGCCACCAAGCAGATTTCTCATATCTGCTTTACCTTCGGCTTTTCCATTGCCGAAAGTATAAACTCTTTTTACATCCATACCGAAAAGTATTCTCTTAATTTATTTATTTTATGCTTTTGCAAAAATAACAATATTTTATAATCTTGCAAAATATTTATACAGAAAAGTGCAATGTATACATTGCATTTATTAGGATTAAAAAATATAGAAATTCGGTTCTGATACCACCACATAGAATATTGGTGCCGTTGATGAAATGCCAGAAGATTATAAATATGCGATTCGTACGGTTTGTTTTTTAGTCAATTAAACCGTGTCACTGGGATTTATAGATGGCCTGCTTATTCTCTTTGTAATTGAATAAATAACTCTTTACAAGCGATTTCTATCAAGTCAAGCGCATATTTAAAATCTTGATCTCCTCCATAATATGGATCTGGTACCACATCAACATTCTGCTTGTCTTTCAGGTAACTTGCCAGCATTTCTACCTTCTGGCCATCTTCTTCGGTAGCTGCCATAGCGGTAATCATGCGTTTATTTTCGTGATCCATCACATAGATATGGTCAAAATTTTTGAAATCATCTACATTGAACTGGCGAGCACGGCTGTCAAACCGATATCCTCTTTGTGCACCATGTTTTCTCATTCTATGGTCGGGTAATTGACCGATGTGCCAATCCCCAATGCCTGCTGAGTCGATGACGTATTCATCTTCCATGCCAGCAGCCTTGACAATGGATTTCATCACGCCCTCTGCCGCCGGACTTCTGCAAATGTTTCCTAAACACACGAATAACAATCTCTTTTTCGTCTTACTCATTTTCGTTTTCTTCTGTGATGTCCAATACATCAGGTTGGGTCATAGGAATCGGTTGGTTAGCGCTTTCTTTCACTCCTAAGTCTTTCAGTTCATTGGCCTTCTGCACGATACTCTGTCTCCCCGTATAAGCTTTGTTGTAAGCTTCCCCATAGTCTTTATGAAGCATGTCAATGTCTTTGCCAATCTTGTCGAATCGTTTGATGAATTCACCTACGCGTTTCAATAATTCTTCAGCCAAGGCGAAAACCTTCTTTTGGTTTTCTGTTTGTGCATATTGTCTCCAAGCTATCTGAATCATACGCAATATGGCCATTAAGTTTTGTTGACTGGTGATGAAAACCTGTTTGTCGAAAGCCTCGCCCCATATCTTTGGATCCGTGTCTAAAGCCAGCTGCAAAGCTCCTTCGTTTGGAACGAACATGATGACGAAATCAATGGCTTTTCGTGGCGAATGCACATATTTGCTGTAGTCTTTCTTGGCGAGATTGGTGGCTTGTGTTCGGATACTGCTCACCAAGTCGGCTGCAAACTTTTTCTTGAGAGCTTCTTCTTCGGTGTTTACATATTGATAATAGGCATCAATAGACATCTTGGCATCGATGATGACATCTTCATTGTTTGGGTAATGTAGAATGACATCAGGGATCATCCGCCTTCCTGTGTCATCATTTTTAATCGCATTTCCCTTTTCATCTGTTAATGTATGCTGGATGTCGTAATCGATACCAACCTTGTAACCTTGACTTTCTAGAATGTCTGTCAACATGCGTTCACCCCAATTGCCTTGTGCCTTGTTTCCTCCTCTAATTACATTGGTCAGTCGGGTTGCGGTAGTTTCAATCTTCTGTGTCTGCAAACTCATCTCTCTGAGTTGTTGTGATAGCGAGGCAGTATTCTTGGATGTTTCTGTATTTGTGTGCTGAATGGCTTGTTGCAATTGTTCGATGTTCATCTTAAGTGGTTTCGTTAGATGTTCCATCGATTCGTTGTTGGTTGTCTTCAGCCTTTCCGAAGTCTGTTCTAAGATGCGAGTTGCCAAATTTGAAAATTGCTCTTGAACGGTCTTCAGTTGTTGTTCAAATTGTTCGCGGCGCATTTCTGTCTCTTTCGAATGCGATGCTTGTTCGGATTCCAACTGCGTGGTTACTCGCTCCAGCTCAAGTTTGATGGTTATCAACTGTTGCTGTTGTTCTGCTTGCTCACGCTGAAGTCGGTCACGTTCTGCTTGCAACTGTGTGCCAAGTTCTTGTTCGTACGCCAATTGCTGATTAGACAAAACGTTTTTGGTTTCCAGCTTTTTCAGCTTTCCGTTTAACAAGAAAAAGACAATGATTGCTCCAACGACGAGTCCTATGGCTAAGTATATGAATTCCATACTGCAAAGATAATTGATTTGGCATGCATCTCAAAGTGTTGACGCCATTTTATTTTTGCACCCAATTCAGATGCATTCTTCGATACAACAACCATTGAATGCCACCTCTCAAGCCTAAATAGACAATGAAAGCCAGCCATAGAGCGTGATTTCCCAAGTAGCTTTGCAGGGCAAGGTACAACGCAAAGAAGACAAGAGCTGATATCACTGAAGACACCAGCATGCCCCTCGTGGCCGTAAGTCCAATAAAAATTCCGTCATAGACAAAGGCCGATACGCTGACAAGGGGAATCATCACGGCCCACCAGAAATATGCTTCGGCTGCTTGCACGACAACAGCTTCGTTGGTCAACAGCATCAGAAAGCCATTGCCTCCAACCGCATAGACCAGCGTGAACACCACAGCCATGATGGCTCCCCATGCGAACAAGCTACGATAGACCCTGTCAAAGGCCAGCTTATTCGCTGCACTATAATACTTTCCACTAAGGGCTTCTCCGGCGTAGGCAAATCCATCCATAACGTAAGAGAAGAGGGTGAACAAAGTCATCAAGAGCGTATTGACAGATAGAATGATGGCTCCTTGCCTCGATCCGGCTGAAATGAAAAAGAAATTGACACCAACCAGGAATAGCGTTCGTATGAAAATGTCGCGGTTGACGGCAAAGAATCGAACCATCGTACTTCGCTTAAACAAGTCATCTTTCCAATTATATTCCGCTAACCTGCCATAATATCGCTTCCAACAGTACAAGGCAAGTAGGAAACCTGTCCACTGTGCCGTCAACGTTCCCAACGCTACACCTTGGATTTTCATGCTAAATCCAAATACAAAGGTCACGCTTGCAACGATATTCACGATGTTTTGAAAGATGGATACCAACATGGGAATTCGCGTATTTTGCATGCCGATAAACCATCCCGTCAGTCCGTATAGCCCCAACATGGCTGGTGCGCCCCAAATGCAAATGGAAAAATAAATCGCTGCCTGTTCCGCAATTTGTTCTGTGGGCTGCATGATGGTCAGCGCCACCCAACGAATTGGAAGCTGGAAGAGGATAAAAATCACAGCAATGGCCGTACTGATGGTTAACGAACGAACCAACAATCTCATGGCTTCGGTCAAATCACGTCGTCCTAATGCCTGAGATGTCATGCCGCTGGTACCCATCCGCAAGAAACCAAAGAGCCAATACAGCACATTGAAAATCATGGTGCCAATGGCGATGGCTCCAATATAAATCACATCACCCATGTGTCCCACAATGGTCAGGTCGATGATGCCTAATAGTGGAACGGTGATGTTTGAGATGATGGATGGCAACGCCAACTTAAATACTTGCTTCATAATTGCTGCCTAAGACAATGCGAATATACTGATTTTTATCATGATACTTTGCTGGTGTCCGTATGAAAAGAGAGGGCAAATAACTTCTTTATTTACAGTCTGGTGACTTGTTTTACTCCTTTCACCGTTTGTAATTTCTTAATCAAAGCATCCAGCTTCGTCACATCATCCAATTGAACAGAAAGATTACCACTGAACAATCCGTCGTTTGAATCGATATTGATGGAACGCATCACAATTCTCTCTTCTTTGGAGAGAATGCTGGTAATGTTGTTCACTATTCCGATATCGTCATTCCCTATGATGCGCAGTACAATGGTGTATAAGGCTCCATTTTGTCCGCTCCATCTGGCTTTAACCATTCGATACCCGAATCTCTTCCTCATTTCCGGTGCGTTGGGACAGTCTTTCCTATGTATTTTGATGCCGCCACTGACCGTTACAAACCCAAAGACGTCGTCACCATAGATAGGATGACAGCACTGGGCCAACGTGTAATCGATGCCCTTCAGGTTCTTGTCGATGACCAACACGTCAGATTGGCTGGTCATTTGTCCGTCAGGGTGCTCCAAACTGAACTCATCGGCACGTTGAACTGCCTTCAGAGTGTTAACGTTCAATTCTTTGTCGCGCAGTTCTACATACCTGTCAATGATGTCGTTAGGATCAAGTTTCTCATCAGCTATTTGCTTGTAAAAGTCAGATATCTCCTTGTATCCCATCTTCTTCACCAGGTGATTCATGATGGTTTCTTCCAGTTCCACCTTCTTATTCTTGAACCTCCGCTCCAGTAATTCCTTGGCATAAAGCCCATCTTTCACCTGGGTTTCTTTCAATGCCAGGCGTATTTTGGCTTTCGCCTTGCTGGTCTTGACGATTTTCAACCAACTCTGGTTTGGCTTTTGGTTGCTTTGCGTCAATATCTCAACCGTGTCACCCGACTTCAATTGTTCCCTAATAGGAACATTCTTGTTGTTGATACGTGCGCCAACACATTTGCTACCTACGTCAGAGTGGATGTAATAGGCAAAGTCTAAGACCGTAGCCCCGTTAGGGAATTTCTTGATTTCACCTTTTGGCGTGAACACATATACCTCGTCTTCGTATAGATCCAGTTTGAACTGATCCATTACTTGCAAGTCATCGCCCGCTTCTAAAGCTGTTCTTATGCTGGCCAGCCATTCGTCGATGTTGCCCTGACTCTTGATGCCTTTATATCGCCAATGCGCAGCCAACCCCCGCTCAGCAATCTCGTCCATTCGCTCGGTACGTATCTGTACCTCAACCCATTTGCTCTCTGGTCCCAAAACGGTGATGTGCAGACTCTCATATCCATTGGATTTTGGAACCGAAAGCCAGTCGCGCAATCGTTTTGGGTTGGGTTGGTACATGTCCGTGATGATGGAGTAGACCTGCCAGCATAGCATCTTTTCTTTCTCCAAAGGCGCGTCCAAGATGATACGTATGGCAAAAAGATCATAGATACCCTCGAAGTTGCATTTCTGCTTCTTCATCTTCTGCCAGATAGAATGAATGCTCTTGGTGCGTCCCTTCATCTGAAATTTCAAGCCCGCATCTTCCAGCTTTTTCCGAATGGGGTTGATGAAGCTCGCGATATAACCGTCACGAGCCTTTTTCGTCGCATTGAGTTTATCCTTGATCATGTAGTAAGCGTCATGCTCAAGATACTTCAAACTTAGGTCTTCCAGTTCGCTTTTCAGTTGATAAAGCCCCAATTTATGGGCCAAGGGCGCATACAAATAGCTTGCCTCCTCGCTTACCTGTCGCTTTGCCTCCACGTTCTCCGCATCTCTGATATGGCGCATCAAGTTCACGCGGTCAGCAATCATGATCAGGATGACACGCATGTCCTCGGCGAAGGTGAGAAGCAGATTCCTGAAATTCTCACTTTCCACCACAGGATTCTTGCTGTACAGCGCATTAATTCTTACAAGGCCGCGAATGATATGCGCCACCACCTCACCGTATTTGGCGCTAACGTCACGGATATCCAAGTGGCCGTTGACCACACTTTGATACAGCAAGATGGCAATCACGCCATCCCTTTTCAGGCCGATCTCGTTGACGGCAATTTCTGCTGTCTGCATCGAGTTTAACATCGGATTCAACCCGAAGGCATCCCTTGAAACCTGACCATTCTCCAGAGATGTCTTCAGATGCGATTTGATGTTTTCTTCATCGTTGTCCTGGAAAGAATCACCAAGTGCTTCTTTGATGCGCTTGAATATGGCTATATATTCAGATTTTTCCGACGCTAAGAATTCAAACTTTGTATCCATCTATTTGCCTTAAAGTATACATGCAAAGATAATGTTTTTATTGTAAACTAATGTGTATTTCATGAAAAGTAACTATCTTTGTATCAAATACGCAAACTTATACTTATATCCTTTCGCTAATTTATAAAAAACTCAATATGACACAACAAGATCTTCAACAAATTTCTCTAAAAGGTATTACCGAAGAGCAAATCAATCAGCAGCTGGAAGACATTAAAAACGGTTTCCCATTTCTTCCAATCAAGGCGGCAGCCAGTGTCGAGTACGGTATTGTTTTACTGGACGAAGTAATGAAAAAGCATTATGTAGAGGTGTGGAACCAGTACAAACAGGGTGACCATCGCATCGTAAAGTTTGTACCTGCTTCGGGTGCTGCAAGCCGTATGTTCAAAAATCTCTATGCGTTTTTGCATGCCGACTATACGGTTCCAACGACAGATTTCGAAAAAGAGTTCTTCACTAACCTCAAAAAATTTGCTTTTTACGAAGAACTCACAGAGGTATGCGAGCAAAACGAAGGTGTAAAAGCAGCTAAGCTTATCGCCCAAGGTCAATATAAAACGGTGGTGGAGAACCTTTTGGAGCCGAAAGGACTCAACTATGGTAACCTGCCCAAGGGACTATTGTTGTTCCATGAATATGATGATGCGCCTCGTACACCCATGGAAGAACATTTGGTAGAAGCTGCTTTGTATGCCAGTTGTCATGGCGATTCTTACATTCATTTTACGGTGTCACACCAGCATTTGGAGCTGTTCAAGCAGCGGGTTGAAAAGGTTGTTGATAGATTCACAAAGCGATACAAGGTACAATTCCATGTGTCGTTCTCCGAACAAAAGCCCAGTACCGACACCATCGCTGCGAACATGGATGACACACCGTTCAGAAATGATGACGGCACCTTGCTCTTCAGGCCGGCAGGTCATGGTGCCTTGATTGAAAACCTCAATGACATTGATGCTGATGTTGTTTTCATTAAAAACATCGACAACGTGGTTCCGGACCGGCTGAAAACCGACACCGTTACCTACAAGCAAGTGATAGGCGGGATGTTGATAGAGCTTCAGAAGAAATGTTTCAAATACTTGCGCCTGTTGGACAGCGGTAAATTCACACATGATGAGTTGGAAGAAATCATACGTTTCGTACAGCGCGACCTGATGTGCCGCAATGAGCAGTTGAAACATATGGAGGATGCCGTTCTCATCCCTTATCTTCATGGAAAACTAAACCGCCCGCTGCGCGTGTGCGGCATGGTTAGAAATGTGGGTGAACCGGGCGGAGGTCCTTTCATCGTTTATGGTAAAGACGGTGCTACCAGTCCGCAAATCCTTGAGGCCAGTCAGATAGACAAGAGCAATGAGCAATATGTCAAGATGTTCAACGAGGGAACGCATTTCAATCCGGTGGATTTGGTTTGCGCTTTGAAAGATTATCAGGGACACCCATTCAACTTGCCCGATTTCGTAGACAAGGAAACAGGTTTTATCTCTACTAAAAGTAAAGATGGTAAAGAATTAAAAGCATTAGAGTTACCAGGTTTGTGGAATGGAGCAATGAGTAATTGGAATACAGTGTTCGTAGAGGTTCCGTTGTCCACATTCAACCCCGTTAAAACCGTGAATGATTTGTTGAGAGAGCAACATCAACCTTAATCTTACACGTTGCTGTCCCATTATAAAATATTGAGAGTACCCATGGAAAGGTGTATGCTAAACCTTGAGTATATCAAGACTTAGCGTGCACCTTTTGCTTTGAATTTGTTGAACAAACGTTGCTTCCTATACCTGTTTCATTCGTTTGTAGGTGTTCAAATCCTCTTGCTTATATATTTTATTGAAGGAGATTGGTGACAGAATGGCTCATTATATTTAGGTATGAAACAACTTTTAAATAGATGCTTTTTTCTTGCATTTAGCAATCAAATACCTAAATATTATGATTGCGTCATTCGCAAATAATTTATATTTTTGCAAACTGATACATAATCATGAGGGCAATACAATGAAAGTTCATAAGATGTATGAGGCTGATGATAAGCTCATTTCTATCATCGCAGACAATTATAGCATTTTGCAAAGTCTTGGCTCATTTGGCATTAGCCTTGGTTTTGGTGATAAAACCGTTCGTGAGGTTTGTGAAGATGAGCATGTGGACACCTATACTTTTTTGGCCATTGTCAACCTCACCATTAATGGGTATCGTGACACCGAGGATGTAGAACGTTTGTCTATACCCACTTTGATTAAATACCTAAGTGCCAGCCACTCTTATTATCTTGATTTCCAACTGCCTTTTATCCGCAAAGAGTTGGAGAGTGCGCTGGATGAAAATGACAATCTGGCACGGCTCATCATCAAGATTTACGATGAATATGCGCACACCATCCGAAATCACATGCGCTATGAGGAAAAGAACGTGTTCCCCTACGTCAACGATTTGCTGAACAACAAGGCCAACGAGAGCTATGATATCGAAACTTATTCAAAACATCATGGTCAAACAGATCTTAAGCTGAAAGAACTCAAGAATATCATTATCAAGTATTTACCCTCTGATGGTTTGAGGAACAACCAGCTCACGGCCACTCTCTACGACCTCTATAATTGTGAACAATGGCTCTCGCAGCACGCATTGGTAGAGGAGGAAATCTTCACACCGGCCATCCGTCATTTGGAGCGGCAGTTAAGGAAAAATGACGTATCGGTAAAGATTTCATCCATGATCAATCAAACACCGCAAAACCAGGAGGCGTTAAGCGATCGGGAGAAAGAAGTGGTAATCAGTTTGGTACAGGGCATGACGAACAAAGAGATTGCCGAACATCTGTGCATTTCTATCAACACGGTCATTACGCATCGCCGCAACATAGCCAGAAAACTGCAAATTCATTCGCCGGCGGGTCTTACTATTTATGCTATTGTCACCAACCTTGTTGACATCAGTAGCGTGAACTTATAGACATTTCATTGCACGTTTCATTTCGGCTGAGTCGCAGAATTTTGTTGTGAAAAATCATTCCTACCGACAATAGAAATAAGTCAAAGAACACATCACTATATTTCTTTGATTATCAAGTTGTTGAGGTATTCCGCCAAACTCAATGACTTTGGGGGCTAAACTCATGGAGATTGGAGGTCAAAGTCAAAGAGTTTGAACGCCAAACTCCATGAGTTTGTTTTCGGACCAGTAAGCCTTTATTTTACGAGATGCGACGAATGCAGTTGTTAAAAGCATTTCTGATGGGAGAAATCCTTAACAGTAGGCATTCGAAAACCACGACAGCTATTACGCAAGTAGCGATTCCCAGTGCGACATCGATGAGGTAGTGGTGACTGGTGTACACGGCAGTCCACCAGATACCAATGCAGATGATGGCAAAAGTGGCAATGACCGCTTTTCGCTGTTGGCTAATAATGGCATAAATAGTTGTTACGAGCATGTAGGCCGCATGTAGCGACGGAATGGCGGCAAACACGTTGGCGTTTTTGCCATAGAGCGACTGGAACACCGGAATGCCGATGAGCTGGTCGAACCTACCCAGTCCAGCAACGTTTCCGCTGGTGTACAGAAGGGGTTCGAATCCATGTTGCATGACATACCAGGGTGGGGCGGCGGGATGGATGTAGTAACCAGCAAAACCAACAAGGTTGACGAACAGGAATGCCGTTGAGAAGTGAAGGTAATGCTTGCGGTCGCCCTTAAGGTAAAGGTACAGACTGAATGTAATGGGCACTGGAACCCAGCAGAGGTAGAAAATGCCAGCCAAAAGGTCGGCAGCCTGGCAGTGGTGTTGCGCAAAAAACTCGTTAGGCGTGAGCGTTCCGGCTGCTGTGGTGATGCCGAAAAGTTGTTTCTCAGCCTCATAGAGGTCACGAATGTCTATCGGGTTGACCATGTAGTTGGGGTAAAGCCGCATCACGTCATAGGTACAACCAAACAAGGCCCAGGTGGTTAAGGCCAAAGCTAATTTGCGTGTGGGCTTGTAGGCTGCCAACACGATGTATAACAGGATGATGTAAATGCTGAACACCTATCGGTCTTTCAATTGTTTGTAACAATGCGCCACGCGCCAAAAAGCAGTGATGTTGGCCAAAACAGCGATGAGTGTCATGCCCCCGATGAGCCACCACAGATTGCAGGTCATGCCAGTGATGATGGCGGCAAGAGCGGTCACCACAACACGTTCCGGACGTTGCATCAGTCCCACCTTGCACTCTATGCCTAGACCTTCAGCTCGGGCCCGCACATAACTTACCATAATGGAACCTACCAGGGCCAGGAATGTAATGACGCCTGCCCAGATTCCAGAGGCGGTCATCAGGTAAAGCGTGATGCCGAAGAGCGAGAATAGTTCGCTGTAGCGGTCCAAAGTGCTATCCCAGAATGCACCAAAAGTGGTTGACATGTTGCCCAAACGCGCCAATCGGCCATCCATCATGTCAAACAAACCGGAGAAAAGGAGAATGGCTCCTCCGCAGCCAATCCATGAAAAACCCATGGATAACGGTGTGAGTTGGCTGGCATGGATGAAGAGGAATGCGGCGACGACGTTGCCGATAAAACCGATGGTTGTCACCATGTTGGGCGTGATTCCCATCTTAATCATTCCCTTGATGATGGGATTGATGAGGGTATAAATAAGTTTTTGTAAATAGTCTCTATATTTCATCGTGTTCAATTTTCTATGTCTGGTAAGATAAACGCCTCGGAGGACCCAGATTCCGGCAATTCCGTAGGCTGTTTTTTCTTGTTGATTATTCTCTTGAGCGGTCGGCTTAGTTTTGCGTTAAACACAAAAAGTCGTTGCATTTGGTAGTTCCACAATACGGCAACGGCAACGGCGACTGCCGCTTTGACGATGATAAAGCTCACACCAATTGCTTCTGTTAGGGCAAGGGTGCCAAAGGTATTGAGCAGAATGCTTCCCGTCCACACCATCATATACCGTGCTGCCATGTAGCGTTTGTTGATGGAGTCGGGATGAAACACCCATTTGTAATTGATGATGCAGTTGGTGATTCCTCCCATGATGGCGCCGATAAAGGTAGAATAGCCGTACCATAATTCAGCATATTGTGCCAAACCGATGGTGACGGCAAAGTCGATGAAAGAAGCTATCCAAGCCGATATCTGCGCTTTTCCGAAAGTAATGACTGCATTTTTCATATAGCCCATTGTGTGAAAAGAATGATGATGAGGCTATAAATGCCAGCCAATAGGTCGTCTGCCATCACCCAAAAACCACCGTGACGGCGGTCCAATGCTCTAATACCCAATGGCTTCACGATATCAAAGAACCTGAAGAGGACGAAGGATGCCGCTAGGTACCACCCGTTGTGTGCTGGTACAGCCAGCAGCGGTAGCCACATACCAATCATCTCGTCAATGACAACACGCTTGGGATCTTCACCCCAAAATGGCTCCAACTGGTTGGCAGCCCAGATGCCGACAGCGGTAAAAACAATGATGAGGATTAATGTGATGACAAATAGGGTGGTGAGATGGAGTGTAACAGCCATTGCCAGCCACAGGATTGTGGCAAGAAAAGCACCTGCGGTTCCTGGTCCCCATGGCCAGAATCCGCTTCCAAAACCGGTGCCAAAAATAACTGCTAACAGCGGCGGACGCTCCATACTTAGGTGCAAATTTAATAGAAAAAATATTAATATCCAAAGAGTTTTCTTTAAAATTCTAAGATAATGTATATCTTTGCATGATAGAGAGAAATCGCCCCTGACCGTCTGTGGGGATAGACAGACCTTGGGGATAAAATGAAATTACAGTATCGACATTACGTCACTTGTCCCATCGGGTGACCCTATATATAATAAGGTGAAGAGATTTTTTAGTTTTCTGTTTATAGTCATGGCCTTTATCTCTGTAGCTCATGCGCAGATTACGGGTGTAATAGTAGATGAGGATGGGTATGCCATTCCATACGCCAGCGTGATGTATAAAGGCCATCATATTGCTGTTGTCAGCGACATAGAAGGAAAATTCAGCATAGCCCGGCATGAGGGATGGGTGATGACAATCAGTTCAGTGGGTTTTAAGCAGCAGTCTATCAACATAGATGCCAACACGGAACCACATCTGAACATTGTTTTAAAGGAAGATGCTAAACGCTTGAACGAAGTGGTGGTGAAGAGTAAGCGTGGTCGCTATTCGCGTAAGAACAATCCTGCCGTGGAGCTGATGCGGCGGGTAATCGCAGCCAAGGAGAAAAGTCATCTGGACAATCATCCTTATTATCAGTATAACAAGTATCAGAAGCTAACCCTGTCTTTGAATGACATCAAGCCAGAGGATATAGAAAGCGGCAGATTGAGCAAGTCGCAGTGGATGTTGGACCAAATTGAAACCAGCAGCTATAACAACAAGTTGGTGCTGCCCATCTCTGTAGACGAGACGGTAACTCAGCACATCTACCGCAAAAACCCGAAGTCGGAGAAAACTATTATCAAAGGACAGCAAAGTCAGGGCATTAATAAGATGCTGCAAACGGGTGAAGCCTTGAACGTGATCATGAAGGATGTTTTTACGAATGTCGATATCTATGACGACTATGTTCGGCTGCTTCAACATCCCTTCGTGAGTCCCATTGGGCGCACGGCCATTTCTTTTTATCGCTATTACATCGAAGACACGGTCTATGTAGATCGTGACTTGTGCTATCATCTACAGTTTATTCCTAACAACCAGCAAGACTTTGGCTTCCGCGGAGAGCTGTATGTCCTGGCCGATTCGACGTTACATGTGAAGAAATGCAAGTTGACCATGCCGAAGAAAAGTGATGTCAACTTTGTTGATGAACTGCATGTAGACCAAGAATACACCAAGCTTGATAACGGTGAGTGGGTGCTGACCAAGGATGATATGTGGGCAGAGCTGTCACTGACGAGTTTCCTCTCGAAAGCATTGGTCGTGCGTAATACCCGCATGAGCGACTATGCTTTTGACGAATTGCCCAACAAGATATTCAAGGGAAGGGCCAAGGTGCGGCACGAGGCCGATGCCATGGTTCGGGATGAGGATTTCTGGAAGCGATATCGTGCGGTGGAATTGACGAAGGGTGAATCGTCCATGGATGCTTTCGTGCATCGCATGGAGCAATCGAAAAACTTCAAATGGTTGTTGGTAGGCATCAAAGCGCTTGTTGAAAATTACGTGGAAACAAGCAGCGGCCAGCACAAAAGCAAGTTCGACATCGGGCCTGTCAATACGCTTGTATCGAGCAACTTTGTGGATGGCTTGCGTTTCCGACTCAGTGGTCGGACGATGGCTGCACTCAATCCGCATCTGTTTTGGAAAGGCTATGTGGCATACGGAACACGGTCGCAGAAAACCTATTACGGTACAGAGGTGACCTATGCCTTGAACAAAAAGAAGAACTCGCCGTTTGAGTTTCCACAACGTAATCTGGTCTTTGAGACCGCTTATGACGTGATGTCACCGGCCGATAAGTTCTTGCTACACAATAAAGATAATGCCTTCATGGCTTTTAAGACGCAGAAGGTGGAGCAGATGTACTTCTACAACCGGCAGAAGTTGTCGTTTATTTATGAAACGGATTGGGGATTCAGTGTCAACACCTCTGTCAAAGCCGAGAGCAATGAGGTGGCAGGTGACTTGCACTTCGTGCGCATGAGTGATCATCAGGAAATTTTCAAGATAAGAACCACTGAGCTACAACTTGGTTTGCGTTATTGCCCTGGACAGACATTCATGAACACCAAACAGAAAAGAGTGCCCATCAACTTGGATAGTCCTGAGTTCAAAGTTAGCCATACCATGGGATTGAAAAACTTCCTGGGTGGACAATATACGATGAATTTTACGGAAGTAGGGTTTTACAAGCGGCAATGGCTAGGCAGTTGGGGTTATCTAAATGGCTATGTTAACCTGGGTGCACAGTGGGACAAGGTGCCTTTCCCCTTGTTGATCATGCCACCAGTGAACCTTTCCTATTTTGAACACCCCGAGACATTCTCCATGATGCGCAACATGGAATTTCTGACAGACCGCTATGCGTTCTGGTCTTTGTCATGGGACATGAATGGTAAGCTGCTGAATCGTATTCCTCTCATCAAACGGCTGAAGTGGCGTGAATATGTAGCTTTTAAGGGAATGTTTGGCGACTTGACAGACAAGAATAATCCCTTTTTGCAGCGCAACCAGGCCGATAATATGCTATTTGCCTTCCCAGAAGGGGCGTACGTCATGGACAAGAAAGTACCCTATATGGAGATTGTAGCTGGCGTACACAACATTTTCAACTTCTTTGGAGTAGACTTCATTCACCGTATCAATTACAACGGACATCCCTATGCTAAAAAGAACGGAGTGAGGTTCAGCTTCAAGATGAGTTTCTGAGTGTGAGCGATGGCACGCTATTGCATTAGAATGAGTGCTCGCAGATGGAGCACTCATGGGCTGATAACGATGAGATAAATAGTCAGACTTGATAGAATATAGTAACATGAGAAAAATTAAGAATCCCTGGATAGGAGTGGATAAGTACAACTGTTATGGCTGTTGCCCAGACAATGAGATGGGGTTGAAGATGGAGTTTTACGAAGATGGGGACGACATCATCTCTTTTTGGAATCCACAAACGCATGACCAAGGGTGGGTAGGAACCATCCACGGTGGCATTCTCAGTACGCTCATCGATGAGATAGCGGGGTGGGTGGTCATCCGAAAACTACAGACTACCGGCATGACCAGCAAATTAGAAGTTCGCTATAAACAGCCCGTTGCCACGACAGAACCTCAATTGACCATACGTGCCCATATACGAGAACGTCGACGCAACTTGGTGTTCATCGATGCAACCATCG
The DNA here is from genome assembly GCF_000479005.1 of Prevotella sp. BV3P1. GTDB lineage: Bacteria > Bacteroidota > Bacteroidia > Bacteroidales > Bacteroidaceae > Prevotella. The sequence goes on along the minus strand of NZ_AWXC01000062.1, from coordinate 99,988 downwards.
AGAATGGGCAGGGTGAATTGTGTGTTGAAGGTTCGGCTGTTTATTCTGTATTCGATGAAAAACGAGCCAGAGAAATGGGCTTCCGTGGTTGTGAATTGGAAGACGAACAACTGCTTTCCATGTAACTTGTAAGCCATAATCAGGACAGTTAATCCTTATGAATCTAGGAAGGAGTATTATATATAGAAATCTTTGATTGTTCGCTATTACCATCTTCTTTAACCGACCTTTAGTCGTGTTGATGTTTCAAAGAAAAGCAGGGATTGAAAAACAATCAGCATCCTTGCTGGCAGGGAATTCACAGTCGTTTGCTTCTCGTTAGGTGTGAAGGCGATTGCCATCACTCCACTTTCACCAATATGCTCAATATAGCTTGTTTTTGCGTTTTTTATGGTTTAAAGCCTTTCTTATTCGGAAAAAAGTTGTACTTTAGCATGTTGAAATAAATAGGCAAAACGTCACAGAGCGAAATTAAATGTGCTTATAGACGATTTTAGACGGAATTTAACATTATATTTATATTAACGATTGAATGGACGAAAATCAGACAATTGATCATGACAGGATCATGAAAATTAACATTGAGGAGGAAATGAAGTCGTCATACATCGATTATTCGATGTCTGTGATTGTGGCTCGTGCCCTTCCTGATGTACGTGATGGATTCAAACCTGTGCACCGTCGTATCTTATACGGTATGCTGGGTATTAGCAATACAAGTGACAAGCCATATAAGAAATGTGCTCGTGTAGTAGGTGAGGTGCTTGGTAAGTACCATCCTCATGGTGATAGTTCTGTGTATGGTGCCTTGGTACGTTTGGCACAAGACTGGAACATGCGCTACACGCTTGTAGACGGGCAAGGTAACTTTGGTAGTGTTGACGGTGACTCTGCTGCTGCCATGCGTTATACCGAATGTAGATTGTCAAAGATGGGTGAGCATGTCATGGACGACCTGGATAAGGATACCGTGGATATGGCCAACAACTTTGACGACACTTTGCAGGAGCCAACGGTTATGCCGACCAGAATACCAAACCTGCTTGTAAACGGTGGAAATGGTATTGCGGTGGGTATGGCGACAAACATGCCAACTCATAATCTTCGTGAAGTGATAGAAGGTTGTTGCGCATACATTGACAACCCTGACATCGAACTGGATGAACTGATGAAACACATCCAGGCTCCTGATTTCCCGACAGGGGCTTATATCTATGGTCTGCAGGGCGTGAAGGATGCCTACGAAACCGGTCGTGGACGTATTATCATCAGAGCAAAAGCTGAAATTGAAAGTGATGATAGCCATGATAAGATTGTTGTCACAGAAATTCCATACGGCGTTAACAAACAGCAACTCATCGAATACATAGCAGCTCTTGTAAAAGAAGGAAAGCTGGACGGTATCTCAAACGTTAACGATGAATCTGGTCGGCAGGGAATGCGTATTGTTATTGACATTAAGCGGGATGCCAATGCCAATGTCATTCTGAACAAGTTGTTTAAGATGACAGCTTTGCAAAGTTCGTTCTCGGTCAATAACATCGCGCTGGTTAAAGGTCGTCCACGCTTGTTGAGCTTGAAAGAATGTGTGAAGTACTTTGTGGAGCATCGCCATGATGTAACCATCCGTAGGACCAAGTTTGAGTTGAAAAAAGCGCAAGAACGCGCCCATATCTTGGAAGGCTTGATTATTGCATGCGACAATATTGATGAAGTGGTTCACATCATCCGTGGTAGTAAGACGCCTTCGGAAGCTCAAACCAATTTGGAAAAGCGGTTTGACCTGGATAATCTGCAGAGTAAGGCCATTGTTGACATGCGTTTGTCTCAGTTGACAGGACTTCGTATGGATCAATTGCATGCTGAATATGATGAATTGGAAAAACTCATTGCTTATTTGGAAAACATTCTTTCTGATCCCGAACTTTGCAAGAAGGTGATGAAGGATGAGCTGAACGAGGTAAAGGAGAAATACGGTGATGACCGCCGCACAAAGATTATTCCTGATGAACATGAGTTCAATGCAGAGGATTTCTATCCAAATGATCCTGTTGTTATTACCGTGAGTCATCTTGGGTATATCAAGCGAACCCCACTATCAGACTTCCGTGAACAAGCACGGGGAGGTGTTGGATCAAAGGGTGCCACACATCGTGATCAAGACTTTACGGAGTTTATCTATCCCGCTACCATGCACCAAACCATGTTGTTCTTCACCAAGAAAGGACGTTGCTATTGGCTCAAGTGCTATAACATACCAGAGGGAGCCAAGGACTCCAAGGGTCGTGCCATCCAGAATTTACTCAACATCGACAGTGACGATGCCATCAATGCCATCTTACGTTTGCGTGGCTTGAATGATGAAGAGTTCATCAATTCTCACTATGTCGTCTTTGCAACCAAGAACGGTACCGTGAAGAAAACAAGCCTTGAGGCTTATTCTCGTCCACGAACCAATGGTGTCATCGCCATCAATATTGCGGAAGGCGACGAAGTGGTTGATGTGAGATTGACCAATGGTGAAAACGAACTCATTCTGGCTAACCGCAATGGTAGGGCAGTGCGTTTCGATGAAAACACTGTTCGTACCATGGGACGTACCGCAACAGGTGTGCGCGGAATGCGACTAGATGATGGTGACGATGCTGTTGTAGGCATGATTGTTGTTAATGATCCTGTAAACGAGACGGTCATGGTTGTCAGTGAAAACGGTTATGGCAAGCGCTCTTTGGTAGAGGATTACAGAAAGACCAATCGTGGCGGTAAAGGTGTTAAGACACTGAGTATTACTGATAAGACAGGACGTCTGGTTGCGATTAAGAACGTAACCGATGACAACGACCTGATGATTATCAATAAGAGTGGTATCACCATTAGATTGGCTGTTGCAGAATGTCGTGTGATGGGACGTGCTACACAGGGTGTTCGATTGATTAATCTGTCAAAGAAGAATGATGTCATCGCCAGTGTTTGCAAGACCATGAGTTCAGAACTGGAAGCATCCTTGGAAGAGGATAATAAAGAGGAATTGGATCAGCCCGATAGTGAGGGCAAGGATTCCATGACCTTTGGGTCAGAAAAGTCAACTGCTGATGAGGCTCCATTGGTTGATTTTGATGATGAGTTAGAGCCTAACGAATAAAAATAAACCTTTAAAAATAATGAAATTATGAAAAAATTAATGTTGATGGCTTTGATGGCACTGGGTGCCTCAACGTCTTTTGCCGGCGACAGTGACGCGCTAAAGGCTATCATGTCTGCTAAAACATTTGTTGAAGCAGAGAATTTGGTCAAGTCAAATTTGTCACAATTGGCAAACAATGAAGAAAAAGCAAAAGCTTATAATAAGTTAGTAGACCTTGCCATGCAAAAAGTGAGCAAGGAGCAGGCTGTCATTGATAAGAATATGCTTAGTCAACAGCTCAAGCAAGGTGAACAGCAACAGTATGATACCGTGGGGTATTATGATGCACTTTACCACGCAATAAATGCTGGTATTGAAGCAGACAAATACGATATGATGCCCAATGCGAAAGGAAAGGTAAAACCAAAGTTCCATAAGGCCAATCAAAATCGTTTATACAACTTACGCCCACAGTTGATTAATGCTGGACAGGATGCTGGAACAAAGAATGATCAGCAAGGAGCTTTGAAAAATTTTGGTCTGTATGTATCTTCGTCTCAAGCCAATTTGTTTAAGGATGTTGCCAACAAACCTGCTTATGATCAATATCTCGGAGAGGTGGCGCGTGTAGCAGCTGTCTATGCCTTTCAGGATAAGAAGGTTGATTTGGCGAACCAATATGCAGATGTTGCCTTACAGGATACAGCAAAGGATGTGCATAAGGAGGCTTTGAACTTGAAGTCGTATCTCATCACGCAAGGCCTCACCTCAAAGTCGGACTCGTTGAAAGCTATTGAAAGCTTGAAAGAGCTGTATGTAAAAGAAAAAGGTAACGAGCAAGTGTTCAGTGCATTAAGTGCCATATATAACGGCATGAACAACAAAGAAGAGTTGAACAAATTAGTTGCTTCTAAGCTGCAAGAAGATCCCAATAATTTCAGTGCTTTAGCGACGAAAGCTCAAATCGCAATGAATGCAGGTCAGTGGGATGAAGCTATTGAGGGCTATAAGAAAGCTGTAGCAGTGAACGACAAGGATGCACTTGTATATACTTATCTTGGGTTCTGTATTAATTCAAAGGCGCAGGCTTTGAATAATGCTGCTGAGCAAAAGAAGCTTTATACGGAATCAGTTGGCTATCTGGAAAAAGCTCGTGATCTTGATCCTGATAAGAGTCGTGCAAACTGGAGCTATCCACTATATCAGTGCTATTACTCGCTCTACGGTGCTGAAGACAGTAGAACGAAAGAAATGGAGAATTTGAATAAATAATAGTACTACTAAGAATCTTAACGTGGAGGATGTATCGTGAGGTATATCCTCCACGTTTTTATATGATTGCAAAACTTTATTTATCCCTTTGCAAATAATGTTAAGTTTATTGTAAAAAGTGTAGCGGATATTAACTTTTTCTGTATATTTGCAGAAGTTAGAGTTCAATATTCAGAAATTATTCATCACCTTTGTTGAATACATCATCTCACTAAAGAGATTCTTAAAAGCACTAATTAATTTATAATAGTTGATTAACATGAAAAGATTGATACATATTTTCCTTTTACTCATCATAGTTGTTTGTTCAGTACAAGCACAGAGAAAAGATATATCTCAGGCTAGACAATGGATTAAACATGGTAGTAATCTGGAAAAAGCAGAAAATTCCATGAGTAATTTGTTGAAAGACTCCACGAACAGAAATAATAAGAAAATATGGATAACACTGTTCGAGGCTGTTAAAAAACAGTATGAACAGGGAAATGAAAAGCTGTATTTAAAGCAAAAGTACGATACGGCCAAGTTATTTTCATTGGGAAAGAAAATGTTTGATGTTTTGCAAGCGTTTGACTCTGTTGATGCGACACCCAACAAAAAAGGAGTTATTAAAATAGAATATAGAGATGAACATGCTCAGTTCTTAAACCAAATCAGACCCAACCTTTTCAATGGTGGTGCCTATTTCATGCTGAAAAATAAGTATCAAGAAGCATATAATATGTATGACGCATACATCAATTGCGCATATTATCCTTTGTTCAAAAAGTATGACTACATGAAACGTGACAAGTTGATACCCGTGGCTTCCTATTGGGCGGCCTACAATGCATACAAGCTCAAGAACCACCAAGCAACCTTGAAGCACACTCCTTTGGCATTGAAAGATACAACTCACTACGTTTACATGCTACAATATTTGGCGCAAACGTATAAGGAAATGAACGATACTACCTTGTACTTAAAGACATTGGAAGAAGGATTTTCATCACATCCTGACTTTCCGTTCTTCTTTCCACGGCTGGTAGACTATTATGTGCAGAATCATCGCTTCGACAAAGCACTGCACGTCATCAATCAAGCTCTATCTGTCGACAGCACCAATCAGATTTATCGGTTTGCGAAGAGTACGGTGTTGCTGAATACGGGACAGTATGACGAATGTATAGAAATATGTGACGGATTGATTGCAGAGAACGATAGCATGATGGAACCTTATTTAAATGCTGGGCTGGCCTATTTTAATCAAGCTGTTATTTTGGACAAAGAGTTGCAGGTATCAAAGCAGCATAGACAAATGATTTTAAATGATTATCGTAAGGCTTTGCCCTATCTCGAACGCTACAGACAACTGGCTCCTGACATGAAAGAGCGCTGGAGTCTCCCGCTCTATACTATTTACCTAAATCTGAATATGGGTAAAGAGTTTGATGAGATTGATAAAATTATAAACGCAAAGAAGGGGTGACCATGAGTGTCAATATTAATTTAAGCAAACTGGGTATTGATGAATTAAGCCCTATGCAGCAAGAGGCATCTCGGTTCATATTGGGTGGGCAGGCAGATGTTGTCATCTTGTCTCCTACGGGATCAGGTAAAACATTGGCTTATTTACTGCCGTTAATACAAAAAATAGAGGTGTCACGCGATGCTTTGCAAGCCGTGGTCATCGTGCCAAACAGAGAGTTGGCTCTTCAGTCATCAAGTATCTTGAAAGCTTTGACTACGCCCGTACGTTCTTACGCTTGTTATGGCGGTCGGCCAGCTATGGATGAGCACAAACAGTTGAAACAGATTCAACCTCAAATCATATTTGCCACACCTGGACGACTCAACGATCATCTTAGCAAAGGAAACATTGTCACAGATAACACACAATATGTCGTGATAGACGAGTTCGACAAATGTCTTGAAATGGGGTTCCAGGATGAAATGAAAGAGGCGTTGTCCCAACTGCCTGTAGTCAAGCAACGGATACTCTTATCGGCTACAGATGCCGACTCCATCCCAGAATTTGTCAATGTAAACCGTCTACAGCGTTTGGATTATTTGGATGAAGTTAATGCCACAAAGCAGATTCAAATCTTTGCTGTATCCAGTCCTGAGAAAGATAAATTAGAGACCTTGTCCAAGCTCTTGCTCACTTTTGGCAATCAAAGTAGTATCGTCTTTGTCAATTACCGAGATAGTGCTGAACGAATTCATGGATATTTGCAGGCTCATAAATTTTCCTCTGCGGTCTTCCATGGCGGTTTAGACCAAAAACGACGTGAAGATTCACTCTATCAATTTTCTAATGGTTCCGTCAACGTCTTGGTCAGTACCGACTTGGCTTCTCGTGGACTTGACATTCCCGATGTCAGTAATATCGTTCATTATCATTTGCCTGAACATGAAGATGGCTACATACACCGAATAGGAAGAACAGCCCGATGGGACAAAAAAGGAAAAAGCTTTCTCATCATCGGACCAACCGAGAGCATTCCAGAATTTATCTCTGCTGACATCACGAATTTTGACTTTCCTGAACAACTTCCGCCAGTTCCCATGGAACCCAAAATGGCTACATTGTATATCGGGAAAGGAAAGAAAAATAAGATCAGTAAGATGGATGTCGTTGGCTTCTTGTGCAAGAAATGTGGTTTGAAATCAACAGAAATCGGACGTATCGATGTTAAAGACTATTATGTATATGTAGCCGTGGTTCGAAATAAGTTGCAACAAGTTCTCCAGTTGTCCAAAGGTGAAAAAATCAAGGGAATAAAAACTTTGGTAGAGCCAGTTTCATAAAAAAAGAGGCTTTGCGTAAAAAAAATGCATTAATATTTTTTTTCTTTCAGACTAATGTCGTAAATTAGCCGGCAGATATGACAAACATTTATTTCTACTAACTAATCAATTAATATGAAAAAGTACAATTTTAATGCAGGTCCGTCAATCCTTCCTCGTGAAGTAATTGAAAACACAGCGAAACAAATTCTTGACTTTAATGGTAGCGGACTTTCTCTGATGGAGATTAGTCACCGTTCAAAAGACTTTCAGCCAGTTGTTGACGAGGCTGTAGCTTTGATTAAAGAGTTGTTGCAGATACCAGAAGGCTACGCAGTTATCTTCTTAGGTGGTGGTGCATCACTGCAGTTCCACATGGTTCCTAACAATTTCTTTGTGAAGAAAGCTGCCTATCTGAACACAGGTACATGGGCTAAGAAAGCTTTGAAAGAAGCAAAGTTCTTCGGAGAAGTAGTAGAAGTAGCTTCTTCTGCAGACAGGAACTATTCTTATATTCCTAAAGGATGGAGCGTACCTGAGGATTGTGATTATTTCCACATTACTTCTAATAACACCATCTACGGTACAGAGATACGTAAAGACTTGGATGTAAAGGTGCCACTCATTGCAGATATGTCATCAGATATATTTAGTCGCCCAATTGATGTTTCTAAATATGTATGCATCTACGGTGGCGCACAGAAGAACTTGGCTATGGCTGGTGTTACATTCGTTATCGTTAAGGAAGACATGCTGGGCAAGACTGGACGTGAAATACCTACGATGTTGGATTATCGCACACACATCGAGAAGGGTTCTATGTTTAACACTCCTCCTGTTGTTCCTATCTATTCAGCTCTTGAAACATTGCGTTGGATTAAGAAGAACGGCGGTGTAGAGGCTATGGATAAGTTGGCTCACCAAAGAGCAGACTTGTTATATGCTGAGATTGACAGAAACAAACTGTTCAAGGGAACTGTTGCTAAAGAAGATCGCTCATTGATGAATATCTGCTTTGTCATGAACGAAGAATACCAAGATCTTGAAAAACCATTCTTCGAGTTCGCTACCGAACGTGGTATGGTTGGTATCAAGGGACACCGTTCTGTTGGAGGTTTCCGTGCAAGTTGCTACAACGCTATGAGTGTTGAAGGTGTGAAAGCACTGATCGCTTGCATGAAGGAATTCGAAGACAAACATTAATCAATCACAAACTACACTTTAGTTATGATTTACGAATAGGCTAAAATAAGGTGATTAGGTGAGCGTAATTATCCAGTTTGCTTGATACAACCTTATTTTAGCCTGTTTGTTTATCAATTTATGCGTAATCACCTCCTGATGTGATTGCGTACTTAATTAACCCATTCAATATTCTAAACAAATGAAAGTACTTATTGCTACAGAAAAACCTTTTAATGCAAAAGCAGTCGAGGCTATTAAAAAAGAGTTGGAGAGTCAGAATCATTGCGTCAAACTGTTAGAAAAATACACTTCTACCGATGAACTCAAAGATGCTGTTAAAGATGCAGAGGCGATGATTGTTCGTTCTGATAAAATAACGAAAGAAATCCTTGATGCTGCTCCAAAGCTTAAAGTTGTTGTTCGTGCAGGTGCTGGTTACGATTCTATTGATACCGCTTATGCCAAAGAAAAAGGTATTGTGGTAGAAAATACTCCTGGTCAGAACTCTAATGCAGTTGCTGAATTGGTATTTGGCTTGTTGATTTATATGTGCCGTAGCTGCTTCTCTGGAAAATCAGGTTGTGAGCTGAAAGGTAAGAAATTAGGTATCTTGGCTTTCGGTAACATTGGTCGTCATGTAGCTCGCATCGCTAATGGTTTTGGTATGGAGGTATATGGCTTCAGCCGTTCGCATGCAGAGAATCCTAAAAAAGAAGATGGCGTTCAGTTTGTAGCTACCAAAGAAGAGCTTTTCAAGCAGTGTGATATTGTCAGTGTACACCTTCCTGCCAACGAACACACAAAGCAAAGTGTTGGTTACGATCTTGTTAATTTGATGAAGAAGGGTGGCATTTTGGTAAATACTGCTCGCAAGGAAGTTATCAACGAGCCAGAATTGTTGCGTTTAATGGGTGAGCGTGAAGATCTTAAATTTGTGACAGACATCAAGCCAGACGCTGATGCAGAATTCGCAAAGTTCGAGAGTCGTTACTTTACTACTCCTAAGAAGATGGGCGCACAAACAGCAGAAGCCAATGCAAATGCAGGAATCGCTGCCGCACAGCAAATCAATGCTTATTTCAAAGACGGTTGCACGAAATTTCAAGTTAACAAGTAAACACTATGGCAACAATTAAACCATTCAAAGGCGTTCGACCTCCAAAAGATTTATTTGAAGAGGTTGAGTCACGTCCTTACGATGTCTTGGATTCGGATGAGGCAAGAGAAGAAGCTGGAGATAATGAAAAGAGTTTGTATCACATTATCAAACCAGAAATCGATTTCGAGCCAGGAACGTCTGAATATGACCCACGTGTCTATGAGCAAGCAGCTAAGAACTTTAAGAAGTTCCAAGATAAAGGCTGGCTCAAGCAAGACGAACACGAAAACTACTATATCTATGCCCAAACCATGAATGGTAAGACACAGTATGGATTGGTAGTAGGTGCTTATTGTCAAGACTATCTCAATGGAGTTATTAAGAAGCATGAACTGACTCGAAGAGATAAAGAAGAAGACAGAATGAAGCACGTACGGGTATGCGATGCCAATATAGAACCTGTTTTCTTTGCTTATCCCGACAATCAAACGCTTACAGCTTTGATAAAGCGTTATGCCTCTGAAAAGCCTGAATACGATTTCATTGCTCCTATTGATGGTTTCAGACATCAGTTCTGGGTAATCTCCGATGCGAAGGATATTGAAACGATTACTGCAGAATTTAAGAAGATGCCAGCCTTGTATATTGCTGACGGTCATCATCGTTCTGCAGCTGCTGCATTGGTTGGTGTCGAAAAATCGAAAGCCAATCCTAATCATACAGGTCATGAAGAATATAACTATTTCATGGCTGTTTGCTTTCCAGCATCTCAGTTAACCATTTTAGACTATAATAGAGTGGTGAAGGATTTGAACGGAATGACATCAGAAGAGTTCTTAAAAGTTTTGGAGAAAAACTTTGACGTCGTCGAAGAAGGAACGAAGAGTTACAAGCCACAACAGTTGCATGAATTCTCTTTGTATTTAGACGGAAAATGGTATAGCTTGAAAGCAAAACCAGGAACCTACGACGACAACGATCCAATTGGTGTGTTGGACGTAGATATTTCTTCTCGATTAATACTCGATGAACTCCTCGGAATCAAGGATTTACGTTCAGACAAACGTATTGATTTCGTTGGTGGCTTGCGTGGCTTGGAAGAGCTTGAGCGTCGAGTAGACAGTGGAGAAATGAAGATGGCATTGGCTCTTTATCCTGTTTCCATGCAGCAGATTATGGACATTGCTGACTCTGGAAAAATTATGCCTCCGAAAGCAACATGGTTTGAACCTAAACTTCGTAGTGGATTGGTGATACACAAACTGTCATGATATCAGACGAATACAAGACAATATCACAAATAATAGGCGAGGGATTTTACTCTGAGAAGAGGAGTAAATTCCTCGCCTTTGCGCATCATGTAACGTCAGAAGACGAAATAAAATCAATCCTGCTGGCGTACAAGAAAAAATATTATGACGCCCGACACTGCTGCTATGCGTATATGCTGGGAGCTGAACGTGTCAACTTCAGGGCGAATGATGACGGAGAGCCGTCGAGTACGGCAGGAAAACCGATACTGGGACAAATCAATTCTTTCGAGTTAACCGACATCTTAATAGTTGTAATCCGCTATTTTGGTGGTACCAAGTTGGGTACCAGTGGACTCATTGCCGCCTACCGCTCAGCTGCTGCGGCAGCCATTGAGGCATCACAGATCGAAGTAAAACTGGTAGAAGAAACCATCACCTACACATTTGCCTATCCCATGATGAACCAGGTGATGAGAATTGTGAAAGAGCTGCAGCCTCGAATCGTTTCACAAAATTTTGACAACACCTGTAGTATCACGCTGGCCATTCGTCAATCAGAGGCCGAACGTTTGAAGAACGCGCTTCACAAGTTGTCGTTTGAATGAAAAGCAAGTCCACCGACAACTACGATAAATCCGTTGGCTCATATTCTGCCGACTTTGGTTGTCATATTCCTATTTTTTTTCAAAAATAGTCTATCCATTTGCACATTCATGTAACACAGATGCAAACTCATTAACTTTGATGTACAAAGTCATAGAGTTTGCGCCCTTATTCACATGCTCTTGGCAGGTAAAGTCAATTAGTTTATAATGTATTGGTTTATAGATTGTTATGTGATTCGTATTTGTGGTATTTATTGGATAGTGAAGACTGACAACATGGAATTACAAACTTGCTCTTATAGCAAATTGGTAGGGCTGTTGCAATGACGAGTTGTGCAATTATGAAAGAATTGGTTGAAAATCTATTTGATATAAAGAAAGAGTCAAAAAAATGTGCTATCTTTGCATAAGTTGGGCATCGCCTCACCAAAACAAGTAAACTTGCTTTGCATTCGGCTCGCGCCAACTTTGCATAAGTTGGGCGTCGACTCACCAAGACAAGTAAACTTGCTTTGTATTCGGCTTGCACCAACTTTGCATAAGTTGGGCGTCGACTCACCAAAACAAGTAAACTTGCTTTGCATTCGGCTCGCGCCAACTTTGCAAAAGCTGCGGCAGGTGATTTTAGAATAATTATACTCCATTCTGGAGTGACTCAATAACAACAAAGTAATATATGGGTATTTTTGGTCTGTTCAATAAGAAGAAAAAAGAAACGCTGGATCAGGGTCTGGAGAAGACCAAACAGAGTGTGTTCTCAAAGTTGTCACGCGCGGTTGCCGGCAAGTCTAAGGTAGATGACGAGGTGCTGGACAACTTGGAAGAGGTGCTCGTCACATCGGACGTCGGTGTTGACACAACCCTGAAAATCATTGAACGTATCGAACAAAGGGTGGCGCGCGACAAATATGTGTCTACCGCTGAACTCAATTCCATCTTGCGCGATGAGATTGCGGCCTTATTGGCTGAAAACAACACTGAGGATCACGAGAATTGGGACTTACCGGCCGACCATAAACCGTATGTTATCTTGGTCGTTGGTGTCAATGGGGTAGGTAAAACCACAACCATCGGCAAACTGGCTTATCAGTTTAAGGCATCAGGCAAGAAGGTATTCCTGGGAGCTGCCGACACCTATCGCGCAGCTGCCGTGGACCAAATCAAGATTTGGGGCGAAAGGGTAGGCGTGACTGTAGTGAGTCAACAGATGGGAGCCGACCCAGCCTCTGTGGCGTTTGACACGCTGCAAAGTGCGAAAGCCAATGGGGCCGACGTGGTGTTGATAGATACAGCCGGACGCTTGCACAACAAAGTGGGCTTGATGAACGAATTGAAGAAAATCAAGGATGTGATGAAAAAAGTGCTGCCTCAGGCTCCTGACGAGGTGCTGCTCGTCTTGGATGGCAGCACGGGACAAAATGCTTTTGAGCAAGCAAAGCAGTTCTCTGCCGTTACTCAGATTACCTCACTGGCCATTACCAAACTGGATGGAACGGCGAAGGGGGGCGTGGTTATCGGTATCAGCGACCAACTGAAGGTACCTGTGAAATATATCGGACTGGGTGAACAGATGGACGATTTGCAGTTGTTCAACAGACGAGAGTTTGTAGATAGTTTGTTCCAGCATGAATCATAACAGAAAGTCGATAACTTTGAAGAAGAATCAGATAGATATCATTACGATGGGCTGCTCAAAGAATCTCGTTGACAGCGAGGCACTGATGAAGCAGTTTGAAGCGAATGGGTACGACTGCACGCACGACAGTGAGCAACCGGATGGTGAGATTGCAGTGATTAATACATGTGGTTTTATTGAAGCAGCTAAAGAGGAGAGTATCAATACGATACTTCAATTTGTTGAAGCGAAGAAAGAAGGCCGTTTGAACAAACTCTTTGTCATGGGATGTCTCAGTGAACGCTATAAGAATGAGCTTGAACAAGAGATTCCAGAGGTGGATAAATTCTATGGCAAGTTCAATTACAAGCAGCTGTTGTCCGATTTGGGAAAGGCTGAGATCAAGGCTTGCAACGGTCAGCGACATCTCACTACGCCTGCTCATTATGCTTACGTCAAAATAGCGGAGGGTTGTGATCGCCACTGTGCCTATTGTGCTATTCCCCTCATTACCGGCAAGCATGTCAGCCGACCGAAAGAAAAAATTCTGCAAGAGGTTCGTAACTTGGTGGCTGATGGGGTGAAAGAGTTTCAAATCATCGCCCAAGAGTTGACTTATTATGGGGTGGATCTTGATGGCAAACGGCACATCGCTGATTTGATTAGTGAGATGGCTGACATGGAAGGGGTTGAGTGGATACGCCTGCATTATGCCTATCCAAACCAGTTTCCACTTGAGCTTTTGGACGTGATGAACGAGAAACAAAACGTTTGTAAGTATCTTGATATCGCGCTGCAGCATATCTCCGACTCGGTACTTGAGCGCATGCACAGGCATGTGAACAAACAGGAAACCATGGATTTGATTCGCGCCATCCGGGAAAAGGTGCCGGGCATTCATCTGCGCACCACGTTGATGGTTGGGTTTCCCGGCGAAACAGAGGACGATTTTCAGCAGTTGCTCAACTTTGTTCGATGGGCTCAATTTGAACGCATGGGTGCTTTTATGTATTCGGAAGAGGAGGGAACCTACGGTGCCAATCACTATGCGGACGACGTACCTGAAGATGTTAAGCGGCGAAGATTGGATGAGTTGATGGCGGTTCAGCAGGAAATCAGTGCCGAGATAGAGGCCGCAAAGATAGGCTCAACCATGAAAGTAATCATTGACAGGAAGGAGAATGACTATTTTATCGGGCGTTCGGAATTTTGTTCCCCAGAGGTCGATCCCGAAATATTAATACAAGGTGGACAGAAGTCCGTGCAGATAGGTTCTTTTTATCAAGTGAAGATCACTGATGCGGAAGAGTTTGATTTGTACGGCGAGATTGTCTAAACATATACAGCAAGTTCCATGAATAACAAAGAGTTTATTGCAGAATTGTCACGACGTGCAGGCTATACGCAAGAACAGACGCAAAACTATGTTCGTACGCTCGTGGAAGAAATGACAAACATTCTTGGTGAGGGCGAATCAATTGCTATCCCTTCTTTCGGTACTTTTGAAGTGAAAAAGCGGACGGAACGCATCCTGACGAATCCTTCAACAGGCAAGAAGATGTTGGTTCCTCCCAAATTGGTTCTTAGTTTCAGACCCATGCCTTCCGTCAAAGAACAGTTGAAGAAAGGAGGCGACTCATGATAAAAATCACAGATTTGGCGAGTGTGTTGGAAGAACAGCACCAGCTATCAAAAAGTGAGGCCGAATTCTTCATCCCTTTGCTTGTAGACGTTTTGACAACAGGGCTTAAAGCCGATAAACAAGTTAAGATTAAAGGACTTGGAACGTTCAAGGTAACATCCGTGAATGCCCGTGAGAGTGTGGATGTGAACACGGGTGAACGCATCATCATTGAAGGGAGAGAGAAAATTTCTTTTACGCCCGAACCAGTCTTGAGGGATAAGGTGAACAGTCCGTTCGAGCAGTTTGAAACGGTTACGGTGAGCGATGATGCCGATTTTTCAGAGATAGATGAACGTTATCAGCAGCTTGAGGAACAAGAAAACGCGGACAGCAGCGCACCTGTGGAGACCGTTCTGCCTGCGGAAGAAAAACAGGTTGAAGTTGAAACGCAAGACGATCATGAAGAAAATCCATCACCTGAGCCGTCCAACGAAACGGCATCTACTGTGAATGATGAGGTGTTGAATGACGACGATGCAGAGCCTCTCTCTGGCAACCTCATTGAAGATGGCGTGCGTGAGCAAGAGGTGATTGAGGTTACGCCCATTGAAGAAACTCCTGTGGTTGATGACCAGCCTGTCTTGGATGACGGAAATGTCGCAGAAACAACAGACATTATATCGCAATCACCCATGAAGGAAAACGAAGAAAAAGAATCACTTGAGTTAGCCGAACTGAATGAGTTGAATGAAAAAAATCAACAGTTGCGTGCCAATTTGGCTCGAACTCAGCGAAATCAAAAGATACTGATTGGTGTCGTATGTGCTTTGCTGTTAGTGGCATGTCTTGGCGTTTATTATATCGGTAAGCAGTTTGCGGCTCGTGATAACCGAATAGAGCATTTGATGACAGAGCTGCATGCTGTCAAACAAGCTGCGCAAGTGAAGGAAAACGTGGCTGGTGTTCAAGGCGAATCGGCTTCCGAAAATGCAGAGGTAGACAGTGAGGGACAGGATAATACGTCTGCTGCAGATCGTGGATACCAGTCAACAGAGCTGTCTGACAAGCGTGTTCAAGATGAGAAAAAAGAGAAGAATGCAGCTGCTAAAGTGGCATCTGAGAGTGAGAAGCGTGACCAGTCACATCAGAACAGCCAAACAATGGCCTTAAAATATGATTCGGATCCGAGAATCAGAACGGGCGCCTATGACATAACGGGTGTGGAACAAACCGTCACGGTGCGTAAAGGACAGACCTTGAGTTCTATCAGTAAAACTTACTTGGGGGCTGGCATGGAGTGCTACATGGAGGCTGTGAATGAAACGAAAGAAGTGAAGGAAGGTGACAAAGTTAAAATCCCGGCATTGAAATTAAAGAAGAAATCTAAATAATTTATATTAATCATTACTGTTTATGAAGAAACAATCAGGCGTAATCATCGCATTACTATGTGTGTTGTTTGTTTTTGTAGGCTGTTCAAAGCAGCATACCAGCATTATTAAAAATCCTTTGCCTCTGAATTTTGGCGACCCATTCTTGTTGCATGCAAGCGATGGAAAATATTATATGTATGGCACTTCTCTCGCGAATGGCTTCGAAGCGTTCGTTTCTAAAGATTTGCAGACATGGGATTCGTGTGGTCAAATTTATATAGGTGGGAGAGCCGAACAGTGGAACAAAGACTGCTTCTGGGCGCCTGAAGTGTATGAACGAAACGGGAAATACTATCTGTTTTACAGCGCTAATGCCAAGGAAAATCCAACGAATGAATTGGAGATTTTCAAGATAGGCGTCGCTGTATCTGATTCACCTGCGGGTCCTTTTCGAGATTTGATAAACCGTCATATCTTTAATCCTCCATACCCAATCATCGATGCTAATGTTTATTTTGATGATGAAAACAACAAGTGCTACCTGTATTATTCGCGTTGTTGCTACAAACATCCTGTAGAAAGCGAGATTGCTGACAAGGCCAAAAAAGAGGGAAAGTTTGATGAGGTAGAAGAAAGTTGGGTGTATGGTGTAGAGTTAAAGCCTGATTTTACGGGTGTGATTGGCGAACCAAAGTTGCTGTTGGCTCCTCCTACTAAGCTTGATGACCAACAATCGGAATGGGAGAGTAGATCGGTAATGTCTGGAGAAGTAAATCGACGTTGGACGGAAGGGTCGTATATCTTCAAGCATGACGGCTTGTATTATATGATGTATTCTGCAAATTCGTTTGAAGGAGCACACTATGCGGTTGGGTATGCGACAGCTAAAAATCCTTTGGGACCGTTCAAGAAGGCGGAGAATAATCCTGTTTTGCAAGAAAATGTGTCAAAGGGTGGTACCGTGATGGGTACGGGTCACAACATGCTCATCACCATGCCGGATGGCAAAATGTACACCGTATATCATGCACGCATGCAAGCAGATCCATCAAAGCGTGTGGTCTTCATGGATCAAGTGACCATTAAAGATGGAAAATTGGAGGTAAATGGCCCTACAACGAGTGAGCAGAAAATTGCTTATTGATGATAAGCTATTTACCATATCTTGGGATGAAAAGCCCGCGCTTATCTGGTTTGTGAGAGTAGTGCGTGAATAAGAAATGTGAAGGAAAGTTTGTTTAAGTACTGTAATACGTTGCTATCGTTTGACTAAACAAACTTTCTTTCACCATTTATGTACCCTCATGTCGCCTTCAGTGATAGACGTTATTTGGTTTGTAGGGTACGTCTATTTAATTTCGACGTTTGTTTTTCTCCCTTTTTCGCTTGTTCGAAAAGTTTGGGTTGTATGAAACTGGGCGTTTATGGCTTGTTCTTTGCGAGCTTGCTTCATCTTTTCTGGAAGATGTTTTTTGCGGCTTCGGTGCATGGGAGAAAAGCTGTTCGATGAGTTCTGGTCTTCCTATCTTTCTCAACTCCCTTTCAATAATCTTTCTTTCCTCTGGTTTGTACCAAAAGAAGAATTGTCGTTGGGCAAGTTTTTCATTTGGTGTTTTGGCACAGTAAACTGGTTCCAGCGTGTAAGGATCGTATCCTGTGTACCATGTTTCTGTGCTGACAGTCATGGGAGTAGGGGTGAAATCCTGCACCTGTTCAAGCTGAAAATTTAGTTTTTTGGTGATGATGGCGAGATTTGCCATATCTTGTGCTTGACAACCAGGATGACTGCTGATGAAATAGGGGATGAGTTGTTGCTTTAAATTTTCTTCTTTGTTGATTTTGTCAAAGATGACTTTAAATTGTTCGAACAACTTGAATGAAGGCTTGCGCATCAAGTTCAAAACAGTATCTGACGTGTGTTCGGGTGCTACCTTCAAGCGACCACTCACATGGTTCTTAATCAGTTCCTTCGTATATTCTTGTGCAGCGGCATTCGTCGCTTCATCCTTGCTCTTGTGCAACAACAAGTCATACCGAACACCACTGCTGACAAAACTCTTTTTTATACCGGGAATAGCATCGACGGATCGATAGATATCTAGTAGTTTACTGTGGTCGGTGTTGAGGTTGGGGCAGATTTTTGGGTGAATGCAAGATGGGCGTTTGCAGTGTTCACAAGCCAGATGGTTCTTTCCTGCCATACCATACATGTTAGCTGACGGCCCTCCTAGATCAGAAAGATAACCCTTAAAGTCAGGCATGTCAATCACCTGTTTTACTTCTCTCAGGATGCTTTCTTTCGATCGGCAAGTGACAAACTTCCCTTGATGAGCCGATATCGTGCAGAAAGCGCAACCGCCAAAACAGCCTTGGTGTATGTTTACCGAGAACTTTATCATCTCGTAGGCAGGAATGCGTTTACCCTTATATTTGAGATGTGGTACACGTGTATAGGGCAAATCATAATAAGCATCGACCTCTTCTGTTGATAAAGTTGGAAAAGGGGGATTGACTACCACATATTTGTTGTCCACAGCCTGAATTAATCTTTGTGCGTGTATCTTATTGGACTCCTCTTCTATATGTCTGAAATTATCGGCTTGCAGTCGTTTTTCTCTCAAGCATTCCTCGTGACTATGTAAGATGATATCATCGTCTTTGATGCCACCATCGATTTCTTCTTTTTGAGTTAGATACACAGTCTGTGGGATATCGTGAATCTGTTGGATGGGTTCACCGGCTGCAATTCTTTGACATAAGCACAGAACAGACTTCGATCCCATGCCGTACAGAATCATGTCGGCACCCGAATCACATAGAATACATTTGCGAAGTGCGTCTTGCCAGTAGTCATAGTGCGTAAGACGTCTCATGGAAGCCTCAATGCCTCCCAAAACAATGGGTGTGTCAGGGTATAGTTGACGTAGAATCTTTGAATAAACAATGGTTGGATATTCAGGACGACAATCGTGTCTTCCGTCAGGACTGTAGGCATCTTCCTTGCGCAATCTCTTGTTGGCAGTGTATTTGTTTACCATCGAATCCATACAACCTGGTGAGATACCGAAGAACAACCTCGGCTTACCCAGCTTCTTGAAGTCGCGATAGTCGCCATGCCAATCAGGCTGAGGAACGATGGCAACCTTGTATCCCGCAGCTTCAAGTGAACGCCCTATGACCGCAGCTCCAAAGGATGGATGGTCTACATAGGCATCTCCTGAAAACAAGATGACATCCAGTTCTTCCCAACCTCTTAACTTGCATTCCTTCTTTGTGGTTGGAAGAAAATCAGTAAGTTGATAATCTTTCAAATGAGTGTTGTCTTAATTTTAGTCCTCACGACTCGTGATACATTCTTTATCTTCGGTCTGTTTCTTTGTCCAGTCTACATACAATTTCACCAATTGGTTGAGGCCAAATGCCTTCATGTTGGCGTGGTAGATGACGTCAAGGCAAAGATCCAGCAGGGCTTTGTCATGATTTGCTTCTGATTCTAACAAGGCTCTGACGTTCAGTTTTAGCTTATTCAGTATATCTTCATCAATGATGCCAGTGCTGTCAACCAGGTTTTCCAACAAAGCATATTTCTGAATACTGGCCAGATGTTCGTCCGAAACTTCGATACATCTCGTGCCTGATGGGTTGGATTGGATTTTATAGTTCATATCTTCTACTATTATATAAGTGGTTGTTTATGTCAATCAAACTGCAATTTTTATGCTCTTGTAGTGCTTCCATAAGCTGCTGGGCGAGCCTGTCCGTTATTCAAGCAAATAGTTTAATATTCCCTGCATCAATAGTCCTTTCTTCTTTTGATCGATGATGCATTCAAAAGGGAAACCCATGGTGAAGCATCTATAATGGTTGTCCTTGTACGCAACCGCGGCACTGGTACCATTGGCATATTGCATGACGCACATAGCACTTGGATTGGGAGAAAGAACTTCGGGCGATTGTGCTGCGTAATGGTCTTCATTAGGCGTTTGGTAGAACGTCATGTTCATACCCAGGCCTTGTACAGCATTAGAGGAAATAGTACTGTCGCTGGGCGTATAGGATAGTTTCAGAACGTTGTTGAGAAACGATCTTTCGGTTTCAAAGGTCATATCCGATCCAATATATGAGCCGCTAACCATGATTGCTCCGCCATGATTGGCATAGTCTGTCAACAGAGTTTGCATCTGAGGGGTGAACGATTTATAGTATTTTACTGTGTACGGTTCATATTTTTCCAAACCTAATATCAGGTCAATACAGGGATATTTGGTCAGTTTTACTTCGCCAGACCATACTGCTTGGCTGGAAGAACTCGCCACATTGTACTTTTTAGAACTAGCAATGGCGGCCGTATGGTCTACGACATAATCGAAAGTGTTACCTGCAATGAATTGTCCAG
Organism: Prevotella sp. BV3P1; assembly: GCF_000479005.1. GTDB lineage: Bacteria > Bacteroidota > Bacteroidia > Bacteroidales > Bacteroidaceae > Prevotella. Next base: position 79,673 of record NZ_AWXC01000062.1, on the reverse strand, counting down.
CCAGCTCATTGCCTCCATATCCCAAACCTGTTTCTGTCAAACTGCCCATGCGTGTTTTGTCGAAAGCTGCTTGATATCCCGCCCATCCCGCAGTCTTTTCGTACGCAACCCCAATATCCGCATGGAGGTCAAAGCCTTGTTGAAGCTCATCATCGATTACCTTGGGTGCCGAAAGACGATTGAATCCGTTGACAACCAGTACCGTTTGAGTGGCTAATGGTGAATAGTAAGCCGACAAAGTTTCAGTGGGAAAACTCTCTCCACCTTTGTTGCAAGCCGTTATCTTAAAGTTGTATTGCACATCAGGTTCAAGTTCTATGGAATAAGATGTTTTGCTGATATTCTTTCCATTGTCAAATCCACTCGTTCCTGTCGCCATGTATACGTTATATGATGATGGTGTAGCCGTTTCTTCTTTGAGGTCGGTTTGTGGCGACCATGACAGTTTTACCTTGTTCTTAGATGTAAATTCGATGCGGAAATCTTGTGGTGCCAACGGTTGAACAACATACGATTTTCCGTGCTGTCGATTGATATATCTTAATATGGTCTTATAGATTGAACGGGCAAAGCTGAACTTAAAGTTGGGATCTTGACCGAGTATCATGTCTGGAAAGTTTTGATGAGACATAGTCTCCAGTATTGCAGAGGGGATTTCCGGCAGACGTGTTTCCGAATAGTTTCTGTCCCAGAGGTATCTCTTGGGCCAAGATCTCTGGTTGGTACTCAGGTCTCTGACCGCATTTTGTAGTAAGTCATTGGCGAAGTCCTTTGAGGTCATTCTCGAAATCCCCGCATTCAAGCGTCCGTCATTGAAGTTCGTCGTGCAAATAGCCAAAGAACCAATTAGCGATTTTCCATCTGCACTATATCCTGCATCACTGTGAACAGCCAATGCCAACTCAAGGGGAACCCTTAGTCCTGGCAGTGATGGTGCGAAAACACTTCCGCCTGCGAGCCAATTTGTCATTTTGGATCGGGCGTTGATGTCATCGGAATAGTCGTCTTGACCGCCCTTTCCTCCGTATACACTGTAGGGTGCACCAGCCCATTGTGCATAATATCGTGAACCTTCAAGTGTCCGTGGCAGTCCGCTTATGCTTCCTCCGCGTTGAATGTTACCCATTCCACCACCGAATCTAACTGCGTCTGTCGTCACGAAGTGTCTCTTTTTTTTCGAGCGATTTGTCACCACTACTCGGTTAAACTGATTACTCCCAGCGTCAAAATCGAAGGTCCCAAGGTAAACCCAAGTGCCACCTCCCATCTGTTGGTTGACCCTGAAAGCGGTTTCCTGCCCCTTGTGATAGACGATGTATTCAGCATCATCCACACTCTTGTCTACTGTTTGATAACTCACATATACGGCATATCTTCCAGCTTGAGGCAGATTAGGCTGATAAGATACCAAACTTGGATGCTTACTTTTGGTTGATCGAGCCATCCTCGCACTACCTTGCTGAAAGGGATTGTCGCCATCATTGTAGATGGTTTTTGTCCTTGCAAAGCCTTTTGTATTAGCTCGTTCCCAATTTCCGTTAACGTTTATCTCAAGATAGGATGTCCCTTTATTTGGGTCATCGTTATCAATGATGACCTCATGTTTTTGCCAATCTCTCTCTCGTGGTGTAAACACGCAGGCTCCGGCATGCTCGAGCATGGGAATAAGGTAGGGGATGACAATGGTCTGAGTGAACAAATCTTCGGTGGTTCCAAATAGGTTTGGCCGTTGCCATTTCCACTTAAATTTATTCTGATCGTAATAGTAGCCATGGCTTGCCCATACAGAAATATGCCTATTCTTCAGTCCTTTACTAATCTTGTTGGTCTTCGATGTGTTCGTCACCCACGGCTTATCCCGATGGTCAATATCACCCCATGCCCGTGTGAAGCTACTGTTGTACTGAGCTGATAAGTGGAGTGATAGGCATACGCAGTACAGAAATAAAACCGTGCGTAACCTCATTGGGCAATTTCTCCTATTGAAAATTTCTCGGGATGTTTGCCTTGCATACCTTTAAAATATAGTTTCACCTCTTTCATCTCCTCGTCTACATTTCCTGTGGGAACAATCTTTTTCGTACATTGTATTGTCTTACGTTGATAGTCAAGACCGTACAAGAGGATGGGTATGTTTGCTTTCAGAGCAATATAATAGAATCCCATCTTCCAATCAGGGTTAAGAGACCGTGTACCCTCGGGTGTGATACAGAGTTGAAAAGTTTTCTCTTTTTGGGCGAAGACCGCAAGGTTGTCCGTCATGCTCGTATGTTTTGAACGCCAAACAGGTATTCCCCCCATGGCTTTCAAAAGGGGTTTGAGAGGGCCTACAAACCACTCTTTCTTCATCAGAAAGTTTGATTTCATCCCCTCAGCGTGCATGTATAGCAAGCCGATGATGAAATCCCAGTTGCTGGTGTGTGGGGCAAGGCAAATGATGTATTTATCGGGATGGTCAACAGTTACAACTTTTGTCCATCCCATGCAACTATATAATAGCCATCTACACAAACGATTTAGCATATACGCTTCGGTTTTTTTAATAAATATTCGATATCTGATCTACAATTTCAGACACTTCAGAGTTGAATTGTTCAATCAAATCCTTGAAATAATCCTTTTGTTTCATTCCTGGTTCGGGATGTGATGCGCGCTTGATATATTGATTCTGCAACGCCAGGATGGACGTCAGCAGCGCATCGATATTCTCCTTTTCGGGTTTTTCGCCATACAGCGAGGCGGCTACGCATTCTGCTAAAAGGTCACCACAAACATAATGAATGGTTCGTTTTAAATCTCTTTTGTTTGCCATGTGAATTGTTTCTTTATAGTTTGTACGAAATTGAATAATAGTTCAAAGGTAGAAAAAATATCTGTAAATGCAACACATTGACTGGAAAAATCTTGTTTTCTTGATTGTTTGTTTTTCTATCTCAAAGAAAAAGGGTAAATTTGCAAAACCTAAGAGCAATGAATATTTATCATTTATTATATTAGTAAAATTGCAAATATGAAAACAAGTGCATTACAAAAAGAAAGAGCTTCTTATCAGCCAAAACTGCCAAAAGCTCTTCAAGGTGCTGTAAAAATCAAGGAAGGAGCACCAACTGAAAGTGTTGATGATCAGGAAGAAATCAAAAAACTGTTCCCACATACTTACGGAATGCCTCTCGTAGAGTTTGTTCCAGGTGATAAATGTGAACACAAGCTGATGAATGTAGGCGTTATCCTCAGTGGAGGTCAGGCACCTGGTGGACACAATGTGATTAGTGGCTTGTTCGATGCCGTGAAGAAGTTGAATGAAGAAAACCGCTTGTATGGCTTCTTGATGGGGCCTGGTGGTTTGGTGGATCACAATTATATCGAGATTACTGCAGGTTTCTTGGAGAAATATCGCAACACTGGAGGTTTTGATATGATTGGCTCAGGACGTACCAAGCTGGAGAAAGAAGACCAGTTTGAAAAGGGCCTGGAAGTGATTCGCGAGCTGGATATCAAAGCACTTGTCATCATTGGTGGTGACGATTCAAACACCAACGCCTGCGTTTTGGCCGAATATTACGCTGCCAAGCAATATGGCGTGCAGGTCATCGGTTGTCCAAAGACCATCGACGGCGACTTGAAGAACGATCAAATTGAAACATCATTTGGCTTCGATACGGCAACAAAGACCTATTCAGAACTCATTGGAAACATTGAGCGCGACTGCAATTCGGCTCGCAAATACTGGCATTTTATCAAGCTGATGGGCCGTTCGGCCTCTCACATTGCGCTGGAGTGTGCATTGCAGACCCAGCCAAACATTTGTCTTGTGTCAGAAGAAATACAGGCCAAAGACCAAACGCTGAATGAAATTGTGGAGAACATTGCTTCTGTTGTGGCCTACCGCGCCAAAGAAGGAAACAACTTTGGCGTGGTCCTCATTCCCGAGGGCTTGATAGAATTCATCCCCGCCATCGGCCGCTTGATAGCCGAATTGAACGACCTGCTGGCCGCTCATGGTGCCGATTACAAAGATTTGGACAAGGATGCACAGCGTGAATACATTCTCGCTCACCTCTCTGACGCCAACCGCTCTACCTTCGAAACGTTGCCGGAAGATGTGGCTCGCCAGCTGAGTTTAGACCGCGACCCTCACGGAAATGTACAAGTTTCCTTGATTGAGACAGAGAAGTTGCTTTCCCGCATGGTTGCCGCCAAGCTCGAAGAGTGGAAGAAGCAAGGCAAGTATCAAGGAAAGTTCTCACCTCTTCACCATTTCTTTGGTTACGAAGGTCGCTGTGCTGCGCCGTCTAATTTTGATGCCGATTATTGCTATGCGCTTGGAACCAGTGCTGCTCAGCTCATCGCAAACGGTAAGACAGGATATATGGCCATTGTCAAGAATACCACCGACTGCACCGACAACTGGAAAGCAGGTGGTGTACCTATCACCATGATGATGAACATGGAGCGCCGTACAGGTGAAATGAAACCGGTAATCCGCAAGGCGTTGGTAGAGTTGGAAGGCAAGCCTTTCAAGACTTTTGCTGCCAACCGTGACGAATGGGCTAACCATACATGCTATGTTTACCCAGGTCCTATCCAGTATTGGGGACCCAGTGAGGTTTGTGACCAGACCACACGTACCTTGGCATTGGAGCAGGAATAATCTTACTGACATTTAAAACTACCATAAAGAGAGTCTGCTGATGTAGTTCGGTTACGTATTGCATGGCAGATTCTCTTTTTCAATTTCATCATTCAATGCCAACAAGAAAAAGAAGAAAGCGAGTCAGAAAAAAACGCACACGATTCTTCGGTAGATGTCCCCGACGGGCCGTTTGGGTAGGGGGCATTGTCTTTGCGCTACTCTATATGTGGGCATTCTATGAGTTTTTTGTAAGTCCTACCGGGTTCAGGTGGCGCGCACTTTATGGCGATGCCGACTACCCCGCAGGTTATGAGATACATGGCATCGACATCTCTCATTATCAAGGTGACATCCATTGGCAACTGTTGCGCAATGGTATGATTGGAGGGTGCCCGCTCAGGTTTGTCATGATCAAGGCGACAGAGGGCGCCGACAAACTGGATGACAATTTCAACGACAACTTTTATAATGCGCGCGAGCATGGCTTTATCAGGGGGGCTTACCACTTTTGGAGCAACCATTCGTCGGCCAGAGAGCAGGCATACTATTTTTTAAAGCAGGTACATCTGGAAGATGGTGACCTGCCGCCGGTATTGGATGTTGAACACAAACCTAAAGACCAAAGTGTGGAAGACTTTCAGCGAGATGTTCTTACCTGGCTGCACATCGTTGAAGACAAGTACCATGTGAAGCCCATGATTTATACCTATTATAAATTTAAGGACGAATATCTGGGTGCGCCCGTTTTTGATGATTATCCCTACTGGATAGCCCATTACTATGTTGAGAAGGTGACCTATAAAGGCAAGTGGAAATTCTGGCAGCATACCGATGCCGGAAAACTGCCCGGTATCAAAGGATTCGTTGACTTGAATGTCTACAACGGCTCGTTTTACGATTTGAAGCAGATGACCATTGGTCGCCAAAAGGTAACTTGGTGAACATGGGGATGTGTCAAACAGCTTGATGCGCTTGACGTTCTTTTATGGCCATCGTTCAATGATTTCTCATACCTTTGAGCCGCGAAAGGACGCTTGACAAGTATAATAATATCATTGAAAAATATGGACAAGTGATTTAGAATAATCAACTAAAAACCGTCCTGCGATTTTAGGAAAAGACAAGATCATTGAGTTTGGGTGACAAAAACATTGGGTTTGGCGGTCAAAGTCATTGGGTTTGGCGGTCAAAGTCATTGGGTTTGGCGGTCAAAGTCAATGCTTTTTACTTTCCTACATTCACTTGACAGTTTTCATGTTGTTTGCCTTGCTTTGCCTGTCAATATGTTTCAAATCTTGCACCTTTTTAAATGTCAATGCCATTTTTTTTAGAAAAAAAATGAGGAATACTCACACTTTTTCTTTCGTAAGTTCAATTAAGAAATGCAACTTTTGGCAATAAACAAAAGGAGCGAAAAAGATATTTTTTCAGAGAAAAGAGGGGGTGTTCCCCTCCCTCTCCGATGGAAAGTTTTAGTATCTTTGTAGCCCCTTCCAAAAGTTACAAAAGATGACACAACTCACTAGGGAACAAAGGTACACAATTTCAGTGATGCACAAGCAAGGTTTTCAGCAAAAAGATATTGGTGCGACCATAAACAAGAACAAGTCAGTTGTAAGTCGTGAACTTGACCGCAATCGCAACAAACACGGCACGTATAGTTACTCTCATGCGCAGATGCTGGCAGACGTTCGTAAGGAGCGTCTACGCAAGCCCCGCACCTTTACGGGTGAGGTGAAGAACCGCATCAACCGGTACATGCGACAACACCAGTGGTCTCCAGAACAGATAGTGGGCTACTGCAAGCTTAAAGGCTACAACATGGTTTCCATTGAAAGAATTTATCAATACATCCGAGAAGACAAAGAGAACGGCGGAGACTTATACAAGAACTGCCGTCATCAGTTGAAGCACCGCAAGCGCCCGGTTGGAAAACACATGCCCATCAAAGACCGCACCAGCATAGATGAGAGGCCGCCTGAAGCAGACGGAACAAGGCATGGAGATTGGGAAATGGACTTGATCGTCGGAGCAGACAACAAGGGAGCCATGGTTACACTGGTTGAGCGCAGCACGGGGTTCACCATGATAAGGAAACTTGAGAAAGGAAAGGATGCCAAAGGCGTTTCTCAAGCCGTATACCTCATGCTGCTGCCTTACAAGCATAACGTAAAAACAATAACCACGGATAACGGACCGGAATTCGCAGACCACAAGTGGTTGGAAAAAGCACTAGATACGAAGATATATTTTGCGCATCCCTACAGCTCATGGGAGAAAGGGCTCATTGAGTATACTAATAAACTCTATAGGCAATACATTCCCAAAAAGAGTGATTTCAAGGATTTTAAGGATAATCAAATCAAAGAATATCAACATAAAATAAATGCCAGACCAAGAAAAAAGTTGGGATTCAGAACGCCACTTGAGACCTTTTACTTAAATTTGCAAACGTAGTCGCATTTTGAAGTTGAATCTACCAATGACTTTCGCAAGTGTAGATTGGGATGACTTCATGCTCACAAAAGATGGAGGAAAGGAGTTCTATGACAAACTATTAAATAATTAACAATTCTAAATCAATACTTTCAAAATGAATGATAAGACTAAGACATGTCCCTATTGTGGTGAAGAAATAAAAGCCGTCGCTAAGAAATGTAGATATTGCGGAGAATGGCTTACGGAGAAAGCGGAAAAGGAAGAACCAGTAAAGATGATACCCTGTCCGGCTTGTTCTGAACTTATTCCGGAGGATACAACGGTCTGTCCATATTGCAACGAACCCTTACAACATGGCATGATAATCCCTCACGAGAGGGAAGAACAGCAAGGGCAACCTTCCCCTGCCACCAAGTCTGACCCACTTGTCATGGACAAACATGAGGATACAGAGCAAAAAGTCACTGCATCCACTTCACAGCCGACACCTGTCACCAGCACCCTTCTTTCACCTGATGATACGAGCAGCACCGACGATGATTCACTCCTTCATGATGACATCAAGGACGGATTTTTCTACAACTACTTTGTTAAGCAGTTCATAGGGAAGTATCTTGATTTCAGCTCTACCATAGGTCGTGAGCGTTTCTGGTTAGCGTACTTATACTATATGCTCGTATTGATAGGGGCTGTTGCAGTAGATATAATCTTAGGTGATTGGTTCTTCGTCATCACAAGTATGGTTTCATTAGTACTTGCCATCCCGTCAATTGCTTTGCAGGTTCGCAGATTGCACTCTATCAACAAGAGTGGGTGGTGGATCTTGATAAGTGTCATTCCGGTGATTGGAGCGATATGGCTTCTCGTTTTATATTGTAAGAAAGAAGAAATAGCGAATGAAGAGGACCAAAATTTTGTAGTACGTTCCAATACTGATCTCATTTTTTGGATAGTCATGGCATTATTATTTTTCTTAAGTGCTTTAAGAATAGGAGGTATGTTTAAACATAACGGAACAACGCCATTGGATATCATGTCTACAGACCCAAATAATACAGGATCACCAGATTACCTTACAGAAGGAGATTCCGTTGCCGTTTCTGATGACACATATGACATGAGTGCATCTGATATGAAAAATGATGTTAAGCAAGTAGTATTGAAAATGTACAAGAGTGCTTTCAATTCAGGTGACCAGTCTGTAACTATCAACGCTTATAGTACCGATATTCTGAAGGAACTTTGGAACAAGGTAATGGAGTATGATAAGATTTACCATCAAAACGAGATTGGCTTCATCGATTATGATCTTTTCACACAAAGTCAAGATTCTTCCACTGATATACGAGCAGAAGTGGAACAAGTAGAGCTAAGTCAAGACTCCAATGGTGATAACGTCGCGCAGGTTCGGGTAAGAATTATTGATCCGGCATATAAAAATTCTGATCGAATAGCTCATATCACCATGAGACAGGAAAATTCTGACTGGAAAATGGACGATATTGGAACAGAGGGAATGCCATCGCTAACAGTTAGTTTACGTCAATATTTAGACGTTCCTTGAAGAATATTTAACTATTTGTCTGTCAATAATATATCAGTAAGTGAAAAGAGGGCAGACTCACGGTTCGCCAAGGGCAAAAAGCACAAACTTTCCACAATTAGCCAGGAATTGAGTCTGTCATAGGGACACTGCAAGGCAGGCCATCGGTTAGGGAGGAACTCCTACGGGGGACTCTTCGGAGTCCCCATCAATGTCGTGCTTGCAGCTGTCACATTCAACTTCAAAAGAGTCATGAGGCATCTTTTGCACCTTATTGAAAGAGTAATAATATGGTGTTGTGGAGAACGGAAATTAAATTTTCACCACCAATTCATCCCACAGGTTTATATGAAAAATGCGATGGCGTATTTTTGAGGGACGACTAGATGGTTACTGCTTGATAAATGTCAAATAGCACCATTGATTATCTGTTTTTTGGCTTGTCTTTACTAATCCCAATGTTTTGGCTTTTTCGTCAAGCAATTTTACATCCTCTTCATAAAAACCACTGATGATCAAGACCGAGCCAGCATTCATTATTTCCAGATAAGTGGGCATGTCGTTCAGAAGAATGTTGCGGTTGATGTTGGCCAGCACCACGTCAAATACCCCCGACACATGCGATAAAACGTGTGCGTCACCATGGAAAACCTCGATGTTGTCAACCTCATTGATAGCAGCATTGTGTTGGGTGTTTTCCACACTCCACTCGTCGATATCAAAGCCAACGACAGCCTCTGCACCCAGTTTAAGGGCGGCGATGCCCAAAATGCCCGTGCCGCATCCACAGTCCAGAACCCGCTTTCCTTTCAGTGACAGCTGTAGCATGGCACCAATCATCATGCGGGTAGTCTCGTGAGTTCCCGTGCCAAAGGCTTGTTTCGCCTCGATTCCGATGTTGATGAGTGAATCACCTGCGGGTTTCTTCCCAGCTCTTGCATCATAAACCAGCACCTGGTTGTCAATGTTGATGGGTGCGAACCCAGTGCTTTCCCAGGCCTCGTTCCAGTTTTTGTCTTCTGTATCGGAAAGCGTGTAGGTGATATTGGCGCCTTCTAAGGGGAAGGTGTCAAGCACTTGCTTCAAGCTGTTGGTGTCCAGTAAATCTGTGGGAATGTATCCTTTGAGTCCATCTGGAGTGTCTTCAAACGACTCAAAGCCTATTTCTCCCATCACATCGGGTAACAGGTCTTTGGCAATTTGCGTAAGCTCCGGCGTACAGGCTATTTTAAAGTCTGCTATCTTATATTTCATATTCTTAACGTAAAAGATGCCACAAAGGTATAAAAAATAGGGAAAAACCTATCCATAGTTAGGGAATTTCCTTATATTTGCATAAACATATTTGATATATTTGCATTGTGGAAAAGCATATAATAGAAAGGAGTAACAAGATGAAAAAGCTCATACTATTCACCCTATTATTGGGAATGATGCCTTATAAGATGTTGGCACAGGACGATATGTACATTCTTCCGTCTAATTTACCTACTGCTAAGAAGCCAAAGGTGCGTACGAATGATCGTGAAGTGACCTATAGTGGCAGCAACCGTGATGTAGACGAATATAATCGTCATGGTAAGTATTGGAGTCATTATCAGAAGATAGGAACGGACAATCGCGGCAACGATGTCATCGAATTTCAGAAGGGTAGAGGGGTTTATCCCGACTCTACCTACATCGACACCACTTTTGTCGGCAAGTATTATGATACGATGGTCGATGGTGATGACTTTGAATATACAAGTCGGATGAGCCGCTGGGACGGCTTTTACAATCCGTGGTTCTACAGCAGCTACCGTTGGAGAGCCTATCCTTACTGGCGTGCCGGTTGGGGCTTTTACGATCCGTGGTATGCCCCATGGTATTATGGTTATACAGGGTTCTACGATCCCTGGTACAGTTCTTGGTATGGCGGCTATTATGGATTCTACGATCCGTGGTACAATCCTTGGTATTATGGTTATAGCGGATGGTATGGTTCATATTACGGAGGCTGGTATAACTATCCGTATGGCGGGTATGGTAGAGGCTATGCATGTGTATACGGCGGCAATCCCCGTGGCTTGACCGGAGACAGGACTTGGAGATTTGGTGGCAGCGGAGATACTTACAGTACAGGGCGATTTGCTCGCGGAGCTGCAAATGGCAACAGACAATCAGGAAGTACCTACACAACCCGCAGTAGACGTAACAGGTCTTTCGGTGGCAGAACCGATACGCCTCGAACCAATTGGTTCGACACTCGAAGTAACAGTAGTTTTGGAAATTCCACAAGGTCTACACCAAGTTATAATAGCGGTAGCTTCGGCGGCACACGTTCTTCCAGTAGCGGCTTTGGTGGCACACGTTCTTCCGGTGGCGGTTTTGGCGGCGGACACTCTTCCAGCGGTGGCGGTGGCCACTTTGGTGGAGGTAGAAGGTAAAGAATAAAACGAATATAAAAGATGAGACAAATGAAGACAAAATATTGCCTGATGGCCGTTATGACGTTCATATCGGCATCACTGACAGCACAAGAAACTTATCAAGATACGAAACTGATTGACAACGACCTCAACGGGACGGCTCGGTATGTAGGCATGGGAGGCGCTTTGGAGGCACTGGGTGCGGATATTTCCACGATTAGCACTAACCCAGCAGGGATTGGGTTGTTCCGCTCTGGGCAGGTTACAGTATCCGGGGGCTTGGTTGCTCAACAAGGTGTTACCACTACACCTTCTTTCAACAATATCCATACAAGCATCAATGGTAACAAGACCAATGCGAGCTTTGACCAGATAGGGGTGGTTTACTCTATGCGCACAGGCTGGAACGAATATGTGAACATTGCGTTTAATTACCACAAGAGTCGTAATTTTGACCAAATTCTAACGGCTGCAAATACGCTATCGCATGCCTCACAGAATAAACTGTCGGCGATGAAGTATCCGTATGCTAACGACTATAATTGGAATGGCGTAGATGCCAACTATGCCAGTTTGATGGCTCCTATCAAGGATTCAAATGGCAAACAGACAGGCATGGACTATCTTGATGGTACGGCCTATGTGTTTGGACAGTATCAAAAGGGATACATTGGTGAGTATAGCTTAAATTTAAGCGGCAACTTTAACAATCGGGTGTTCCTTGGATTGACTTTTGGTTTGCACGACGTGAACTATCGTAGCAACAGCTATTACACGGAGAATTTGGAGCTTAACAAAGTAATGGGAATGTGGGAAGACCTGCGTATAGATGGTACTGGTGTTGATCTCAAGGCCGGTGCTATCTTCCTACCCATAGAAAACTCTCCATTCCGCATAGGTGCTTATGTCCATACGCCTACCTTGTACAACTTGCATTTAAAAGGTGCAAATGATATGACCATGGGTGCAGGGCTGGACAGAGTAGATAAAGGGCAAAGCTCAGATTACCATTTCAAGGTACGCACTCCTTTAAAGTTTGGCCTGAGCTTAGGCCATACCATTGGCAGAGAGCTGGCCTTGGGCGCAACCTACGAGTATGCTGACTATGGCACAATCGATAATCGTGTGAACAACGGTGGTTATTATGACCCCGTAGATGGTGATTATTATGATGACTCTTATAGTGATGGTGGCATGAACGACCATACCAAAGCAACCCTGAAAGGAGTGAGCACAGTGAAATTGGGCATGGAATACAAACCGCTGCCAAGCTGTGCTGTCCGTCTGGGGTATAACTATTTGAGTCCGATGTTTAGCAAGGACGGCTTTCGTGACGGTAGCATCTCATCGCCAGGAAACGCATACGCCACCTCAACCGACTACACCAACTGGGAAAGTACCAACCGAATCACGTGCGGATTAGGTTACTCTGTCAAGAAGTTCTTTGTAGACTTGGCCTATCAGTATACGCACACCAATGGTGATTTTTATCCATTCATGAGTTACCGTTCTAAAACAAATCAGCATGAGAACTGTATCGCCGATGCGGTAAAGGTTAGCAACAGGCGGCATCAGGTGTTGCTCACATTGGGCTATCGCTTCTGATACAAGCAACCATTTATATACCAAGAAGGGCTCAACTGTAATAAGTTGAGCCCTTCTTGGTACAGGTTGGTTGAGGTAGGGTGGCCCAATTGATGTCAGGCCCATGGACAAGTATTTCGTACTTGCCCAGTGCTATCACTCCTACTTTTGGATGTTCGGTTGTTCCAAGCCATAACCTTTCTTCTTGTCAAGGGCTTTCAACAGGAATCCCAGGATAAGGGCAATCACGCCCAAGGAGGCGAATACCAGCATGGGTACGGTGTAGTTGTACTTCAATGGGTCGGTAACACCGGGGTTGGATGAACGCAACACAGAACCAATGATCATGGGGAAGGCGTAAAGACCGATGTTTTGAATCCAGAATATCAAAGCGTATGCCGAACCAATGAGTTTGTCATCAATCAGCTTTGGAACAGAAGGCCATAGCGCAGCCGGAACCAATGAGAACGAAATGCCTAACAAGATGATGGCGGCATAGGTGATGATAACGCTTTGTGTTGCTGGTACAACGAACGCAAACACAAGGTGGCATATCACCATGAGCATGGCGCCTAAGATGAGCATGGATGCTCCTTTGCCTTTGCGGTCGAGGAAATTGCCCAGGAATGGAGTGACGGCAGCGGCACCTAATGGAAATACAAAGAACACCATACCTGCTTGTTCGGCCGTAAAGTTAAGGTTGCATTGCAACATGTTGATGGCGTATTTTTGGAAAGGGAAGATGGCTGAATAGTAAAGCACGCAGAGTAGCGCCACAATCCAGAACATTTTCAGTGATAATATCTTTCCAATATCCGACACTTTGAATGGATCGTCCTTCTCTTCTTCCACACCTTGTGCATCCAACTTCTTGTCCATGAAACCATAAACAATAAAGCATATCAAACCGATAATCAGTAAAAGAAGCTCGTAAGCGACAGGCCGTGATACTCTTATGGGATGTATGGAGGCGATAGCTGGCGAAGCAATGACTACTACGGCGACGCCCACACGGGCAATAGCCATTTCGATGCCCATGGCCAATGCCATTTCTTTACCCTTGAACCACTTCACAATACCACGCGAAACCGTGATACCAGCCATTTCGGCACCACAACCAAAAATCATGAATCCGATGGCTGACAGTTTGGCTGAAGCTGGCATGCCATCATAAAATGGTGTTACATTCCAGGCCGAGAGCGGTAGGTTCAAATTGTTGTCAAACCATACTTTCAGACTGCTTGCTTCGAAACCTTCTGTCAGCGCGTAGTAGTTGATGGAAGCACCGACCACCATGACCACACCTGAAAGGATGGCTGTGAAACGAACTCCCATTTTATCAAGGATGATACCTGCGAAAATAAGGAAGAAGACAAAAACGTTCAAGAATGGTTCAGAGCCCGCAAAATGACCGTAGGCAATAGGATCCCAGCCGTGTTGTGTCTGTAAAAATTCTTGTAAAGGCGACAGAATGTCAACGAAGATGTAGGCAAAGAACATTGCCGACGCCAATAATACTAGGGCTGTCCAGCGCCATGCTGGAGAATCGCTCAGTTTTTTTTGAAATGTTTCAACCATTATCGTGAGTTATTAAGTTATTGAGTTTTAAAGTTTTTTTTAGTTGACGGGTTTGGCATAAGGGCATTATTTCTTCAGCCAGCGGTCTAGCCAGTTGAAGAATGTACGCTGCCAAAGAATGCCGTTTTGCGGTTTCAGCACCCAGTGGTTCTCATCGGGGAAGATGAGTAGTTCGGCTGGAATGCCGCGCAAACGAGCAGCATTGAAGGCTCCCATGCCCTGATTGGCGTTGATACGATAATCCTTTTCACCATGAATGCAGAGGATAGGTGTGTCCCATTTGTCAACAAACTGATGTGGACTGTTTTGGTATGTGCGCTTTGCATTGGCTGTTTGGTCTTTGTTCCAATAAGCATCTTCGTATTCCCAGTTGGAGAACCAGGCTTCCTCGGTGTCAGTGTACATGCTCTCGAGGTTGAACGCGCCATCGTGAGAGATGAAACATTTGAATCGTTTGTCATGATGACCGGCAAGATAATAAACCGAGAATCCACCGAAAGAGGCACCAACAGCTCCCAATCGGTCTTTGTCAACGTATGGAAGATTGTTTGCTGCGTCATCGATGGCTGATAGGTAATCGTTCATGCATTGTCCTGTCCAATCGCCAGAAATCTCTTCGTTCCATGCCGAACCGAAGCCCGGAAGGCCACGACGATTGGGTGCAACAATGATATATCCGTGTGCTGCCATGATTTGTAAGTTCCATCTATAGCTCCAGAACTGACTGACTGGACTTTGCGGACCACCTTCACAGAACAGCAGAGTAGGGTATTTCTTGTTGCCATCGAAGTGTGGAGGAAGAACAATCCAGCTGAGCATGTCTTTGCCATCTGTTGTCTTTGTCCAACGCTCTTCAACTTTTCCAATGGCCAATTGATCAAAGATATGCTTGTTTTCATCTGTTATTTGTGTCACCTGTGAACGCTTCTCCTTCTTTGACGGAGTGAGAACAAACAAATCATCTGGGTGTGACATCGAGTGACGCGTAACGAGTAGCTGTCCCTTACGGCCCAACAGTTGTAGGCTACCGTAGTCGTATTGTCCGTCAGTGAGTTGCTTGATTTGGCCTTTCAGGTTGGTTTGATAGACATGTGTCTTGCCATGCCATACACCAATGAAGTAGAATGTGTTGTTCTCATTGCCCCAGCAATATGCGTCAACATTGCTGTCAAACTGTTCGGTGACATAGTTTTTCGTCCCATCCGCAAGGGTATAGACGCATAATCGGTTGCGGTCGCTCTCATAACCATTGCGTGCCATGCTCTGCCAAGCAATGTATTTGCCGTTCGAAGAGAACTGAGGATTGGTGTCGTAACCTACATTCATGTCGCCCGGTTGGTGATTCACCGATTGATTCTTCATCGATTTTGTGGCATTGATGGCAGGTCCTTTGTAGCCAGATGGCTTGCAGAGGTTTTTGGTCTTGCGTGTAGCAACATCATATAAGTAGATGTCTGTATCGGTGGAAATGGCGTATTGTACGCCTTCTTTCTTACGACAAGTGTAAGCAATGGACTTTGAATCAGGACTCCAAGCAAGCTGTTCAGTCCCTCCGAAAGGGGCGGTTGGGCACTCGAAAGGCTCGCCTTGCAAAACGTCTACGCCTTCATTGATACTTGAACCGTCGTAGTCTGCCACGAAGGGGTGCGCGATTGTTTCAACATAGTGGTCCCAATGGCGGTAGTTCATGTCAGTAGCAAGTCGTCCTGTAGCCAGTGGTAAGTCTGCTGGATTGGCTTGGATGGTGCCATGATAGGGAAGTGACTTGATGAGGATGACTTTTCTTTCGTCTGGTGAAAACTTGAATCCCTCAATGTCCACGTTGCTGTTTGTGAGCTGTTTTCGGTCACTTCCGTCGGAGTTCATTGACCAAAGCTGGCCTCCTGTGAGGAATGCGATTCGTCGTCCCTGATCAATCCATGCTCCATCTGTCTCGCTTTGCTGTCCTGTTGTGAGCTGACGTTTGTTTTTTCCGTCTGCGTCCATGACGAACAGCATCTGCTGACTTTTGTTTTGTTTCACACTATAATAGCCTACTTGGTAGACAACTTGTTTGCCATCTGGTGAAGCAGTGGCACCACCAATGCGTCCCATGGCCCATAAGGCTTCTGGTGTCATGAGGTCACTGCCCACTTTGAATGTTGCGTTTTGATCTTTCACGGTGTTTTGTGCATTTGCAAAACTGCCGCCAAAGAAGAGGGCGACAGTTGCTAAAAGGAGTGTTGTTTTTTTCATCCCTATTATAGTTTACGTTTTTTCCTTTCGAGTTCTTCTCTTTTGCGTTGCATGGCTTGCTGTTGTTCCTGCATGGCTTGCAAACGAGCCGCCATGCCACTTAGCTTCTTCGGGTTCGCTTTGTTCTCTTCATATCTTGCTTCAAGAATCTTGAGCAGCTTCTCATCGTTGGTCGTCTTACGCAAGGTCCACATGATGGCAGCACTGAAGAATAGTGAAACAAAGTAATAGAAGTTAAGACCTGACGAATAATCGTTAAACATGAAGAAGAACATCACTGGCATGAGATACATCATCCATTGCATCATCTTCATTTGTTCGGCCTGCTGTCCCACCATCTGATCGCGCTGTTGGCGCATGGTCATCCAGCTATAGAGCACGTTGGCCACACAGAAAAGAATACAGGTCAATGACAGGTGGTCACCAATGAGCCAAATGTTTCTGTTCCATTCAATCACTGGATCGTATGTACTCAAGTCGTTAATCCAAAGGAAACTTTCTCCACGTAGTTGAATAGCGTTTGGCACAAAGTTGAACATCGCAATCCAAATAGGCATCTGAATAAGCATCGGCAGACAGCCCGAAAGCGGACTCACGCCATACTTGGAATATTCTGCCATCATGGCTTGTTGCTTCTGCATCTGGTCTTCAGGCTTATTATATTGAGCCGTGGCAGCCTCGAGTTTTGGTTTTAAGACACGCATCTTGGCCGAACTCATGTAGCTCTTCTTAACCATTGGGAAGGTAATAACCTTTAATAATAAGGTGATTAAGATGAGTACTACGCCCATGGGGAACCATTTGGACAGCCAATCGAATATATAGATGGTGAACCAACGGTTGATAATGCGGAACAATGGCCAACCAAGATATACCAATCTCTGCAATTCGAGGTCTTTATTGAAAGTACTCTGTTGCTCAACTCGGTTGAGTAAACGGAAATTGTTAGGGCCGAAATAGAATTCAAATTCAGATGGTGTTTGCCCAGTTGGGTCAAAGAAGGTCTTCAATTTGGCTTCGTACTCTTTCAAGAAACCACTGCCTTTCTGCTGAGGAATGCTGGTTAACAAGGCACCAGTATTAAAGTCGTGCTTGGCAATCATCACAGCTGAGAAGAACTGGTTCTTGAAAGCAACCCAGTCAATCTTCTTATCGATCTGCTCATCTACTTTCTCTGAAGTCTCACTGAGCTTGTCTGTGCCACCATCTTCCTCGTGATAAGTAAGGGTTGAATAGCGATTTTCAAACGTAAAACCTTTCTCCTGTTGCCTGCATTTGTCTTTCCAGTCCACGTTCATAACTTTCGTATCTGGCGCGAATAGACCGTTCATGCCCTTCACTTGCATGGACATGTGCAGGAGATAGTTTGGCCCCAATCGATAGGTAAGCACCATAGACTTCCCCTGACCCGCATTGGCTGTGAGCGTAACGGTTGAGTCTGTTTGTGCCGAAGGTTGGAAGAAAAGGTCTTGAGTAGCGATGTTGGTATCTTTGGTTGATAGGGTGAAGTTCAAACTATGAACATTTTCATCCAGCAACGTTACATCCTTATTTCCTTCTTTGTCCTTGAATCCCTTAATCACAGCTTTGGTGACTGTTCCTCCTTTCGTGTTCAAAGTAAGTTGCAGTTTCTCGTTTTTCAAAACAATATCCTGGGCTTCACCTTGCAAGGCTTCATGGAAAAGAGACGTGGTGTCAGCTTCTTGCTTAGCTTTCTGTTCAGCCAAATGTTTGGCTTCCGCATTCTTTTTGCTGGTTTCTGCCTTTTGCTTCATGACCGCAGCAATGGAGTCCTGGCGCATCATTTCTGCCTTTTGTTCGGAAGAGGGTTGCGACCACCAGCTGAACCCAATCAGCAGCAGACCCATCAGTACGAGTCCGGTAATAGTATTTTTATCCATTTCTTGATTATTTCTTCTGATTTTGAATAGCCGTCTTGATGAAATCGACGAACAAAGGGTGTGGATTGAGCACCGTGCTCTGATACTCTGGGTGGAACTGTGTACCGATGTACCACTTCAAACCAGGTATTTCTACCACTTCAACGAGGTTACTTTCAGGGTTCTTTCCTACGCACATCATGCCCGCCTTCTCGAATTCTTTGAGGAAAGCTGTGTTGAACTCGAAACGGTGACGGTGGCGTTCTTGTATGAATTCCTGTCGGTAGATGTTGAACACGCGTGAATCTTGTTTTAGTTGACATTCGTAAGCCCCCAGACGCATCGTACCTCCCATGTTGGTAATGTTCTTCTGTTCCTCCATGATGTCAATGACATTATGCTCTGTCTTTTCATCCATCTCTCTACTATTGGCATCAGGATAACCCAGTACATTGCGTGCAAATTCTATCACCATCATCTGCATACCCAGACAAATGCCAAAGGTAGGGATGTCGTGTGTGCGTGTATAATGAGCCGCAACCAGCTTACCTTCTATGCCGCGCTGCCCGAATCCAGGACAGATTACAATGCCATCTTGCCCTTTCAACATTTCTGCGACGTTGTCTTCAGTGATCTTTTCCGAGTTGATGAACGTCAATACAGTCTTGTGGTCATTATAGGTGCCAGCCTGTGAAAGACTCTCTCGAATGCTCTTATATGCATCTTGAAGGTCGTATTTACCAACCAAGCCAATGTGAACCTCTTCCTTCGCCCTGTTTCTTCGCTCCAAGAAACTCTTCCATGGACCAAGGGTTGGCGTTTCTTTTACTTCCAATCCCATCTTTTTAAGAATGGCTACATCCAGACCTTGGTTCTGCATGTTCACTGGAACTTCGTAGATACTTGGCAAATCCTCGCTCTGAATTACACAATCAAAATCGACATTGCAGAAAGAAGCCACCTTATGTAAAACATCATCCTTCAAGTGTTTCTCAGTGCGCAACACCAATACGTCGGGTTGTATACCAATGCTTTGCAGTTCCTTCACGCTGTGCTGTGTCGGTTTGGTCTTCAATTCTCCGGCAGCTTTCAAGTAAGGAACGTATGTAAGATGTACGCTCAAAGCATTCTTACCCAGTTCCCATTTTAATTGACGGATGGCTTCCAGGAAAGGTGTAGACTCGATATCGCCCACTGTACCGCCAATCTCTGTGATGACAAAGTCATAATGATACTTCTGTCCCAACAGCTTCACGTTGCGTTTAATTTCGTCCGTGATGTGCGGAACCACCTGAATGGTTTTACCAAGATAGTCGCCTCGCCGTTCTTTGTCAATCACTGCCTTGTAGATGCGACCTGTTGTCAGCGAGTTAGCCTTGGTGGTTTGTATGCCAGTAAAGCGCTCGTAGTGGCCTAAATCCAAATCAGTTTCCATTCCATCGGTCGTTACATAGCACTCTCCATGTTCGTAAGGGTTGAGTGTACCGGGGTCGATGTTGATGTAAGGATCAAATTTTTGAATGGTAATGTTGTAACCTCTTGCTTGTAAAAGCTTACCAATAGAGGATGAAATGATACCTTTACCAAGTGATGAGACTACACCACCCGTAACGAATATATACTTTGTTTCAGCCACGATATGATATTTTATTTGTTAAATGTCACAAAAATACAAGTTGC
Organism: Prevotella sp. BV3P1; assembly: GCF_000479005.1. Classification (GTDB taxonomy): domain Bacteria; phylum Bacteroidota; class Bacteroidia; order Bacteroidales; family Bacteroidaceae; genus Prevotella. Next base: position 59,693 of record NZ_AWXC01000062.1, on the reverse strand, counting down.
AAAGTTAGCATAAAATTGCGAAACAAACAAGCAACTGTCATTTTTTATTATTACCTTTGCAACCATACAAAACAATTCATAAAATGAAATTTAAAAGCACAGCGTTATTGTTCTTGTCCGCTCTTGCCATGAATGCTTATGGGGAGAGTTTACGTGGCGTTATACACCATCAAGTGGATACCGTTGCTCCTATCGTAAAAACGTATACAGATTCTCTGAAAAACTATAAGATGCAGCTTGATTCGCTGCAGAAGGTTAATGCGTCATTGAACAGTTTGCTCAATGACAAGAATGGCAAATACTCGAGATTGTTTTTGCCCATGACGTTTTACCATAACATCAGCCACAATCAGTTCAGGCTGTCTGAAGACCCTGTAACCAATTCCATGTTCAACGAAACGCTTGAGAGAGCTTTGCTCCGCGTTTATTTGAAGCGTCCTGATCTCGTTCGGAACACGCAGACACGTCTCGATGCACAAGGCCAGGTCTCTACAAGTCAAGATGCAACCATTAAGACGAAGACCGCCATCGTAGAAAAAGTGGCTCCTAAACCCACCGAAGCTTTACCTGTTCCAGTAGACATCGTCATCAAAAAGCCTAATTTCTGGCAATTCTCCGGTGATGGCTATCTTCAATTCCTGCAAAACTACGTATCGGGAAACTGGTACAAGGCCGGCGAGAGCAACTATTCGATGCTGGGAACTGTGTCGCTGAATGCCAATTACAACAACAAACAGAAAGTGAAATGGGACAATAAATTGGAGATGAAATTAGGATTCCAAACCTCCAAGAGTGATACCCTGCACGCGCTTAAAACCCATACTGACGATATCAGATACACGAGCAGCTTTGGTCTGCAAGCCTCCAAGAGATGGTACTATTCCTTGCAACTTATTGCCAACACTCAGTTCATGCGTGGCTTTCGTAATAACGACGAGCGCGTGTACTCCGATTTTCTCTCTCCGTTGAACGTTGAATTATCCTTGGGTATGCGATTCAATGTCGACTGGTTTAAGGGCAAGCTCAAGGGAAATGTCAACATAGCTCCGTTTGCATACCATTATCGTTATGTGGGACGCGAAGATTTGGTAACAAGATTTGGTATCGAAAAAGGTAAGCATTCTGTAGACGACTATGGTTCGAGTTTGAACATTGATCTCACATGGAAGTTCTCTGATATGGTTCGATGGAAGACTCGCTTGTACGGTTATACCTCCTACAAACGTACCGAAATGGAGTGGGAGAATACACTCACTGTACAGTTTACCAAGTACCTCTCCACCAACCTGTACTTATATCCGCGGTTTGATGACAGTCGTAAGCGCGACGATCATCATGGATATTTCATGTACAAGGAATACCTGTCTGTTGGACTTTCTTATTCTTTCTAATTCGAAAGAATTCTCAACCGCACGGGTTAGCGCTTTTCAGCTGATTGCAGTGCTTTCGCAAAAGCGAAGCTGTTCTTGACAAGACGTAAGGCGATAACCTAATGTGTTGCTTTCCACCAGCCAGTTTTCCGCAATCCTCGTGAAGGTGCGACATGCAGGGTCGGGTCGGAGATGGTGATTCCGCTGAAGTGTTTGACCTTGATATACTTGGGGGAGCCATAGAGATACGAATAGACTGAACCCGTCGCGCTCTTGCAGCGTACTACCTTGGCCAATTGGTCATTGAACTTTGCTTTCATTCTCTCGTCTTGACACAGTTTGTCCACATAGTCACCCAAGTCAAAAAAGATGTTTGGATTGAAACCATCCAGTACTTGGATGCTGTCTCGCAGTGCGTCGTCTAAGGTAAAAGCGGAATTGATGTCCCGCATGACGTTGGCCAGGCCTTCTACTTTACGGCAATCAATCACGGCGATGGTGCCACAGGGTACCGTGTAGTTTGAATAAAACTCATGAAACTTGCTCACTGCCGTGGCATAGTTGGGCGTTGGCGTGGCCAAACTGGCCCACATGGATGCGTAAGGCATGCCGATTGCAATGATTTCTGAGGTCGATCCAATTAAGAAGTTACATACGTCTTTCAGCATGTAAGCCGTTTCGATGTTGGCCATGTAACAGTCGTCAAACATGACATACTGCATTTTAGTACCCGTCTGGGCAATGCCCTCAGCCAGCACTTCGATGTCTGTCGCATAGTTTTCCAGGTCGCTCACGCTGCCAAAAAAGCGTGTCCGTTCCCATTTGGATGCGGGTTGTCGCATCATGAAGTGGTATCTCTTCGCCTGATATGGATAGTTCTTCCAGTTGGCCTTGTAAGTCCAACCCGTTCCGTGGCACCCAATAATCATGGCATAGTTCAAGGCTTCCGCAGCCGACTTCGTGTCGTTGATGATTTCTGCGATGCCGCTTGCTGTCGTGTATGGGTGTCCCGAATAGGTTTTGATGGGTTTGTGCACAAGCACGTTGTTCTCATACCTTACCTCGTACAATTTGGATTCAGTGGCCGATTTGCTGAGAAAAACCACCAGTCGTGAGCTTCTCAACCCTTTCTGGGCTTTTATTCCCGACTCAATGCTGTCCAGGTTTTCCTTGAAAAAGTTATACAGCCCGCTGAAATTCGAATCGCCTGACCAAGGCATGTAAACCAGTATGGTCTGCTTGTTGAAGTCCTCAACGTTTACAGGCTCATCCTCGTTGCACGAAGAGAGTATTATCGTGCAGGCCAGAATCACCCACCAAAACAATCGTTTCCTTCTGTTCATCATGATGTTTTATGCTTCAACTCTGTTATTGATTGCCGCAACGAGGCAATTTTCTCCTCCGAGTCGCTCTGTTTCTTGCGCTCCAGTGCCACGACAGCTTCCGGAGCATTGGCTACGAACTTCTCGTTAGCGAGCTTTTTCTTGATGCCAGCCAAGAATCCTTCAAGATGTTTGAGCTGGTCTTCCTGCTTCTTGAGTTCGGCTGCTACGTCAATCAAGTTGCCCACTGGCACGGCAAATTCATCGGTACCCACCATGAACAAGGCTGCGTCTGATGGCTTTTCTTCCGCCACCTCAATGTCTTTCAGGTTGGCCATCTTGGTGATGATGTCGTTATAAACCGCATGGTTGTTGTTGGAGATGGCAATAAGCTCCAGTTCGTCCTTTGGTGAAATGTTCTTTTGGTTGCGTACAGTGCGCACGCCACTCACGATTTGTTTTACCTTTTCAATGTCTTCTGTCAGCGTTCGATTAGCGTCCGTAGGCTCTGCGATGTCCAACTTCTCGCGCATAATCGATGCTCCTTCACCGCGTGTGTACAGGTGTTGCCACAGTTCTTCGGTGATGAATGGCATGAAAGGATGCAGCATCTTGAGCAATACATTAAAGTACTTCAAGGTAGCCTCGTAGGTTGTTCGGTCAATGGGGGATCCGTAGGCTGGCTTGACCATTTCCAAATACCAACTGGAAAACTCGTCCCAGAACAGGCGATACACCACCATGAGGGCTTCAGAGATACGATATTTGGCAAACAGGTCGTTCACTTCTTCGTTTGTGACGCGCAGTTTTGCCTCGAACCACGCTGTCGCCAGCTTGCAGGCGTTGGGCTGTTCGCCGTCAACCACTTCCCATCCTTTTACCAATCGGAAGGCATTCCAAATCTTGTTGTTGAAGTTGCGACCTTGCTCGCACAGGCTTTCATCAAAGAGGATGTCGTTGCCCGCCGGCGCACTGAGCATCATACCCATGCGCACACCGTCGGCACCGTATTGGTCTATCAGCGAGATGGGGTCGGGAGAGTTGCCGAGGCTCTTGCTCATCTTACGCCCCAATTTGTCACGAACAATGCCCGTGAAGTACACATGCTTGAAAGGCATCTGCCCTTTATACTCGTATCCGGCCATGATCATGCGTGCCACCCAGAAGAAGATGATGTCGGGACCGGTAATCAGGTCAGCCGTGGGGTAGTAGTAGTTGATTTCCTCGTTGTCGGGATGGTTGATGCCATCAAAGAGTGAGATTGGCCACAGCCATGAAGAGAACCAAGTGTCCAGACAGTCACTGTCTTGCTCCAGCTGCTCCATGGTCAGCGCATTGTCCTTCTTTCGGGCCAGCTCCAGTGCTTCCTCCGCACTCTTGGCCACCACAACCTCTTGCTTGCCGTCTACCGTGAAGTAGTAGGCTGGTATGCGGTGTCCCCACCACAGTTGCCTACTGATGCACCAATCCTTGATGTTCTCCAGCCAGTGGCGGTAGGTGTTCTTATACTTTGATGGGTAAAATTGTATGTCATCGTCCATCACTGGCTGCAAGGCCAGGTCGGCAAAGTGTTGCATTTTGAGGAACCACTGTGTGGATAGCTTCGGCTCAATGGGCACATGGGTGCGCTCGGAATAGCCCACCTTGTTGTCATAGTCTTCCACCTTTTCCATCAATCCCGCTTTCTCCAGGTCTTTGGCAATTTGCTTGCGCACTTCCATGCGGTCCATGCCCACATACAGCCCAGCCGCTTCGGAGAGGGTACCGTTGTCGTTGAAGATGTCAATGGTTTGCAGTCCGTGTTTCAAACCCAAGGCATGGTCGTTGATGTCGTGCGCCGGTGTCACTTTGAGACAGCCCGTTCCGAACTCGATATCCACGTAGTCGTCTTCTATAACTGGAATCTCCCTGCCTACGAGTGGCACGATGACGTGCTTACCCCTCAGCCATTGATTTTTGGGATCGTTGGGGTTGATGCACATGGCCGTGTCTCCCATGATGGTTTCCGGACGCGTGGTCGCCACAACGGCATACTTGCCGGGTTCTTCCACAACGTTGTAGCGCAGGTAATACAGTTTGGAATGTTCGTCCTTATAAATCACCTCCTCGTCACTGAGGGCCGTCTGAGCCTGTGGATCCCAATTCACCATGCGCACGCCGCGGTATATGAGTCCCTTGTTGTAGAGGTCACAGAACACCTTGATGACGCTCTCCGAACGCTTCTCGTCCATGGTGAACGCCGTGCGATCCCAGTCGCAAGAAGCACCGAGGCGACGCAGTTGCTTCAGGATGATGCCGCCGTGTTCGTGCGTCCAGTCCCAGGCATGCTTCAAAAACTCCTCTCTTGACAAGTCAGTCTTGTTGATGCCCTGTTCTTTCAGTCGTGCCACCACTTTGGCTTCCGTGGCAATCGATGCATGGTCTGTGCCCGGTACCCAGCAGGCATTCTTGCCTTCCATACGGGCGCGGCGCACCAATATATCTTGAATGGTATTGTTGAGCATGTGTCCCATGTGCAAAACGCCAGTGACGTTGGGTGGAGGTATGACAACCGTATAAGGTTCGCGTCCGTCAGGTTTTGAACTGAAAAGTTTGTGGTTCAGCCAATACTCATACCATTTTGATTCCACTTCTTTGGGATCATACTTACTTGCTAATTCCATTTGATGTATTTCTGCTTAAATAATAAATTCGTATAAATCGTTGCAAAATTACGAAAATTCAATTGAAAATGATTACTTTTGCCGTAATAAAAAACACCTATATGCACACGAAAGAAGAAAAGCTGGCGGCTTTTAGTCGTTTGCTCGATGTCCAAGAGCGATTGCGAAAAGAGTGTCCTTGGGACAGAAAGCAGACCAATGAGAGCCTCAGACCCAATACGATAGAAGAGGTTTACGAACTTTGCGACGCGCTTTTGAACGATGATAAGAAAAACATTTGCAAGGAGTTGGGCGATGTCATGGAGCATGTGCTGTTCTATTCCATCTTAGGAGAGGAAACACGCGACTTCGATTTGGCAGATGTATGCAACAAGCAGGCCGACAAGCTGATGTTTCGCCATCCGTTCATCGACTGGACAGGATGGGAGGGTGATCCCAAACAAGGAAGAACGGTCGAAGTTAACGCACCGACCGACAACCCTAAAACGGAGCAACAGGTGGAACAAACCTGGGAGCAGATTAAACAAAAGGAGAAAGATGGAAACAAAACAGTGCTCTCGGGTGTGCCTGATTCACTACCATCCCTTATCAAGGCTTACCGCATTCAGGACAAAGCCCGCAACGTAGGGTTCGACTGGAAACAGCGTGAAGACGTATGGGATAAGGTTCGTGAGGAGTTAAACGAGTTGGAGGTGGAATTGAATCAGCATAGTCAAGAGAAAGCAACGAGTGAACTCGGTGATTTTCTCTTCTCCGTCATTAACGCCGCACGCTTGTATCATCTGAATCCAGAGAATGCTTTGGAGATGACTAACCAAAAGTTTATCCGTCGTTTCAACTATGTAGAACAGCAAACGTTGAAGAAAGGCAAGCAACTGACTGATATGACGTTGAAGGAAATGGATAAACTATGGGTGGAAGCAAAGATGATGGAAAGGAAAGCAACTTACGCGACCAAAAATAATGCATGCGATGCGGCTTCAAATGAAAGTCATTGACTTTGCACTCCAAAGTCATTGAGTTTGGCCTTCAAAGTCATTGAGTTTGGTGGCCAATAGCATAGGAATTGCAATGTCGAAGAAATCACTTCTTTGTTAATTCGTACAACAGGTTGGAAATCAAAGAAATAGAAAATATTAAAACAGATTATCATGAAAAAGAGTATGAAAGGCTTAGTGGTTGTGGTTTTGACCACATTTTTAGTGATGGGATGTGTAGACCGCAAGCCCAAGCAAGTTGCAGATAATAACGATGCCACTGTGGAAGAAACCAATAACGATTCTACTGTTTATGGCGTATGCGGAGACGGTACGGCCATGCACACGCTGCAAATCATATCAGATGCTGGTGATACGCTGATGTATATGTTGAACTCAGATGGCGACGTTATCTCTGATGTTCAGGGAGGTTTGATGGTTGGCGACCGACTGGCCATCGTAGGTGTTCAGTCCAACGGTGAAAGAGTGGCGCAGAAAGTCATCAATCTCACCACGCTCTTGGGCAAGTGGTCGAGCTTGGACAAGAACTTTGAGATACAAGAGGGTGGAGGCGTGCAGTCGTTCGTCAAGGCCGAGAGCAATCCATGGACAACTTGGAAGATTCTCAACGGTAAGTTGTTGCTGAATAAAGACACCTTCAGCGTGAACACCTTGGGAGCCGACAGCCTTTATCTGGAGAACAATGAGGGCATCTTTGCCTTCAGAAGACAGCAATAATCAAAGACATTGGAACCCTTCAGAATACATATTTTAGGTTGTGGCAGTGCCTTGCCCACGCTCAAACACAACGCTTCTTCGCAAGTGGTCGACATACGCGGAAAGCTTTTCATGGTCGACTGTGGCGAAGGTACGCAAGTGCAGTTGCGCCGTTCCAGAGTGAGCTTCACCCGTATTCAAGCGGTTTTTATCAGTCACCTGCACGGCGATCATTGTCTGGGACTCATCGGTATGATTTCCACTTTCGGCATGTTGGGGCGTACGGCTACGCTGCATGTCTATGCGCCAGGCGAGTTTGAGCCGATGCTTCAGATGCAAATAGACATGTTTTGCAAGGGTCTTGAGTTTGAAGTGGTCTTCCATGCTGTTGACACAACCAAGCATCAGGTGATTTATGAGGATAAAAGTTTGACGGTAGCATCCATTCCTTTGGAGCATCGAGTGCCCTGTTGTGGGTTCCTGTTTAGGGAAAAACCACTCTTGCCGCACATCCGTCGGGATATGATTGATTGCTACCAAATCCCCATTTCGCAAATCAACAACATCAAGAATGGTGCCGATTGGACCACTGAGGAGGGCGAATTGGTGGAAAATAGCCGACTGACCTATCCGGCTGAGGCACCGCGTAGCTATGCTTATTGCAGTGACACGCGGTACATCCCCACGCTCCACCAGCTGGTAAAGGGCGTGGATGTGTTGTACCATGAGTCGACATACGATTCGGAACATGAAGCCCGCGCCAAGCTATATTATCACAGCACGGCGGCACAGGCTGCCCAGGTGGCTCTTGATGCGGGAGTGGGAAAATTACTGTTGGGGCATTATAGCGCGCGGTATGATGATGAGAGCGTGATTCTACGAGAAGCACAGAGAATATTTCCAAACAGCTTTTTGACAGCCGAAGAAATGATTTTTGATGTTAAATAGAGTTAAATGCACAATAATATTTTATCGTCATCCTTGAATATTACCTATAAATAACTATCTTTGCCTTGAAGTGAACACAAATGGTAGACATAATATGGTTAAAAAGATACTTTCTATAGCATTCGCTGCAGCATTGTTCATGGCGTATCCATTGTCGGTGCAAGCTGGTCAGTCAATGGAAATCATCGAGAATGATATTCAGAATGTTTCCATTTCTGTCTCTGGATCTGTTTTGCATGTCAGTGGTGCTAATGGACAAGTATTGCAGGTATATAATGTAACAGGAGTTTGCTTAATGAGTGTCAAGGTTGATAGTCAGGATAAGCGATACGAGCTCAATGTACCCAAGGGTTGTTACATTGTCAAGGTAGGTAAAACGGTTAGAAAGATTTCTATCAGATAGTTAGACTTTGAAAGTCTTCTTCAAATTTTCACTTCTCCTTCTTCTTATCTTCCAGTTGTGTTCATGCAAGAAGAAGGAGTTGAATCCAAACCAAGCACTTCAATTAGAGGCGTTTTCCAATTTGAGAACGTCATCTTATACCATTCATCCTGGTAAAATACGACAGCATCTTGATCGGTTGATGAAGGACGATGTCGACTCCATGCAGCCCGATTATCGAACCCGAAGTTATTATGGTCAGCATGGCAGCTTCTTGTGGATAGACAGGCTGGGCGTTGATGCGCGTGCAGACACGTTGTTGGCGTATCTGCGTACCGTTGATCAGGATGGGTTTTCACCTAAAAAGTTCTATGTCAAGGATATTGAGAATGATTTGAAACGGTTGCGCACACTCGACTTTGATACAGCCAACAACACCATCAGCCAAGTGATGGCTCGATTGGAATATCATCTCACCAAAGCTTATCTACGATACGTCAATGGGCAACAGTTTGGTTATACCAACCCATTCGCACTGTTTAACAAGCTGGATGTCAGAAAGCGCGATTCCATCAATGTGGGTTATCGTGAACTTTTTGATCTTCCCATGCAGCGACCCACCAAAAACTTTTGGACCGAGGCCTTGCAGAAGATACGGCACGACAGCGTGGGCATCTACCTACAAGCCATTCAACCGCATGGAAAGTTGTACGATGACTTGAAACAACGGTTGCCCAAAGCTGTAGGTACAGCGGCCAGGCGCAAGGTGATTTGCAATTTGGAGCGTGCCAGGTGGCGACTGGATGACGAGCCTGACAAGCATGACAAGTACGTTGTCATCAATTTGCCTTCCATGCATCTCATGGCAAGAGATCACGATAAGACGCTAAGCATGCGTATAGGCATAGGTGCTATGAGTACGAAGACACCACTCATCACCAGTAGAATCATACGTATGGACATCAATCCACAGTGGGTCATGCCCAGAAGCATCATCGAAAAAAGCGTTGTTCCACAGGCGGGGAACAAAGATTATTTTGATGCTCGGCGATATTTCATTCGCGAACGAAAGACCGGAAAACGAATGGATGTCACGCAGGTGTCTGCTGACATGCTGAAAAGTGGCAATTATTTTGTCATACAAGAAGGTGGAAAGGGCAATGCCATGGGGCGCATCGTGTTCCGCTTTAAGAACAAATTCGCTATCTATCTGCATGATACGTCATCGAAAGATGTTTTTGAAAAAGAAAACCGAGGGGTTTCGCATGGCTGTATTCGACTCGAAAAGCCATTCGATTTCGCCGTGTTCCTACTAGGTGACAAGGACGAAGAGACGATAGAAAGAATCAGGTATTCGATGGATGCAGACATTCATCCCACCTATATGGACGACAATCCATCATCTGACAAGAAACAAGCGGTGGAGGCCGACAGACTAAACAGGGCCAAGTTGATTAAGTCAGTTCAAGTAAAACCGACGGTTCCGCTGTTCATCACCTATTATACTTTGTACCCTAACGAGAACAATGTGATGACAGAATATCCCGATGTCTATGGATTTGATTCGGTGATATACCATCAACTCCTCAATTACTTGCCATAAGTGTGAATGGATAGACCATACAATGAACAGAACATAGCCGATCGCTTGGCCAAAAAGGGAACACAACGTCAGGCCTTCTCACAGGTTGTTTACCAATATAGTAAACCGCTGTATTGGAAGATTCGTCGTATCGTTCTGACCCATGAAGATGCCAATGACGTGTTGCAGAATGCCTTTCTCAAGGCTTGGAACAATTTGAATGATTTTCGAAGCAAATCAAAGATATCAACTTGGATCTACCGCATTGCCATCAATGAGGCGTTGGACTTCTTGAGAAAGAAAAGCAACAACAGGGCGGTCAGCACGGATAACAACCCTTCGGTGGCCAACATGCTGATGGCCGATGACTACTTTGATGGAGATGAGACACAAGCGCAGTTGCAAGAAGCAATAGCCCAGCTGCCGGAAGTGCAGCGTGTGGTGTTCAACCTGCGCTACTATGAGGAAATGAAATATGCCGAGATGAGTGAACTTCTCAACACGAGCGAAGGTGCGCTAAAAGCCAGTTATCATTTGGCAGTCAAGAAAATAACAGCCTATTTCCAGGATCTGGATTAAACCTTTTAGTGAATTTTGCGTCATATTAGTAAAGATAATAATTATGGTAAAAGAAGACAAATACATAGAGAACCGATTTGGAAAGGTACAACCTTTCAAGGCTCCACAGGGTTATTTGGATAACTTTGCCGATCAATTCATGGCTCAGTTGCCTGATCAAGCAGCCAAAACCGTGAAGACACACCACGCCGTTTGGTTCAGAATGCGTCCGGCAATGATTGCTGCAGCCAGCGTTTTGGCTGTTGCATTGACGGCTACTATTTATTTTGCAAAGCCTTCTGCGGGCCAACAGGAACAAGTGTTCACCACAGATCAGCAAACAGAAAGCAGCATGAGTGATGGCTCTGTTGAAGAAACAGCTTTTTACTCGATGATTGACAATGGCGATATCTACGCAATATTAGCTGATGAATAAGAAAGGAGCTGAACATGAAACACGTTTTATCCGTTATTTTTTTCACCTTCTGTTTGTTGGTATCTTCCGCGACAGCTCAACCACAACGTGAGCAAGGGAGGTTTAATCCTCAGAAATTTCAAGCCGAGCTGGAACAGTTCATCACCACGGAAGCCGGGCTGACCCCACAAGAATCGGCTGCGTTTTTCCCCGTGTATCGGGACATGAGGAAAAAACAGATGACCTATTTTGCAGAAGGCCGTCGCTTTAGGCATCTGAATATCACGGATGAAAAGGCCTGTGAAGAAGCCATTCGAAAAAATGCAGCCAACGAAGTTAAAAACAAGGAAATACAGCAGGAGTATCATCTTCAGTTCTTGACCATTCTACCTGCCTGCAAAGTGTTTAAGATTATCCGTGCCGAAGAGAAGTTTCATCGCCAAATGATGAGGCGGGTGGCTATGTTTCGACAGCAGCATCAAAAAAATAAAAAGTAAGCTTTTCATGCATCGGTATTTCATATGTTTCCGCTATGACGGAACAGCTTATCATGGATGGCAGGTGCAACCCAACGGGCATTCGGTGCAAGCTGAGTTGCAACAGGCCATGTCTGTCATTCTCAGAGAACCCATCGTGACTGTAGGGGCCGGCCGGACAGATGCCGGTGTGCATGCTCGAAAGATGTTTGCACATTTTGATTTCCATGCCGAGATAGACACCAAACAATTCACCTATAAGCTCAATCGCCTGCTGCCGCGGGACATTTCGGTGTTGAACGTTATTCCCGTCGACCAGGACATGCATGCGCGCTTCAGTGCCAAGTGGCGCACCTACCATTATTATATACACCTGTCGAAAAATCCATTTCTGCGCCATTATTCGTGTCAGTTGCCTTATCAGCTCGACTTTTCATTGATGAACGAAGCAGCTTCGCATCTTTTGGAGGTGGAAGATTTCGGCGCTTTCTGCAAAAGCAACACGAATGTGAAGACAACGTTGTGTCATGTGGTGCAGGCTGACTGGGTGGAAGTTGGCGAAGATGCTTGGTACTTTGTCATCAAAGCCAATCGCTTTTTGCGCAACATGGTACGCGCCGTGGTTGGCACCTTGATAGAAGTGGGCCGTCATCGCATGACCCTTGATGAGTTTGATGCCGTCGTACGGAGTGGAAACCGTACCAAAGCAGGCGAGAGCATGCCTGCCAATGCGTTGTTTTTAGAAGACGTTGAGTACTGATGGAGTGGTTGTTGCTTGCCTTCTTGTCGGCGTTATTGCTGGGCTTTTATGATGTTTTCAAGAAAAATGCCCTGTCAGGTAATTCCGTCATCCCTGTATTATTTCTGAACACACTATTCTGTTCGTGCATTTTTTTGCCATTCATCATCCTGTCAGCAACGACGAATGTGCTTGACAACACTATCTTCCATGTTTCCTCCGGAGGGTGGGAAGTCCACCGATACATCCTACTGAAGAGTTGTATCGTACTGTCTTCTTGGATATGTGGCTATTTTGCCATGAAGCATCTTCCGCTTACCATTGTTGGTCCCATCAATGCCACACGCCCCGTGATGGTACTTGTAGGTGCCATGTTGGTGTTTGGTGAAGAGTTGAACCTGTATCAGTGGGTTGGCGTTTTGCTGGCCATTACGTCGTTCTACCTGCTGAGTAGATCGGGCAAGAAAGAAGGAATAGACTTCAAGCACAATCGCTGGTTGTTCCTTTTGGTGCTTGCCGCGTTGTTGGGAGCGGTGAGTGGCTTGTACGACAAGTACCTCATGGCGCCGGTAACGGATGGTGGAGTAGGGTTGGACAAGATGATGGTACAGGGTTGGTATAATGTTTACCAGTGTTTCATGATGGGAGTGGTCTTGTTGTTGACATGGTATCCTGCCCGTTTTCATACCACATATTTTCATTGGTCGTGGTCGATAGTGGGCATCAGTGTTTTTCTTTGTATGGCAGACTTTGTCTATTTCTATGCCTTGAGTAAGCCAGAAGCCATGATTTCCATCGTTTCCATGGTGCGAAGAGGCAGTGTTTTGGTGAGCTTCTTGTTCGGGGCTTTTGTATTTCATGAGAAGAATCTCAAGGGAAAAGCGGTCGACTTGGCCTTGGTGTTGTTGAGCATGGTGTTCTTGTTCCTAGGTAGTAAGTCGTAAATAAAATGTATTTTTTCCATCTTATGATGAGCTTTATCGGCTAAAAGTACTATATTTGCAATTAAATCGTAAGATTAAAGGCATTTATGAGATATCACATTTTTCGAGGACTTGGTGTGGCTGTAGTGACCCCTTTTACGTTGGATGGCGCAGTAGATTATGCAGCGTTAAAGCGACTCATTCGTTATCAATTGAATAGTGGTGTTGATTTCCTATGCATCTTGGCGACGACTGGTGAGACACCGTGTCTGACGTTGGATGAGAAAAACAAGATCACAAGGTTGGTTAAAGAGGAGAACAAGGGGCAAGTTCCAATCTTAAAGTATTGTGGAGGTAACAATACGGCAGCAGTGATTGAAGAGATGAAAGCCACAGACTGGGCTGGAATCGACGGTATCTTGAGTATCTGTCCCTATTATAACAAACCCTCTCAAGAAGGATTGTATCAACATTTCAAGGCCATAGCTTCAGCCAGTCCGCTTCCTGTCGTGATGTACAATGTGCCGGGGCGCACGGGTGTCAACATGAAAGCCGAAACAACGGTTCGGTTGGCCCACGACTGTGAAAACATCGTAGGTATTAAAGAGGCAGCTGGAAGCCTCGAACAGGTGGACGAAATCATCAAGGGTAAACCCGATAGGTTTGACATTATCAGTGGGGACGACGCGCTGACGTTCTCCATGATAGCCAGTGGTGCGGCCGGTGTGATATCAGTTATTGGCAATGCTTTACCAAGAGAATTTTCCAGGATGATAAGGCTTGAGTTCCAGGGAGAATACGAACCCGCGCGGAAGATACACCACATGTTTACTGAGTTATACAGTCTTTTGTTCGTTGATGGTAACCCTGCCGGTGTCAAGGCTTTGCTCAACGACATGGGGTACATTGAGAATGTGTTGCGTTTGCCATTGGTACCTACAACGATTAAAACCAAAGAAAAGATGGCTGACATCCTAAAAGAGATAAGAATTTAAGGTATAGCTGGATTGTTGGATGAATGATTTGAATGCCAATTGATGGGTATGGAGGAGGAAACGTCCCTGACTGAAAGCATTCAAGATAAATGACAAGACTTTCGCACGTGCGAGTGAAGAGTAGAGTGGATGGATATCAATAAGATGAAAGGCGATTATGACCGCTATGAGGTGGCGCAAGCCGACACGCTGTTAAACTGGTTGCTGAATCATGTCACCAACCTAAGCAAGAGTAAAATCAAAGCGACGTTGGCTGGAAAAGGCATCATCGTAAATGGCAAATGCATCACGCAGTTTGATTTTCCGCTTGAGGCGGGAATGAAAATTGCGGTGAGTAAGTCTAAAAAAAACATCAACTTCAAAAACCGCTATTTGAAGATTGTCTACGAAGATCGTTATTTGGTTGTGATTGAAAAGCACGTTGGAATCCTGTCCATGGCTGCGGGTCATTCTTCATTAAACGTGAAAAGCGTTCTCGATGATTATTTTAGAAACAGCAAACAGAAATGCACGGCACATGTTGTGCATCGATTGGATCGTGAAACAAGTGGCCTGATGATTTACGCTAAGGATATGGCGACAGAACAAGAGTTGGAACACAACTGGCACGACATTGTGTACGATCGTCGTTATGTGGCGGTGGTATCCGGTGAAATGGAAGACGACGAAGGGGTTATTACGAGTTGGTTGAAAGATAACAAGGCGTATGTCACTTATTCCAGTCCGGTAGATAATGGCGGAAAGTTTGCCATTACCCATTTTCATACCTTAGACCGTACCACCGAACACTCGCTGGTAGAATATCGCTTGGAAACGGGACGAAAGAATCAGATACGCGTCCATTCTGCCGATATAGGGCATCCTGTGTGTGGAGATCTCAAGTATGGCAATGGCGACAATCCCCTTGGTCGGTTATGTCTGCATGCCTATATGCTCTGTTTTATCCATCCAGTAACTCGTCGACCCATGGAGTTTGAAACGCAGATTCCTCCAGCTTTCAGGAAGTTATTTAAATAATCGAATGAGTATTTGATGTTTGAAAATCTTGTAGCAAACACAAGTAGGAACATGTTTTTAGAGAAATTAATTCAATGAGTTCTAACTTTTCTTTGTATATCTTTTGCATAGTCATCATAGCTATGGCCATCTTTTTTATTAAAAAAGTGACCAGTTGCCTATTCAAAACTATCTTATTCTTGATTTTATTAGCTGTGCTGGTCTATATAGCGTTCACCCTTGGGGTGTTGTAGGCATTCCAAGTGAATTGTTGGTTCTTTGAACGACATCATACATGGACGTGGTTCTTTGGGATATCTTAATAAATCTTAAAGCTATTGACGTGTAAGATAATATTCTATATATTTGCAAAGTGAGTTAGATACTCATGCAAGTTGTTTTCCTGTTAGCCGATAGTTACGAATAAACTACTTTGCAAAACGCATAAAAAGCAATTTTGAAAGATTCGTGTAATCCTATTAATAACATATCATCTCGTTATGACAAATTGTGAATAGTGGTTTTTAGGAAATTTATTTTTTAATACTCTTTACCAGTTACGAAGAGTATTCTAAAATGTCAAGCGAGATACAAACTGACCTTATTCTTCAATAGGGTTTAACGGAGGGTCGGTGGAGTGGAGCTGATATCATATCAAGGCTCCACTTTTTGTGTCAAATAGGAATTGGTTAATTCTTGATACTTGTGTTGTAGTTAGGAAATATTTATTTTGCTGAATATTTTGCAATATTCAGTTTAAAATTTTATTTTTATTTGCATGATATTTTGGAAAAAATAGCTACTTTTGCAGACGATTTGAATAATTATATCAATTAACAACAACTTTTTTTTATTTATGAACACAAAATTACAATTATTTTGCGCTATCCTTCTATATTTTGCAATCAAATGGAATGCTGTATTTGCAGCAGGTCATGACATCGGCATACAAGAAGCAACAACCAAAGAGATAAAGTCTGATCTAAATATCGTTTACGATGCAGTGACTACCCGTTCGACAGAAAGTGGTAACGTGATACAACCAAACGATTTGATATTGCCAAAGTTGTTGCTGACTTTTAAGGGTGTAGGATACCCAAAGGCAAATGCTCAAAGTCGTATCGCCCTTAGAAAAATTTGTGATGCACCGAAAAACTATACCAAGGAAGAATTGGAAACAGCCAGACAGGCATATCTTGACGATGATGATGTAGAAAAGCCAGAGCATGGCAAACGCTACACCATTAAGTTTTTTGACCATAACCCCCAAAAGACTTTTTTGCTTGACTATTTGAATGGTAAGTTGGTTACCCATGAGGTAACAGCAAGGCAGTTGCCTGATGAGTCGGCCTGTTTCACGGCTCATGTCTTGAAGAATGGAAAAGTTGCTTTCAAGACTATCGATAACAAGTGGTTAAGTTACCCTGTCATGACACCCGCTCCCACTTGGCTTACCAACTTCTCCGTGAACGGTGTGACGGACGAATTGGATGAGTATGTCAACAGACTTGAGTTGCAAAAGGCACGCACTGGTGCAAAAGCCCAAACCACAAATGTACTTAATCTTTTTGGTAAATTCTTTATAAAATCCAAAAGAGGAACACATGCCAACTCTTATGCTGAGGTACTGGGCTATTGGTTGTTGAATACAAAGAACAATACCTTTGATGGGGCCGGTGATCCTTACTATGCCGAGGAACTCTCATCTGTAATTCTTATTGAATCAGTAACAAAAACAACAGGTATACAGCAGATAGAAACCACAGCGAAACGTACAAGCGAGAATAAAATCTACACGCTGTCAGGACAGCGTGTATTTGCAGAAAAACTCTCAGATCTGCCTCGAGGCATTTACATTGTAAACGGTAAAAAGCTATTGGTGCAATAGTATTTTGAAATTCTCCTCAAATAGTGTTATTGGGCATAGCCAAGTTTATTTGACACTATTTGAGGCAGGATATGATTGCTCGCAGCCTTCATTTTCTGTCTTCTTCCTTAATTCCTGCGTAGGGATTTTGCTCTGAATTTATTTGTGATAAAATGGGAAGAGGTAAATATTGTAAACTTTTATGCTTGTTTTTAAGCATCTTTCCCCTTGTTAAAGCATTGAGATAAATAAGAAAAATTAGTCCGAGTTTTCTTTGTTTTAGCATTTTTGAAGGTGTTAAGATAGTGAGTTACCACCTTATTTCTATGCTTTAATCATCATATCTGCATGCTTTAGTCGTGCTAAAAGATAGCTTTTGCACCCTTATAGCATGGTTCTAAGATGCCAATTTCGCCCTTTTTGATGCCTAAGGCATAGAGTTAACCTCTGTTCTTTCTGCTTTCAGGTTCGTAAGTCTATCTATATCAGCATTTTGTAAAATTCGCATATTTGCCGTCGACCATGAGGTTGATTGAAAATATCGCCAGGATTTTGCCCTAAAATCCGAGAGTTTTCTAATGCCTTGTGTTAAGAATTTTCAAATATTATATGCCTTCAAATACTATCAACTTTTTACTTTTATTTGTATGATGTTAGTGGAAGTTAAACAAGTGCATTGTTGCTCAGAAAATAAAACAATCACTCGAGAATCATATTTTGCAATCTGAAGTTAGCAATTTAATCTATTTTTTTTGTCATATCTTGTAAAAAATCTCAAAATAATGATTAACTTTGCATCGCATTAGTAAAAATGTATGTGTTTCGACAGAAAGCGAGAACAATTATAATTATAATACTTTTTATGAATTTTACTTTATTCGTTACCGTTTTGTTGACGGCCGTAACCTTGGTAGTGGCAGCTTATGTCATCGCAAAGTTAATTGGTCCGCGCTCGTATAATGCGGTAAAAGGCGAACCCTATGAGAGTGGTATCCCAACGAGAGGTTCTTCGTGGCTTCCCATGCACGTTGGTTATTACCTATTCGCTATCCTTTTCCTCATGTTCGATATCGAGACTGTACTGCTCTATCCATGGGCGGTAGTTGTGCGAGATTTTGGAGCTATGGCTTTGGTTAGCATCGGTTTCTTCCTCATGGTACTTGTCTTAGGCTTGGCGTATGCTTGGCGGAAAGGAGCTTTGGAATGGAAATAAAGAAACCGTATATCAAGAGTATTCCTTACGGGGAGTTTAAGGACAACGAATCGTTGGAACGCATTGTTGACGAACTCCATGAAGGAGGCGTGAACGTTGTCACTGGGTCGCTGGACCAATTGATTAACTGGGGACGTGCCAATTCGCTCTGGAGCTTGACCTTCGCCACCAGCTGTTGCGGTATTGAGTTTATGGCAGTGGGATGCGCTCGTTACGATTTCGCTCGTTTCGGATTTGAGGTGACGCGTAACTCTCCACGACAAGCCGATCTGATTATGTGTGCTGGAACCATTACTAACAAAATGGCACCTGCTTTTAGACGTCTATACGATGAAATGGCAGAACCCAAGTACGTTATTGCCGTGGGTGGATGTGCCATTTCTGGCGGTCCGTTCAAGAGCAGTTATCACGTGGTAAGAGGAATTGATGAGATTGTTCCTGTTGATGTCTTCATACCGGGATGTCCGCCACGTCCAGAGGCTATCATGTATGGCATGATGCAGTTGCAGCGCAAAATCAAAGTAGAAAAATTCTTCGGAGGTGTCAACCATAAGCAAGAGGCTCACCAACACGGATTGAGTAACGCAGAGGTGTACCAACAAAAACTGAAGGAAAACAAGCCTATCGTAGTGACTCATGTTCCCGAAGACTTTCATCCTCAAGAAGAGTTAGAACATCAACATTAAATAAGGTATATCGGATATGAAATTAGAAAATATAGAAATTGCATTCAGTAACTTGGCACAAGAGATGTCGAAACTGAAGAACGACAAGCATTTCGATTACCTTGTTACCATTGTTGGCGAAGACTTTGGCGAAGAAGGGTTAGGATGTATTTATATTTTAGAAAACACACAAACTCACGAACGTACATCGGTCAAGGCGATAGCGCAGCAAATAGGGGAGGAGTATGTACTCGATACTGTTTCCAACCTATGGAAGGCTGCCGATATCTTAGAGCGTGAAGTGTACGACTTCTTAGGTATTAAGTTCTTGGGGCATAAGGATATGCGCCGTCTTTATTTGCGCAATGATTTCAAGGGCTATCCACTTCGTAAGAACTTCGATGTCTCGCCCGAGAACAACCAGTACACTTTGGAAGAGGATGTGGAGTTGGATTACACGTTCCAATACTCACTCGACAAGAACGGTAACTTGGTAGAGACCCGCGTTCCGTTGTTTACAGACAACGATTTCGTGATCAACATTGGTCCTCAACACCCCAGTACGCACGGTGTACTTCGTTTGCAAAGTGTGTTAGACGGTGAAACCGTGAAGCACATCTATCCGCATTTTGGATATATCCACCGTGGAATGGAGAAGATGTGCGAGGCGTACACCTATCCTCAAACCTTGGCGTTGACCGACCGAATGGATTACCTCAGTGCCATGATGAACCGCCATGCGTTGGTGGGCGTCATTGAAGAGGCGATGGAGATAGAACTGACCGAGCGCATACAGTACATCCGTACCATCATGGACGAGTTGCAGCGTATTGACTCGCACTTGCTATATTTAGGTTGTTGCGCACAGGATTTGGGTGCTTTGACAGCCTTCTTGTACAGCATGCGCGACCGCGAACACGTGTTGAACGTCATGGAGGAGACTACGGGTGGACGACTCATCCAAAACTATTACCGCATTGGCGGTTGCCAGGATGATATCGATCCCAACTTTGTAGATAACACCAAGAAACTGTGTGCTTATCTCAAACCCATGTTACAAGAGTACATGGATGTGTTTGGAGATAACGTCATCATGCAACAACGCTTCAAGGGAATTGCGCCCATGAATCTTGAAAACATCATTAGTTATGGTGTAACAGGTGCTTCTGGACGTGCTTCTGGCTGGAAAAACGATGTGCGCAAGAATCATCCCTATGCCATGTACGACAAGGTGGAGTTTGATGAAGTTCTCAACGAGCATTGTGATTCGTTTGGTAGATACCTCAATCGTATTGAGGAAATCAAGCAAAGCATTCGCATCATCGAACAGCTCATTGATAATATTCCTGCAGGCGACTTCTATGTAAAGCAGAAGCCAATCATCAAAGTGCCTGAAGGACAATGGTATTTCTCATGCGAAGGCTCGCGTGGCGAAATAGGAGTTTACTTGGATTCTAAAGGAGACAAGATGCCTTACCGCTTGAAATTCCGCCCAATGGGCTTGAATCATGTTGCTGCGATGGATGAGATGCTACGAGGACAAAAGATAGCTGACCTTGTTACTGCAGGTGCGGCGCTCGACTTTGTCATTCCAGATATTGATAGATAGCAGGTATATATAAGTTGAAAACTTGTAGCAATGCTTTGCTCCATGATAGCAACTTGTTCAATATAAATAACTTAAATAGATCATGTTTGATTTTAGTATAGTAACCACATGGTTCGACACGCTACTTCGACAAACCTTAGGTTTGAACGATTTTTGGACGATATTCATTGAATGTGTTGTCGTTGGTGTCGCCATTCTCACTGCCTACGCCTTGTTGGCGATAGTGTTGATATTCATGGAACGTAAGGTGTGTGCCTACTTCCAATGTCGTCTCGGGCCTATGCGTGTGGGCTTTTGGGGAACGCTTCAGGTGTTTGCCGACGTGTTTAAGATGCTCATTAAAGAAATCTTTGCCGTTGACAAGGCCGACAAATTCTTGTATTATATTGCACCATTCTTTGTTGTGATTGCCTCAGTGGGTACTTTCTCGTTCCTTCCTTGGAATAAGGGAGCGCACATTCTCGATTTTAACGTGGGCATCTTCTTGGTGACTGCCATATCGAGCATTGGTGTGTTAGGCGTCTTTTTGGCAGGATGGGGATCAAATAACAAATATTCTGTTCTGTCTGCCATGCGTGGAGCGGTGCAGATGATTTCGTATGAAATGACCTTGGGACTGACTCTCATTGCGGCTGTTGCCTTGACGGGAACGATGCAAATGAGCGGAATTGTGGAAGCACAGACAGGACCATGGAACTGGTTAATTATTAAAGGACACCTTCCTGCTATCATTGCATTCTTGTTGTTCTTGGTAGCTGGCAATGCTGAAGCGAACCGTGGACCGTTCGACTTGGCAGAGGCAGAGAGCGAGTTGACTGCTGGATACCATACTGAGTATTCGGGTATGGGCTTTGGTTTCTACTATTTGGCAGAATACCTCAATCTATTTGTCATCGCAGGATTAGCAACTGCCGTGTTCTTAGGCGGTTGGGCACCTTTCAATATTGGTGTCGAAGGCTTCGATGCGGTGATGAATTATATTCCAGGCATTGTGTGGTTCTTAGGTAAGACTTTTGTTGTAGTTTGGCTTCTGATGTGGATTCGCTGGACGTTCCCACGTTTGAGAATTGACCAAATCTTAACTTTAGAGTGGAAGTATCTCATGCCATTGGCATTGGTAAATCTCATACTGATGACCATTTGTGTGGCTTTTGGTATCCACGGTTAAATCGTTTCATTTCTTGAAGATTCAGTAAGATGGAAAATAAACAATCATATTTTAGCGGAATCTGGTATGCTATCACGTCGCTCGTAACGGGTTTGAGGGTTACCTTGAAGGAATACTTCACCCCAAAGAGCACCGAACAATATCCAGAGAATCGCAAGACGACACTGCATGTGGCTCAACGTCACCGCGGACGCTTAGTGTTTAAGCGTAACGAAGACGGCACTCACAACTGTGTAGCGTGCACTATGTGCGAGAAAGCATGTCCCAATGAGACCATACTCATTAAGAGTGAAATGGTTGTCAACGAAGAGACGGGCAAGAAAAAGAAACAATTGGTAGACTATCAGTACAAATTAGGCGATTGTATGTTCTGCCAACTCTGTGTCAACTCTTGCAACTTCAACGCCATTGAGTTTACCAACGACTTTGAAAACAGTGTGTTCGAGCGAGATTCCTTGACCATGCACCTTGACAAGGAAGTGTATCAAGGCGGAAGTTTGCCAGGCTTGATAGACGGTGGGGCACCGCTGACCATTGGACAATTTAATACCAAAACCAAATAAAAGTAGTAACGTATATGGCTAATTTAATCATGTTTTGCATTTTGGCAGTCGTCATCTTGGGCTCTGCCATCATGTGTGTACTAACAAAAAGGATTATGCGGGCGGCTACCTTTCTGATATTTGTTTTATTTGGTGTTGCAGGTATCTATTTCCTTTTAGGATATACATATTTGGGAGCAGCACAGATTGCTATTTATGCAGGGGGCATCACGATACTCTATATCTTTGCAATACAGTTGGTATCCAAGCGTACGCTCCAAGGATTAGTAGAACATCTCAAAGGTTCACGCGTCATTCAGGGGGCTTTGCTCTCATTGATAGGACTGGCTACCGTGATAGGTGTCTTGGTGAAGAATCAGTTTATTCATCAAGCAACGCAGGTTGCCGATGCAGAAGTCCCGATGAATGTCATTGGACAAGCATTGGTAGGCTCTGAAAAATATCAGTATGTTTTGCCCTTTGAACTCATTTCTGTGTTCTTGTTGGCATGTATCATTGGCGGTTTGTTGATTGCCAGAAAGGAGGATGATAAATGATACCCGTTGAATGTTTGATAGGTCTGAGTGCGCTATTGTTTTTTATTGGCGTATTTGGCTTCGTTACTCGTCGAAATTTGTTGGCAATGTTAATCTCCGTAGAGTTGGTTCTTAACTCCGCAGACATCAACTTTGCTGTATTTAACCGCATCCTGTTCCCCGAACAGTTGGAGGGCTTTTTCTTCACGTTGTTCTCCATTGGCATCAGTGCTGCCGAGACAGCGGTGGCGATTGCCATTATTATAAACGTTTACCGAAACTTTGGTAGTGATCAGGTGAACAGTATTGAAAATATGAAATTATAAGATGATGGATTACAGTTATGTATATTTAATACTTCTTCTACCTGCACTCAGTTTCCTGATACTTGGACTGTTGGGTATGAAGATGAGTCATAAGGTGGCTGGACTCATTGGCACCGTGGTGCTTGGTACGGTGTTCTGTCTTTCTTGCTACACCGCTTATGAATATTTTATAGGCGTAGGGCGTGGCGTTGACGGATTATATCCCACCATTACACCTTTTAATATTACGTGGTTGAAGTTTACCGAACTGCTTACCTTTAACATCGGTTTTAGGTTGACACCTATTTCTGTGATGATGTTAGTGGTTATCTCTACGGTCAGTTTCATGGTGCACATCTATTCCTTTGGCTATATGCACGGAGAGAAAGGTTTTCAGCGTTATTATGCTTTCCTTTCGCTCTTCACCATGTCAATGTTGGGCTTGGTAGTGGCAACCAATATTTTCCAGATGTATTTGTTTTGGGAGTTGGTGGGCGTTAGCTCTTACCTGCTCATCGGTTTCTATTATCCCATGCACACAGCTGTGGCGGCTTCTAAGAAAGCTTTCATTGTGACACGCTTTGCCGATTTGTTCTTTTTAATCGGTATCCTGTTTTATAGCTTCTATGTAGGTACATTCAATTACGATTTAACTGCTACGCCAGAATTGGCAACTCATGCTGCTCATGCCGCTTGGGTGATGCCGTTAGCGCTGTTCCTGATGTTTATTGGTGGTGCAGGTAAATCAGCCATGTTCCCTTTACACATTTGGTTGCCTGATGCCATGGAAGGTCCAACTCCAGTTTCTGCATTGATTCACGCTGCTACGATGGTGGTGGCAGGTGTGTATTTGGTGGCAAGTATGTTCCCCTTGTTCGTGGAATATGCGCCCGAGCAGTTGCATTGGATTGCTTATATTGCTGCCTTTACCGCCTTTTATGCAGCTGCCGTGGCGTGCGCACAGAGTGACATCAAGCGTGTCTTGGCATTCTCAACCATTTCGCAGATAGGTTTTATGCTCGTTGCTTTGGGCGTTTGCTTACCCGATCCTACCACAGGTGCGGTAGCAATGACCGAAGAATATGCCGACGTACAAGGCTTAGGATATATGGCAAGCATGTTCCATCTGTTTACGCATGCCATGTTCAAGGCTTGTTTGTTCTTGGGTGCAGGATGTGTGATTCATGCCGTACACTCCAATGAGAAGTATTATATGGGAGGACTTCGCAAGTACATGCCCATCACCCACATTACGTTCTTGATTTCATGTCTTGCTATTTCGGGCATTCCACCTTTCTCTGGATTCTATTCAAAGGATGAGATATTGGTGGCTTGTTACAACTTTCACCCCGTCATGGGAATGGTGATGAGCGGTATTGCCATGATGACCGCCTTCTATATGTTCCGTTTGTATTACGTTATCTTCTGGGGCAAGAGCTATTACGAGTCACATCAGGGCGAACCCAACGTGCATGCGCCTCACGAAGCTCCTGCAGTAATGACCTTTCCGTTGATATTCTTGTCGCTCATCACTTGTACCGTCTTCCTTTGGGGGACACGTGCAGGACAGTTGGTGTCTGCCAACGGCATTGGGTTTAATACGCATACCAACTGGTCAGTGGCGATTACCAGTACCGTATTGGCATTGCTTGCCATCGGTCTTGCTACCTTTATGTATAAAGGAGAGAAAACGCCAGTGGCAGACAAGTTGGCAAGTACTTTCCCTACCTTGCACCGCGCTGCTTACAAACGTTTCTATATGGACGAGGTTTGGCAGTTTGTGACACACAAAATTATCTTCCGTTGTGTTAGTCGTCCCATTGCTTGGTTCGACCGTCATGTTATTGATGGCTTCTTTAACTTCTTGGCATGGGGTACTCAGGAGGCAGGCGAAAGCATCCGACCTTGGCAGAGTGGCGATGTGAGACAATATGCCATTTGGTTCCTTACAGGTAGTGTAGCATTGACGTTGGCATTGATCTGCTTGCTGTAATGCTTTAGTTAGAAAGATTTAATGAATAAAATACAAAAATGAGTATATTAACATTATTCGTCGTTATTCCCGTCTTGATGTTGTTCGGGCTTTGGTTGGCTCGCAACATCCGTCAAGTACGTGGTGTCATGGTGGCTGGCTCTACCGCTTTGCTGGCACTCTCTGTTTGGCTTACTATTGCATTTATCCAAATGCGTCAAGCAGGAAATACCGAAGCCATGCTGTTTATGTACAGTGCACCTTGGTTCAAACCGCTCAACATAGCCTACACGGTAGGAGTGGATGGTATCTCGGTTGTCATGTTGCTCTTATCGAGTATCATCGTCTTTACGGGTACCTTTGCCTCTTGGCAGCTCAAGCCCATGACTAAAGAATACTTCCTTTGGTTTACCTTGTTGAGCATTGGTGTGTTTGGCTTCTTTATCTCTATCGATTTATTTACCATGTTCATGTTCTACGAGGTGGCACTTATCCCGATGTATCTGCTTATAGGTGTATGGGGTAGTGGTCCTAAAGAATATGCCGCTATGAAGTTGACGTTGATGCTCATGGGCGGAAGTGCCTTGCTGATTATCGGTATCTTGGGCATTTATTTCTATAGTGGAGCCACCACGATGAACGTGCTTGAGATTGCTGCCCTGCACAATATCCCTGTTGATGTTCAGAAGATATTTTTCCCATTGATATTCATTGGCTTCGGTGTGTTAGGCGCTTTGTTTCCTTTCCACACATGGTCACCCGATGGACATGCTTCAGCACCCACCGCTGTTTCTATGCTCCATGCTGGTGTGTTGATGAAGTTGGGAGGCTACGGTTGTTTTCGCATCGCTATGTTCTTGTTGCCCGAGGCGGCACAAGAGTTGGCTTGGATCTTCCTTATCCTCACCACCATCTCTGTTGTCTATGGTGCTCTCTCGGCTTGTGTGCAAACCGACTTGAAATATATCAACGCCTATTCTTCGGTAAGTCACTGTGGTTTGGTGTTGTTCGCCCTGTTGATGATGACCAAAACCGCTTGTACGGGAGCCATTCTCCAAATGCTCTCGCACGGTTTGATGACCGCTTTGTTCTTTGCGCTCATTGGTATGATTTACGGACGTACGCATACTCGTGATGTTCGTCAGTTGGGCGGATTGATGAAAATCATGCCTTTCTTGGGTGTAGGTTATGTAGTGGCAGGTTTGGCGAACTTGGGATTACCTGGTTTCTCGGGCTTCGTTGCGGAGATGACTATCTTTGTAGGCTCGTTTGCCAATAACGACACCTTTCACCGCACCGCTACTATTATCGCTTGTACCTCCATTGTTGTCACCGCAGTTTATATCTTGCGTGTTGTTGGAAAGATACTTTATCAGAAGGTAGCCAATCCTCATTTTGAGCAACTCACTGATGCTACATGGGACGAACGTGTGGCTGTGATGTGTTTGATATTCTGTGTAGCTGGCTTAGGTATCGCACCTCTGTGGGCAAGCAATGTCATCAATGATGCCGTAGGACCTATCCTACTCAATATAATACACTAAAGTTTAGAAGAAGATGAATTACAGTCAATTCCTATATATGATGCCAGAGGTCACCTTAGTGGTGCTTTTGCTGGTTACGTTTGTTGTCGACTTTGCTACATCGCAGAAGATTAGGACGCTTGCGCCCACCGACAAGCGTCGCTCATGGTTCAATCCCATGATTTGTCTGCTTATGTTTGCGCACATCCTCATCAACCTGTTCCCTATAGAAACGCACACTGTTTTTGGAGGAATGTACATCGCTACGCCTGCCATTGGGGTGATCAAGACGATTTTGGCTTTTGGAACGCTCATCGTTCTCATTCAGTCCAAAGAATGGTTGTCGCGTCCCGATACCGCTTTTAAGGAGGGAGAGTTCTACTTATTGGTGATAGCAACGCTGTTGGGAATGAACATGATGGTAAGTGCCAACCATTTCTTGCTCTTTTTCTTGGGCTTGGAAATGGCGAGCGTACCTATGGCTTGCTTGGTTGCGTTTGACAAATATCGTCACGACTCAGCCGAAGCAGGAGCCAAATTCATATTGACAGCCACCTTCTCAAGTGGAGTGATGCTCTACGGTATCAGCTTTATCTATGGTGCGGTAGGCACGCTTTACTTTGAAGACATTGCCACTCAGCTCACTGCCACACCGTTTACCATTCTTGGCATGGTGTTCTTTTTCAGTGGATTGGGCTTTAAGATTAGCTTGGTGCCTTTCCATTTCTGGACAGCCGACTCGTACCAAGGTGCGCCAACCACCGTTACTGGCTATCTCTCGGTAGTGAGTAAAGGTGCAGCAGCTTTTGCCCTTTGCACTATCTTGATGAAAGTTTTTGCCCCCATGGTCATCTATTGGCAATATTTGTTGTACATCGTTATTGTGTTGTCAATCACGGTAGCCAACTTGTTCGCCATTCGTCAAACCAACCTGAAACGCTTCATGGCGTTCAGTTCTATCTCTCAGGCAGGTTATATTGTTTTGGCGATTGCTGGTAACTCGGCGTTGAGTGTCACTGCATTGAGCTTCTATGTGTTGATTTACGTGGTAGCCAACATGGCAGTGTTTACCATTATCAGTGCGGTAGAGGAACATAACAACGGTACGGTGATGATGGACAGTTACAATGGTTTTTACCAAACCAACCCCAAGCTGGCGTTCCTCATGACCTTGGCGTTGTTCTCGTTGGGCGGTATTCCACCATTTGCGGGAATGTTCTCTAAGTTCTTTATCTTTATGGCAGCCGTGCAGGATGCCGATTTAAGCACTTCAGTAGGGGCATGGGCGTACATTGTGTTGTTCATCGCGTTAATCAATACGGTCATCTCCTTGTATTATTATCTCTTGATAGTGAAGGCGATGTACATCAAGAAAAGTGAAAATCCGTTGCCCACGTTCAAGAGCCACGCCAATACCAAGTTGGCATTGGCTGTATGCACAGCCGGTGTAGTGTTGTTTGGCGTGTGCTACATGGTATTCGATTGGATACATGCGGCTTCGGTAGCCATTTCGTAGTTTTACGAATATATACATAAATAAAGTCCCTAACCTTTGGTATTTGAAATACCATCGGGTAGGGACTTTTTTCGTTGCGTGAACACCCTTAATAACAGGCATGTATTCTACCTCAGGTAAACTCATGCTAATTGGTATCCAAAGTCATACAGATTGAACGCTAAAGTCATGTAGATTGATGACCAAACTCATGGCTATTGAAAGGACGACAATATGAAGGCAGTAGATCGGTACTTGTGAAATCTCGAATACGAATAGTACACTGTCAGAATTAATATGTATTTACTCCAGCTAATTGATGCTTTTTTCTTTAAAAATTTTGAGTTAAAGAGTTGTTATATTGAATATTTAAAGCTAACTTTGTCCTAAGAGAATGCGTGTATAGCTATATTGCAAAGCACTTTTAATAAAAGTAAAATTTTAAACTTCTGTTGTTCTTTAAACATCTTAATAACCAGGGTATAATGAAATTGTACCTATTAAAAAATAAAACTATGGAACAAAATTCTATTCGTGAGGCATCGCCCAAGCTGTCGTTTACCGATGCCGTTCGTCAAGTTTTTAACAAGTATGCAACCTTTAAGGGGCGTGCGCGCCGGTCAGAGTATTGGTGGTTCGTGTTGTTTTACAGTTTGGTTTTAATTGCAGCTGCTGTATTGGATAGCCTTTTTGGCATCACCATTGAGTACGCCTTTTACGGAGCGATTTATTGTATTGCGGCACTCGTATTGTTCTTACCCAATTTAGCTGTTACAGTTCGTCGCTTGCATGACATTAACAAAAGCGGTTGGAATATTCTTTGGGGAATCATTCCGTTGATTGGAAGTATCTTATTGATTGTTTGGTGCTGCCAAGATTCAGATATAGAGGCCAATCAATACGGTGAGTCTCCAAAATATTTGTAATATTTAGGTATAATAAAATATGGAAGCGGGCACGTGCCTGCTTCCATGAAATTAGGCTGGCTCTCTCGGAAGAGGGGTTAGCCTTTAAGTTCTTGTTTTAAGAATTTTGGGGTGTGTCCTTTACGGCTTTTGGCCACTTCTTCAGGCGTTCCCGTGGTTAAAACCATGCCGCCGCCACGTCCACCCTCTGGTCCCATGTCAATGATGTAATCGGCCAACTTGATGACATCCAGGTTGTGTTCGATGATGATAACCGTGTTACCGCGATCAACCAATTGTTGAAGCACGTCCATCAAGATGCGGATGTCCTCGAAGTGCAGTCCTGTGGTTGGCTCATCAAGGATGTACAGCGTTTTTCCCGTGTCGCGTTTAGATAATTCGGTAGCCAACTTCACCCGCTGACTCTCACCGCCCGAAAGGGTAGTGGAGGGCTGTCCCAATTTGATGTAGCCTAAGCCAACATCCTGAATGGTTTTGATTTTGTGTAGAATGTTAGGCACGGCATCGAAAAATTCTACTGCCTGATTGATGGTCATATCCAGCACGTCGGCAATGCTTTTGCCCTTATATCTCACTTCAAGTGTCTCGCGGTTGTAGCGTTTGCCATGGCAAACCTCGCATGGCACCATCACATCGGGCAGAAAGTTCATTTCTATCGTCTTGTAACCATTGCCACCGCAGGCCTCACATCGTCCACCTTTCACGTTAAACGAAAAGCGTCCAGGTTTGTAACCACGTATTTTAGCCTCAGGTAGGTTGACGAAGAGCGACCGAATGTCACTGAACACGCCCGTATAGGTGGCTGGGTTGCTGCGAGGAGTTCGCCCTAACGGACTTTGATCTACATCCACCACCTTATCTATATAGTCGATGCCTTCTATCGAATCGTACGGCATAGGCTTTTTCAGCGAACGATAAAAATGCTTCGACAGTATGGGTTGCAGCGTTTCGTTGATGAGAGTGGACTTGCCAGAGCCAGACACACCCGTGACGACAATGAGTTTTCCAAGCGGAAACTCCACGTCAATGTCCTTCAGGTTGTTACCTTTTGCTCCCTTTACCCAAATGCTTTTGCCGTTGCCTTCGCGCCGTTTCGCGGGTAACTCAATGGCTCGTTTACCATTTAGATAATCGGCCGTGATGGTATGTTGCTGGAGCATTTGCTGCGGAGTGCCTTGAAAGACAACCTCACCTCCTTTGCGTCCAGCCTTTGGGCCAATGTCTATAATGTAATCGGCAGCCAACATCATGTCTTTATCGTGTTCCACGACAATGACAGAGTTGCCCATGTCGCGTAATTCTTTCAGTGAGTGGATGAGCCGTTCGTTATCTCTTTGGTGCAAACCAATGCTGGGTTCGTCGAGAATATACAGCACATTGACCAGTTGTGAGCCAATTTGAGTGGCCAGTCTGATGCGCTGGCTCTCGCCTCCGGACAAAGAGGCAGATGCGCGGTTGAGTGAAAGATAGTCGAGACCAACTTCCAGTAAGAAGCTCACGCGTGCTCTCAATTCCTTCACTATCTCTGTAGCAATGGCTCTTTGCTGTTTGTCCAGATGTTCCTCCACATGGTCGAGCCACTCTTTCAGTTCGGTGATGTCGAGGTTGGCAATCTCTGAAATGTTTCGGTTCCATATCTTGTACGACAACGATTCTCGCTTGAGCCTCATCCCGTTGCATTCAGGACAAGTGGTCGTGGCAAGAAACTGGTCTGCCCATTTTTGCCCGGCTGTCGAATCATCATTCTCCATGACCGTACGCAGGTATTTGATGATGCCTTCAAAAGTCACAAAATAGTCACTGCTGGTACGAACTAAGTCTTTGGAAATCTTGATGTTTTCAAGGCTTCCGTAAAGTATTTCGTCAACCACATCCTGCGGTATGTCTTTGAATGGAGTTTTGAGTGTCAGGTCGTATTTGTGCAAGATGGCATCGATTTGCCAGAATATCATCTGGTTCTTGTATTTACCCAATGGAACGATGGCACCATCATGTATGCTAAGTTTATCATTCGGAATGACTTTTGAAAGGTCAATCTCGTTGACATAGCCCAAACCTTTGCAACGCTGACAGGCACCCTCTGGCGAGTTGAAAGAGAAAATGTTGGGCGCTGGTTCACCGTATGAAATGCCGCTGACGGGGTCCATGAGGCGTTTAGAGAAGTTGCGTATCTCGCCCGTTTCTTTGTCCATAATCATGATGACACCGTCGCCTTGCCTCATGGCTATCTGTACTGTTTTCTTCAGTCGCTCATCATCTTTGCCACGCACCTGCAACTTGTCGATCACCACCTCAATGTTGTGGTTCTTGTACCGGTCAACCTTCATGCCGCGAACAATCTCCGTGATTTCTCCATCTACCCGCATATAAAGATAGCCTTTGCGCCGCATACTCTCGAAAAGTTCGCGATAGTGGCCTTTTCTTTGCTTTACCAAGGGAGCCAAAATATAGATGCGCTTGTCCGCATAGTCGTTGAGAATCATCTCAATAACCTTCTCCTCGGTGTATTTTATCATTTTTTCACCCGACAGATAGCTGTATGCCGTACCGGCTCGGGCATAGAGAAGGCGCAGGTAGTCGTATATTTCAGTGGTTGTACCTACAGTAGAGCGGGGACTTTTATTGGTGGTTTTCTGCTCGATGCTGATGACAGGAGATAGTCCTGTGATTTTATCTACGTCGGGTCTTTCCAGGTTACCGAGGAAGTTTCTGGCGTATGCCGAGAACGTTTCGATATACCTTCGTTGTCCTTCGGCAAAAATAGTGTCGAATGCCAAGGATGATTTTCCTGAACCTGATAAGCCTGTAATAACGGTGAGTGCATTGCGTGGAATCTCTACATCGATGTTCTTAAGATTGTGTACGCGTGCACCCCATATATTAATCTTTTCGTCTTCGCGAGTCATTTGTATCTTGTTGCTTCCTAAATTGTTTTATTTACCCATCTTGGTGCCACCATCTTCATTGTATCCTCTCAGTAAATTCACGTCTGTTTTGATGTTGAAGGTTCTTCCGTCGGCACCCTTTGCTTTGACTAAACAGAAGTAAACGCCTTGCTTCACGTCTTTGCCTTGGAACTTTCCATTCCAACCATCGGCTGGATTTGTCCACTCGAACAACTTTTGTCCCCACCGGTTAAAAATGTATGCCTTGAACTCTGTCAGACTTTGCCAGCCGTCTTTGGCTTTATAGATGTCATTGATGCCATCACCATTAGGAGAAAAAGCATTAGGCATTTCCAGCTTACTTTCTGAAATAGAAACAGTTATCGGTGATGCGTCAGCCCAATATTCCTCCGTATACTTCACCGAGTCAGTGTCATGAGTGAAGATGGCGTAGAGCACAACTCGATGCGACCCTGCCTTGGTGAAAGTCGCTTCAGTATCTTGTTCGTAGCGTATGAGATATGGTTTCTCTTCACCTTCAAGGGCAAATCGCCATTCGTAATAAGCGTTCCAGTCGCCTTGGTTTGCTACATTTGCAGAAAATTTGGCCTGTAAAGGTGCTGAACCACTAAATTCGGTGACCGCCTCACTCGTTTCGCCATCTACTGTTGTGAAGACGGCAGATGGACTTATCGTGGGTGTCTCTTGTGCTATAATGTGCAAAGAGGTTAGCAGCAAGAGGATGAATAGGGCTGTCTTAATTTTCATTTTTGATTCGTTTTGAACAATGAGAATGGTGCAATCCGAAGACAAAGATAGTAAAAGATTCATGACTAATAGTGAGGTGTTGAATATTTTTTTGTATTTTTGCAGTTAAATAAGGATGAAAACGATGAACATGAAATCTATATTTGAAAATATATTACTTGCAATTTTAATGCTTTTCAGCATTGAATCCATTGCGCAAGTTAACCAATGGCGTGACATATATGAAGCTAAAAAGAAAGATACCGTATTCGGTATTGCTCGAAAATATGGTATTTCCGTTCCTGATTTGATGGATGCCAATCCTGAAATGAAAAAAGAAGGATATGAGTTAAAGAAAGGGGATACCGTTTTCATACCATTTGTTAAGAATCAGACTGCTGCGACAACAAGGTCGGTCAAGACACAAACACCTGCGACAAAAGCATCTGCCAAACCTCAATCGGTTAGCAATATGGACATTACCAAGCGTGCCATTCGCATCGGTGTGATGCTACCTTTGCACGATGTTGATGGTGATGGCAGGAGAATGGTGGAGTATTATCGTGGCATGTTGCTGGCATGTGATGATTTAAAGGCAAAGGGCATTTCGACCGATATCCATGCGTGGAATGTTCCGATTGATGTTGACATCCGCCAAACGTTGTTGGATCCGAATGCCAAAAGTTGTGACATTATTTTCGGTCCGTTATACACCAAGCAAGTGAAACATCTGGGAGATTTTTGCAAGAAGTTTGGAATTAAAATGGTCATTCCGTTCTCTATCGAAGGTGATGAGGTGGCCAATAATCCTCAGATATTCCAAATATATCAGTCGGCAGACAGTCAAGCACAAGACGCCATACGTGCTTACCTGGATCGTTTCCCTAACCATCATCCGGTATTCATTGACTGTAATGATGCTACGAGTACAAAAGGCATCTTCACTTTTCCGTTAAGAAAGCAGCTGGAAGCCAAAGGTATCAAGTATAACATCACCAACTTGAAGTCGAGCGAGGAAGCTTTTGCAAAGTCGTTCAGCTTAACAAAGCCTAATGTTGTCATTCTGAACACCGGCCGTTCACCTGAACTGAATGTGGCTCTGGCAAAGATTGATGGACTGAAGGCAGCCAATCCCGCACTGTCTGTGTCGTTGTTTGGTTACACAGAGTGGCTGATGTATACGAAAGTGTACTTCGATTACTTCTGCAAGTACGAAACTTATATACCGACAGTTGCTTATTATAATGCGCTCTCTCCTCAGACCAAGCGGATTGAATACAAGTATCGTCAGTGGTTTAAGGAAGAGATGCAAGGTGCTCTACCAAGATTTGCACTAACAGGTTACGACCAAGCAAGCTATTTTTGTCAGGGACTTCATCGATATGGTATGAACTTCTCAGGAAGCAAAGCGGAGAATATGCATACGCCATTGCAAACTCCATTACATTTCAAGCAGGTCGCTAACGGTGGCAGGCAGAATGCCAATTTCATGTTGATTCATTATAAGAGCAACCGAACCATCGAGAGTATCACTTATTAATGAATCGCTTTTGAAAGATTTTTAAATGAAAAAATCGGTATTTTCTCTACTGTTCATCTTGTTTCCTTTGTGGCTTTTTGCCCAAGTAGGCAACTATCGTAACGAGTTTGCTGTGGGCGTGAATGGCGGCTATGTCCTCAGTAATGCCGGCTTCGTACCCAAAGTGACGCAAGGCTTGCATGGTGGTATGACAGGAGGACTCACGTTACGTTATACATCAGAGAAGTATTTCAAAACCATTTGTTCCATTTATGCTGAGGTGAACTTTACACAAGGTGGATGGAAAGAAAATATAGTTGACTTGAAAGATCAACCGGTTGTGAACAGTGAAACAGGTCTCACCGAAGAATATAGCAGAACCATTAACTATATGCAAGTACCCGTTTTCGCCCATTTGGCATGGGGAAAAGAGGGCAGAGGTTTTCAATTTTTCTTTCAAGCTGGTCCCCAGTTCGGTTATATGCTGAATGAAAATACCAGTCTAAACTTTGACTTGGACCATGCAAACCTGAATGATAGAGCCAATAAAGAAACAACACAATACAGCATGCCCGTGGAACACAAGTTTGATTATGGAATTGTGGCAGGCATCGGGGTGGAGTATTCGTTACCAAAGGTTGGGCATCTCTTGCTTGATGCGCGTTATTATTATGGGTTGGCAAATATCTATGGTGATACCAAAAGAGATTATTTTGCCAAGTCCAACTTGTCTAACATTGTAGTAAAGCTGTCTTATCTTTTTGACATAACTAAAACCAATAATAAAAAATAAGCTTATGTTTGAAAATCAACCTAAAGGCCTTTTTGCTTTGGCACTGGCCAACACAGGCGAACGATTTGGTTATTACACCATGATTGCCGTGTTTGTATTGTTTTTAAGAGCTAACTTTGGATTGGATCCTGGTACGGCTGGTATGATTTACAGTGTGTTTCTTGGACTGGTTTACTTCCTCCCATTAGTGGGTGGTGTGCTTGCCGACAAGTTTGGTTTTGGCAAGATGGTCACCATTGGCATTGTGGTGATGTTCCTGGGATACCTGTTCTTATCCATCCCATTGGGCGGTGAGACGTTTGCACTCTTGGTAATGTTACTGGCTTTGCTGTTCATCAGCTTTGGTACAGGCTTGTTCAAAGGCAACTTGCAAGTAATGGTAGGTAACCTTTACGATGATCCAAAGTATGCCGACAAGCGCGATTCAGCTTTCTCCATCTTCTATATGGCTATCAATATTGGTGCTTTGTTCGCACCAACGGCAGCTGTACGCATTAAGGAGTGGGCCGAGTCTGTTGGTTATGCCGAGAACGATGCTTACCATTTCTCCTTCGCCGTAGCATGTGTATCCTTGATTATTTCTATGGCTATATATTATGGTTTCCGTTCAACGTTCCGTCATGTGGAAGGAAATGGCACGGCAGCCAAGACAGATGATGGGAAAGCCATCGAGACCGAGGAATTGAGCAAGAAAGATGTAAGGGATAGAGTAGTGGCACTATTGTTGGTGTTTGCTGTAGTTATTTTCTTCTGGATGTCATTCCACCAGAACGGACTCACCCTGACTTACTTTGCCAATGAGTTTACTCAAAAAACCTCTTCTGGCGTTCAGAGCATGGCGTTCGATGTTGTGAATCTTGTGATGATTATCTTTATTGTCTATGCAGGATTCTCATTCTTCCAGTCAAGAGCACAGAAAGCTAAGGGAATTTCTTTAGCTGTCATCGTGGCAGCAATCGCTGTGTTGATTTATAAGTACACGCAAGTAGAAGAAGCTATTGACGTGAGTGCACCTATTTTCCAACAATTCAACCCATTCTATGTAGTTGCCCTGACACCAGTCAGCATGGCCATCTTCGGTTCGTTGGCTGCCAAGGGCAAAGAACCTTCTGCTCCACGTAAGATAGCTTATGGTATGGTGATTGCTGCATTTGCCTATACCATCATGATTATTGGTTCACAAGGCTTGCTCACTCCTAATGAACAGGCAGTGGCTGCCGAGGCAGGAACAGCCAGTTACGCATCAGCCAACTGGTTGATTAGTACTTATTTGGTATTGACATTCGGTGAATTGTTGTTAAGTCCGATGGGAATTAGTTTTGTGAGCAAGGTTGCACCTCCCAAGCTCAAGGGTGCCATGATGGGTGGTTGGTTTGCTGCTACCGCTATTGGTAACTTGTTGGTGAGTGTAGGTGGATATCTTTGGGGTGACTTACCTGTATGGGCTGTTTGGTCTGTATTCATTGGTGTCTGCTTGCTTTCTGCTTTGTTCATGTTCTCTGTCATGAAGCGATTGGAGAAAGTTTGTTAGTCAAATAACACCATTAAATGAAAAGGCGTTTCGAACATCATGCTTCGAAACGCCTTTTTATCTTGATGATTAGATATCTATTCTACATCATTCAACATGATTCATGTGGTATTATTCAACGGTGTACAACCAGATGACAGCTATCATGATGAGTGCTGCAACGATGGATAAGGAAATGAACAGAACGTTACTAATCATTTTTCTTCGTTTCTTAGAAAAACGATTGTTGTTTTTTAACTGTGATGATTCGTAGGTTCTTCGATGGTGATGGTGCTGAGAATGAGAATGATGTCCATGATCTCCATCTCTCGGTGTAGATTGATTAGGGTTATGTTCTGGCATTATCGTTGTTATTGTTTCTGTTGCAAAGGTAATGAAATATTCTTTGCAAACACGAATTACCCCAAGAAACTCATCCAATTTTATGTCATTGACTGAGTTTCTTGGGGCAATTTTCAAGCATTGATGTTCTATGTGTTTAAATCAGAGCAGCTGTTAGTCCAGCCATCACGATGCTGACCATCGACATCAACTTAATCAGAATATTCAAGCTTGGTCCGCTGGTGTCTTTAAAAGGATCACCTACGGTATCGCCAACAACGGTAGCCTTATGACATGTCGAGCCCTTGCCACCGAAGTTACCTTCTTCAACCATCTTCTTGGCATTATCCCATGCGCCACCTGCGTTTGCCATGAATATGGCCAGCGTAAAGCCTGCAGACAATCCGCCTACTAACAAACCTAACACGCCTGCGACACCTAATACGATGCCAACAACGATAGGAATGGCTATAGCCAATATGGATGGTAACAGCATCTCGCGTTGTGCCGACTTGGTACTAATCTCCACACACCTGCTATAGTCGGGAGTAGCTTTGCCCTCTAAAATACCTTTGATTTCTCGGAATTGTCGACGAACCTCATCAACCATCGCACCTGCCGCTCTACCTACAGCCCCCATGGTGAGTCCGCAGAATAAGTATGCAGCCATGGCACCAATGAAAGCACCTACCAAAACGCGTGGGTTCATCAGGTTCACTTGGAAGAAATCCATGAAATCTGACATGGTTGCCGTGTTGGGTGTAAATCCATTGCCGGCGGCATTTACAAATTGATGCCCCTCGTCAACCATTCTGACCATGGCTATTTTCACCTCTTCTATATAGGATGCCAAAAGCGCCAATGCTGTCAGTGCAGCCGATCCGATGGCAAATCCCTTACCAGTGGCTGCCGTGGTGTTACCCAAAGCGTCGAGAGCATCGGTGCGTTCTCTCACTTCTTCGCCCAGTTCGCTCATTTCAGCGTTACCACCTGCATTGTCTGCAATGGGGCCATAGGCATCCGTAGCCAAGGTAATGCCTAAGGTAGAAAGCATGCCTACTGCCGCAATGCCAATACCATACAGTCCATGACTGATAGATTCGGCACTCATACTCATATCAAATCCGTTGGCACAGAGATAGCTCAGCATAATGGCTACCGATATGGTTACCACAGGAATGCAGGTACTTATCATTCCTGTTCCAATGCCCTTGATTATCACGGTAGCCGCACCTGTTTGCGAAGCAGCTGCAATCTCTTTGGTTGGCTTGTAGCTGTGTGAGGTGTAATATTCGGTGGCTTGGCCGATGATGACACCTGCAGCAAGACCCGATATAACCGAGCAACTAATGCCTAACCAATTGTTAATTCCTAAGAGATAGAGAATGACGAACGTTGCGATGGCAATCAGCACGGCCGAAAAGTTGGTACCAAGGCTCAATGACTTCAGCAAATCCTTCATGGTAGCCTCTTCCTTCGTACGCACCATGAAGATACCAGCCAAACTTAAGAATATACCCACGGCAGCAATAATC
Source organism: Prevotella sp. BV3P1 (assembly GCF_000479005.1). Lineage (GTDB taxonomy): Bacteria > Bacteroidota > Bacteroidia > Bacteroidales > Bacteroidaceae > Prevotella. The sequence goes on along the minus strand of NZ_AWXC01000062.1, from coordinate 21,478 downwards.
ATGGGCGCCACTACTGCTTTCATTTGCATTTCACCGCTTGCCGCAAAGGCAGTGGCACCCAGTGCAGCCGTTGAAAGAATGCTTCCGCAGTAGCTTTCATACAAGTCAGCACCCATACCAGCCACATCTCCTACGTTATCACCTACATTGTCGGCAATGGTTGCGGGATTTCGAGGGTCGTCTTCAGGAATATCTTGCTCTACCTTGCCCACCAAATCAGCTCCAACGTCGGCTGCTTTGGTATAGATACCTCCACCAACACGTGCAAACAGTGCTTGGGTTGAGGCACCCATACCAAAGGTAAGCATGGTTGTGGTGATGGTGATGAGAGCCATGTTGTTGCCTGTGTAAAACACCGAAAGTATCATAAACCAGACGGCAATGTCCAATAGTCCAAGGCCTACCACCACAAGTCCCATCACAGCGCCCGAGCGAAACGCAATCTGTAAACCTTGGTTCAAGCTCTTTCGTGCTGCGTTAGCCGTTCGACCAGAGGCGTATGATGCAGTTTTCATGCCAAAGAACCCACAGAGTCCGCTAAAGAATCCACCAGTAAGGAATGCAAAGGGAACCCATGGGTTCTGAACTTTCAGCACATACGCCATGAATGCAAATAACAGTGCCAATGCGATAAAGACATAACCAACAACCTTGTATTGTTGTTTAAGATAGGCCATGGCTCCTTTACGAACGTGTAGAGCAATTTCACGCATGCGTGGGGTACCTTCATCGGCCTTCATCATGTTACTAAAGAAATACCAGGCCATGGCCAATGCAATGATTGAAGCTACTGGTACAAGCCAAAAAACAATCGGAATGTTCATGGTTTTAATGTGTTTTAAGTTAGTAGATTTGTCGCAAATGTAGTGAATAATTTTAAGTTTGCAAATATTTCTTACATATTTTCCCACTTTGAAAACCAGAATGTTTTGAATGGCGAAATATGGATTGTTCAGCTAACGGAATGTGATGAATCGCACCAGCGCAAGAGAACTGAGCGAACATTTGTTCATTATTTTGCTCACTTTTAGTCCTTAAAATGGCCCTTCAGCACGCTCAATTTAGAGAAAAACAATAGGCACGGAGGATGCAAACAAGGTATCAACGACGCTGAAAAATCGTGTTTTTGCTGCAATGTTAATGAGTTTTTCGCTGAATAAACATCATTTCGCTTGGCAAGTTGTAGCTTATTGCTCGCCAAAAGCATGTGAATTCCTTGCTTAATTCAATGCTTTTGCCAGAAAAAAAGATGTTGATAGGTAGATAAAACATAAGGAAGACTCGCAAGCTGTTGTGTATGAACTATATACAAAGAATGCTCATGCTTGCCGTATTTGCAACACCCGGCATGTTTGTTTGCAAATACGCGAAATATGAACGTGTACGTTGTCAAGAAAATTCAGTAACGTTGGCAGTCATGATTTGTATAGGACCAACGAGCATATCTTTTGATAGAAAGGTGATGCTTAGATGGGGTTTTCAATGGATTAGTCCATCCTGTTGTACCAGGAATCGCCCACGGCGTTTTGATCGCTATTGCATGATAGGGGAGCGATTCCTCATGTTCAGTCGACTGTAACCAGGGTTAAAAATTAAATGCCATACCGAATGAAAAGCTGGGTTGGTGTATGGGGGTTCGACGTTTAAAGGTGTCAGTAAGATAAGTTCGTGTGCCATCCTGTGATTCTTGCACACGGTTCCTCAGTTCATACGTGTATTCGGGTTCAGCGTAGTCATAATTGACATCTGCCTTGAATGACATGCCATGCTTGTAGGCCCACGTCAAGGAGAGTCCCGTGCTGTATAGGGGCGTTTTGTTCGACTTGATTGTTAAAAACTTACCGTCATGGATGCCCTGTCCATCACCCAGGTTGTCTAACCATTTGGTCAACTCTTCCTTTTCTTCAGGATTCTTAAAATACTGTTTGTCATTTGCGGAAATTGGGATGAGGGCATTGCGTAGACCCTCAACATCAACATTGGTGATGGCATCGATGTCATAGTCAGTCGTGTGTCTTCTGCCAATCAGTACCTTGCTGCCTAAGCGTAATCGGCTGGTAAGGGGATAAGAGAAATAGACACCCGCACTGAAATCGAACATGCCTACATGATTGGATTCCAGTCCTACGAAGTTCACGAATCTCTCTTTTAAATCATCTTGCAGGCCATGTGCGTACATATTATATTTGAACCCATGGGACAAATCAACGGTAGCAGTAACAGGCATGGTCGTTACGCGAAGTCTACCGCCTACTCCGATGTAGTCGTTCAAGAAATAAGCACTCTCAACCGCAACGCCCATGCTGGCACCCAAGTTCAGTTTCAAGCCTAAAGGATGGCTCGAGTCTTGCGTGCTGCTTAGGGCATATGGTTGCATACTCTCATCATAGTGGTCGTATACTTCTGGTGCTTTGAAGCGTTGCATCCTGGGCGCCATGTCTATATTGATGGCAAAAAATGAGGGTCGGTTTAAAATGTTGGGTGTTATATCTTCTAAATTACTGCGGTACAGTCCTTTATCCTTGTATATCAGGTCACCCAGGGCATAGCCTATATCAGTGGCTAAAATACCTATTCCTGCTCCAACCAACACGTCGCTTACCCAATGCCTGTTGTTCAAAATGCGGCAAATGCCTGTTGCCGTGGCTACTGAATACCCTGCTATGCTGTACCATGGGCTACTCGTAAGTCCATATTCTTTGTGCAAGATGGTTGCGGCAGCAAACGCTGTAGCCGTGTGTCCTGATGGGAAAGAGTTGCGTGAACTGCCATCTGGGCGAAGCTCTTTTGTGGTGTGTTTCACTGTGTTGACTATTCCTGCCATCATGACAAACGACAAGGCGTTGCTTACCGCAAGACGTTGAAGTGAACTGCGTCCTTGAACGCCAGCCGTGTTCAGTACCCACGTTGTTAGCAGAGGGCTGTATTGTGCGTAGTTGTCCCAAGTGGTCTTGAACGTTGGTTGAAAATAATGTCGGAGAGAACGAAAGTCTTCTTTCCGAGATTTAACAATAAATCCCGAGGCGATGAATCCCAGTCCCATGTAAGTGAAATCCTGTTTCATTGCCTTCTTCGCATTGAAATTAGTAACAGGTGTGAGAATGGGGGATGGTGTTAATGCCGTAGTGTCTGTTACAGCGGGAAAAACGGCTTTCGATAGCAGCAAAAACAGCGTCACGCATACGATGAATTGACGTGAAACAGGGTGATGAATGTTCATTTAAGATGTTATAATAGTTGCTCACAGACCATTGTAGAATAATGGAATCTGTTTGAGTGTGCAAAGTTACATCATATTTTTGTAGTACACAACCAGATGGAAAATGAAGATGATAAATTTTGCATATTTCATGACATTATCAAATAATTTTTCTACTTTTGTACAACAAATATTACTCGATAATACGAAAATGCCATTGCTACACCATGTGGCTTTCAGCGTTTTCACCATCGTAACACGCACAAGACAAACATGCGATCATACCTATTTATCCTCAGTTGCATCATTGCTTTTTGCTCCTGTTCGCACAAAAAGACAGAAGAAAATATCAGTTCTATGGACACGATCCCAACCATGGTGATGCAGATACAAAAGTGTTCAAAACTATATACCACCGAAGTTCATGTTCACAAAATCATTACACATGACGACCAGCTGAAGCTCAACGGTTCTTTCATGAAGAAAGATTTCAGTATTAACCTGCCGTTGGGCAAGCGTAAGATTGCTATTCCGATGGATGCCACCCTGAAAGCCTACATTAATTTCAGTAATTTCAGCGAAGAAAACGTGCACAAGAAGGGGCAAAAGATTGAGATTATCCTGCCGGATCCTCGGGTGACACTCACGTCTACCCGCATTAATCATGAAGAAATTAAACAATATGTTGCCCTCACTCGTAGCAACTTCTCCGACGAAGAACTCGCCAGCTACAGTCAACAAGGGCGTGATGCCATCATCAAAGACATCAATTCACTGGGCATTATCGACCTGGCTCGTGAAAGTGCTGCCCGCACGTTGATACCGATGATTGAGCAAATGGGGTATCGTGAGGAAGACATCACCATCTCTTTCCGAAAGCAATTCACATTGGAAGACATCAAGACACTTCTCGACAAAACAACGATTGAACATGGAAACAAATAACAATAAAAGGCACAACTTGCTCAACTGCCTGTCTAAGATATCAAGGAAGACTATTTTTTTCGTGATTATGGTCTTGCTGTTGGTGGGCATTGTGTTGGTGTATCTTAATAAAGACAATAGGTTCGAACTGTCAAAGGATGACAAAATCAAGATTACTCCCACGCAGATACAGAGCATTCGTGACATTGGACAATGGGAGTTTTTGACCATCAACAACGAAGAAATCATCGATACCGTTAGGCATGGTTTCTTTGGTGATGCCGAATTGGTTCGTATTTATTATGGCACTTTGCGACTGGGGATTGATTTACAAGATGCAGGTGAAGATTTTATAGAGCCTCAAGGAGATTCTATCGTTGTAATGTTGCCACCCGTCAAGCTGTTGGATCACAACTTTATTGACGAGGCTCGCACTAAGTCTTTCTTTGAAAAGGGCGAGTGGAAGGCTAAAGATCGTGACGATCTTTACCGAAGAGCCTATCAAGCTATGATTGACCGATGCTTGACAACACCAAACATCAAGAGTGCAGAACGCAACGCCACCCGCCAGTTTTACCAGTTGATGAAATCCATGGGATTCGAAAACGTCATCATTCGTACCAAGCCATACACAACAGAAAAGCGCAGCCAATAAGCCATACTCGATAGCTAAATACACACAATAAAGCCCATGTTTAATTTCGGAGAGGTAAAGTTTCTTGCGTATATTTTCATGATATAATTTGGTAGAATCACCAAATTCGTTTAACTTTGTGCACATCTTGAAAGGTTTTATAACAAATAAATATCATTGCCTATAGATACACATTTACTTAGAATCAATTTTTAAGAAAATGAGGAAACTGAATGAGCTGTCAGATGAGGAATTGGCAGTAGCCTATATCAATGGTAATAACTACGCTTTTGATTTATTATTGTCGCGCAATCAGTCAAAGATATTCTCTTATATCCTGTTTGTTGTAAGAGATAGGGATGTGGCTGACGATGTCTTTCAAGAAACTTTTGTGAAGGTCATCACCAAGTTACAGCAGGGGAAGTATACCGTTACGGGTAAGTTTTGCGCATGGGTCATGCGCATTGCCCATAATATCATCATGGACATGTATCGCGAACAGAAATCTGAAAAGATTGTTGAGGCTACAGAAGACAATGACCTGTCAAACTTTGGCAGTAAGGAATTGTTGGACGAGAACATCGAGAGTAAGTTTGTCAACGAACAAATTCTCTGCGATGTCAAGAAGATGATGAACCTTTTGCCTACCGCTCAGCGTGAAGTGGTGTACATGCGATTCTATCAACAGCTGTCATTTAAAGAGATAGCTGCCACCACGAATGTAAGTATCAATACGGCTTTGGGGCGCATGCGTTATGCCATCATCAATCTGCGTAAGATGGCTCAGGAGCATCAGATGGAATTACGAATGATGTAATCAGGCCGTTCATGCACTCCATTTGAGCAAGAAGAATGCGAATTTGTCTTCTTCTTGCTCCATGATTATGTTAAGTTCTCGAGGGTCATTCTTCACTTTCTTGGCTTGCAGAAAGTGACTTCAATTGTTTAATAGTCTTCTCTGGATTCTCTGATTTGAATACATAGCTACCACTTACCAGCACGTCTGCTCCCGCTTGAACAAGTCGCGGAGCGGTTTCACCCTGTACACCTCCATCTACTTCAATAAGAGCTTCAGATCCGCATTCATCCATGAGTTTGCGGAGGCGCTTTACCTTGTTGAGGGTGTTCTCGATGAATGTTTGTCCACCAAAGCCAGGGTTGACGCTCATAAGCAGTACCAAGTCAACGTCACAGATGATGTCTTCCAACAGATGAACAGGCGTGGAAGGGTTTAGTACCACGCCGGCTTTCATGCCAGCCGCATGGATTTGCTGAACGGTACGGTGCAGATGGGTGCACGCTTCGTATTGAACGGACATGATGTAGGCACCAGCTTTGGCCGTTTGTTCGATGTATCGCTCGGGTTGTACAATCATCAAATGAACGTCGAGCGGCTTCTTACAGATTTTCGAGACGGCACTGATGACAGGGAAACCAAAAGATATGTTCGGCACAAACACGCCATCCATGACATCCATGTGAAGCCAGTCGGCCTCACTGCGGTTAATCATTTCGACGTCTGATTTGAGGTTCGTAAAGTCAGCCGATAGGAGGGAGGGAGAAATAAGAATGTTCTTCATTTGCGTTTTTGGGCATTAATTCAGACAATAGGATGTCTTCTTGTTGTCAATGTCTACTACCCTGTATGTACGAGCCAACTGTCTAATCAAGTTCAGCGTGACCTCCGAGGGGTTCAGTTCTTCCGGTGTAAAGTATTTCATAGGCTATATCTTTGATAATGTCTTTGTTAATATCATAACGTTCCAGCTATGTCTTTATTACATTATAGTATCAATTTTTTCGTGTGGCGTTTAATCATGAGCCTCTTATATAATAAGGTGAAAGCTGTTTTAGCGGCTCAAACCAGATTCATTTCACGCTCTTTCTGGCCTATTGTCGTCTTCTGTAGGCGTTTAGCGAGTGGGGTAAGAACGTCCAAATCTAATTTATATGAGTCACTTCAAGATGTTTGTCGAAATAAATTCGTACATTTGTCGAGTTCAACATCATTTTAACATTGAATGAACAAAATGAATATAAAAGTGTGCGGTATGCGTGATACCGACAACATTCGCGCCGTGTCAGCCTTAGACATCAATATGATGGGCTTCAACTTCATTCCCCATTCTCCTCGTTACGTGGAGATGATCAGCAGCATGGCTGGCATCATACCCGATTATAGTGAAGAACGATTGGCCAAAGGAATGCAAAAACAGGAACCTCAACCTGTCGCTAATCGCATTGAACGGGTGGGTGTGTTCGCAGACGACATGCCGCAGACCATCGTGACGCGCGTCTACAATTACAGTCTTGATTACGTTCAGTTGAACGGAAGTGAAAGCAGGGTGATGATAGAGAATCTGCTTCGCACGCTCAAACCAGACATCCAACCGAACATCAAGATTATCAAGACCTTGTCCCTAACGACCCAACAAGATTTGGAACAGTGTAAAGAGTTTGAGGGCGTAGTCGACCTGTTTCTTTTCGTTCCGTCTGCCGATGAAGAGAAATGCCAAGGTAAAAAGCCCGACTGGTCATTCTTGGAGAAGTACGAGGGGACTACGCCATTCTTGTTAGGAGGCAGCATTGGCCCCGAAGATGCGCAACACCTCAAGCAGTTCAATCATCCTTTGTTCGCAGGGGTTAACTTGAATCGTTGTTTTGAAACATCAACTGGCGTGAAAGATGTTGCGATGCTGTGTTCTTTTATCCAAGCAATACGGTCGTAGTTATGGAAAGCAAGCCAGATTGTCAACCGGGGGAAAATGCGTCATCAGTTTCCATCTTGCCTCAGCAGAGTGAAGAAGATACGGCACCATGGTTTGCCGCGAGGCTATTCATGTCAAAGCCTCAGTTGGTGATGGATTATCTGGATGAGCAGCACTTGCCGTATTTTATACCGATGGAGTATGTGGACGTTGAGGACAAAGACCATCACATCCGTCAACAACTGCGGCCTGTCGTTCGAAATTTGGTATTCATCAAGAAAAGCCAACCCGAAAAGAAAATACAGCAGTTGCTGACAGAGGCACCCTTCAAATCGTCTGTCATCCGCAAAAGCAAGGATGACAGTCGGTATTATGAGATTCCGGCCAAGCAGATGTTTGAGTTCCAAGCCATGTGCAATCCCGAGATTGCCATGCGTAAATTCTTAAGCGAGGAGCAAGCAAAATTAAAGCCAGGCACTCCTGTTTATGTCAAGTATGGCCCTCTGAAAGGCTTGAGCGGCAGGTTGGTCCGCAGCAACAAAAAGTATTTTCTCTTGAAGGAGATACCCTGTATGGGCGTGATGTTGAAGGTGGCCCGCTGGTGTTGCAAGCCTTTGCAGCCTTGATGAAACCACAAATTAATCCAGCATTAACCGAGTATCTGCTGGGCGTGTTCCTTTACCTTGATTTCTTTCGGCGTGATGATGCGCTCTATCTTTCCTTCCTCATCAATGATGAAGGTGGTGCGGAAGGTTCCCATGTACTTTCTTCCATACATGCTTTTCTCGCCCCAAACACCAAAAGCGTTGTTGAGTGTCTTTTCCGTGTCGGCAATCAGCGGGAAGGGTAGCTGGTGCTTCTCAATGAACTTCTTGTGCGATTTCTCGTCCTGCACGCTAACGCCTACCACTGCATAGCCTTGGGCTAAAAAGCGTTCATAGTTGTCGCGCAGGTTACAAGCTTCTGTAGTACATCCGGGCGTGCTGTCTTTTGGGTAGAAATACAGCACCAACTTCTTGCCTTTGAAGTCATCCAACTTCATTTCATTACCGTCTTGGTCGCGTCCCAATATCTCGGGCGCCTTGTCTCCTATCTTCATATCTGTATTGTTTTAAACATTCGGGTCTATGCCCGAGCGTGCGATGAATATTGATGTTACGAAGATAAGCAAAATATATGATATATCCTTTGTACGTTGCTCTTTTCTTTGAGTTTTCTGTATTTGTCCAATAAAATAAACAAAAAACTACCTTTGAAAAATCTCCAAATAGAAAAAATCAATAGGCCAACAGGGAGTAAGAATGCTCGTTTTTTGGGAAAAAAGGACGAACGGTGGTGCTAAAGCATGGAGATTATGCTGATAGATGTAGCTTTTTAAGTGCTAAGTGTCATGCCATTGAAGGACAATAGCTATGACTTTAGGCTCTTAAAGCAATGCTTTTGTTCCGTAAAAGCGTAGTGAACGGTCTGGAAATTAGGTGATGGCTCCGCAATAAATTGTGCTTCAATGAGATAGAAAAGTGAGTCATATTTCGCTTATTTGCGCCGTGCTGACCGTTTGCTTGTTTACAAGCGAAATATGAGCGGGGTGTTGTCAAGAAAATTCAGCATTGAAGAAGATTGCGAACATCATTCAACATCCATGGTGATATTTGCGGATGGATGCCATAACTTTCCTTGCCATGTGTTCCTTTCAATCATTCTTTGGGTCAACAAATTCATCCATTCATACGGCTTCAGTCCCCATTTAGGTGCAACAACCCTGTCGGCAGGTGATGTGCTGACAAAGCGTTCGAGTACCAAATCATTTCGAAGACGCTCTATGTAGCGGATGATGACGTCAAGATATTGGTCTACCGTGTAGGTGTGGAATGGGGCTTCAGCGTACTGTTGAGCCAGTTGCGTGTGCTGTATCACCTGCATTTGGTGAATTTTCAGCACATCGATGGGTAGCGATGAGATAATGGGAGCTTGCCCAATGCTGTCTTCGGCCGACTCGCCCGGCAGTCCGATGATGACGTGTGCGCCTGTCAGGATGCCCCGCCCGTGTGTCCTTTCAATGGTCGCTTTGCTGCATTCAAAGGTGTGTCCTCGGTGAATGCGCTGCAACGTGTCGTTGTTGGTCGTCTCTACACCATATTCTATTAAGAGAAAAGTCTGCTTGTTCAGTTGTTCCAAATAGTCCAACAGTTGGTCGCTCATGCAGTCGGGACGGGTTCCTATGACGATGCCCACCACGTCTTCCACCTGCAAAGCCTCCTCATACATGCGCTTGAGTGATTCGATAGAAGCGTAAGAATTGGTGTAAGCTTGGAAGTAAGCGAGGTATTTCATGCCGTGATACTTGCGCGAGAAGAACGCCTTTCCATCTTCCAACTGTTCTTGAATGTTCTTCCTGGGGTTGCAATAAGAGGGATTGAACGCTCGGTTGTCACAGTAAATGCAGCCGCCTGTTGACAGTTTGCCGTCCCGATTAGGGCAGGTAAAGCCCGCGTCAACGGAAATCTTCTGCACCGGACCATCAAAATACGTGCGAATCCACGAGCCAAAGTCACGATATAATTGTTTCATTCACTTGCAAAAATACGCAAAATTGCCTATCTTTGCAATCATTAGCATTAAGAAATCAAGCAGAATGAAGAAGATTATTTTAGGGATTATAGCATTGTTTATGGCAACCTCAACCATCCATTCGGCCGAACGAATCACGCTGAAAGCCATCCAAGATGGTGCCTTTGCGGCAGAGCGTTTGAGCGGAATCAAACCCATAGCGGGTACCGACCAGTATGCAAGAATCAGCAAAGACGGCAAACGTGTTGTCAGGTACTCGTTCAAGACGGGGAAGCAGACAGCCGTGCTGTTTGACGTGAACCATACGATGGGTTCGAAAATCGATTCGTTCGACGGGTACATCCTCTCGCCGGACGGTGCGAAAATGCTCATCCAGACTAAGACCGAACGTATTTATCGCCGTTCGTTCAAGGCACAATATTATATCTATACCATTGCCAGTACGAAGTTGGAACCCCTTTCGGAGGGAGGACCGCAGCAGGTTCCGGTGTGGTCGGCAGACAGTAGGCAGATTGCTTTCGTGCGCGACAATAACATCCATCTCATTAAACTCTTGTACGACAACGCCGAAAGTCAGGTCACGAAAGATGGTAAGTTTAACGAAATCATCAATGGAGTGCCTGATTGGGTGAATGAAGAAGAGTTTGGACACAATCTTTCGTTCTGCTTCAACGCCGACGGAACCAAGATCTGTTGGATTAAATACGACGAGTCTAAAGTGAAGAGTTATGCCTTGCAGCTTTTCAAGGGCTTGCAACCCGAGCAGCCTCAATATGCTGATTACCCGGGACTATATACTTATAAATATCCAAAGGCTGGTCAGGACAATTCAAAGGTGACGGTGTGGAGCTATGATGTGAAGAGTCATCAAACCCGCCAGTTGCAGGTTCCGTTGGATGCTGATGGTTATGTTCCCCGCATCAAGCCAACGACTGATCCCAACAAGATTATCGTTTACACCTTGAATCGCCATCAGGACGAAATGCATTTGTATGCCGTTAACCCATCGAGTACCGTGGCTACGCTGTTGATCAAGGAGCGTGTTCCGAAGTATGTCAAGGAAGAGGCTATGGAAGGTGTCATCATTGGTGAGAACAGCATCCTGCTGCCCAGCGATCGGGACGGGTACATGAAAGGATATTTGTATAACATGAACGGTCAGATGATTAGAACCATCGGGGATGGTTCCTACGACATTACAGCCTGGTATGGCTACGACGAAAAGACCGGCGATGTTTTCTATCAGGCTGCCGCACTGAATGCACACGACCGTCAGATTTATGTTTCGCATAAGAACGGTAAGACCGATCGACTGACGCAACAGCAGGGTTGGAACGTTGCGCAGTTCTCTGGCGACTATCAGTATTTCATCAATACATGGAGCGATTACGATCATCCGTATGTGTACACCGTTCGGGACAGAAAAGGAAAGGTGATGTCCACGCTGATTGACAACGCGTCATTGCGGAAAAAAATAGCGAACTACGGTTGGACACCCAAGGAAACATTTTCTTTCACCACGTCTGAAGGCGTAAAGTTGGATGGATGGATGGTGAAGCCAGCTCAATTCAATGCTTCTAAACAATATCCGGTTATCCTCTTTCAGTATAGCGGACCGGGCAGCCAACAAGTGACCAACTCCTGGAATGCGGGTTCCATGGGGCAGGGAGGTGCTTTTGATTATTACCTGGCACAACAGGGTTTCATTGTTGTTTGTGTTGATGGCAGAGGTACTGGCGGCAGAGGTTCTGAGTTTGAGAAAGTGGTTTATCAGCGGTTAGGAGAATTAGAATCCAAAGATCAGGTGGAAACAGCCCTGTGGCTTGGCAAGCAGTCGTACGTTGACAAGAATCGCATTGGCATCTGGGGATGGAGCTATGGCGGCTTCAATACATTGATGAGCATGAGCGAGGGGCGTGGTGTGTTCAAGGCTGGTGTTGCCGTAGCGCCTCCTACCAATTGGAAGTTTTATGACACGGTTTATACAGAGCGATACATGCGAACACCTAAAGAAAATCCCGATGGATATGCCGTTAACCCGATAGAGCGGGCGATGCAGCTGCACGGTGCCTTATTGATTTGTCATGGTTTGGCCGATGATAACGTGCATCCGCAAAACACATTTGAGTATGCAGAGGCGTTGGTTCAGGCAGACAAAGACTTTAAAGAGATTTATTATACCAATCGCAATCATAGTATTTATGGCGGTAACACCCGCAATCACTTGATGCGGCAGATAGCAAACTTCTTTATTGACGAACTGAAATAACCCAATCGGGTGGTCTGTTGATTGAACGTTTGTAAACAGTAACGCCATGGCATAGACATTTGTCTTATCGCCATGGCGTTACTGGTTAATAGATGAGAGAGAATGAACTATTCGCAAATTCCAGCTTCGAGCCATTGGTTGGCCAAGACTTGTGCGTCTTTGCGAGCCGTCTGTTCGTCTACATCATACTCTTGCATAAGCAATTTTACCAAATCGTCAACGGTAAAATCTTTGTCCTGAATGGCATTCCACAAGTAAGCTGAGGTTTCATTCATGGATATGATATTACTGAAGTCGATGTTTTCTCTACCTTCTGCAACGATGACTTGCTCACCACAAACGTTGCGTAGATTGAATCCTGTTTTTGCTTTCATATTATTTATTATTGTTTTCTGATTAAATAGGCCCAAATAGCGGAATCCATATTCTTCTGTACGCAGCCAACAGGTAGCGTCTGATGGGATAAAGAGCCGTCCAAATGTGCGAATAGGTGCGCCATTTGATACCGTTGGTCTTATCGAGTTTGGCGCGGCCTTTGCGGTAAAAGCCAATCACATACCCATGTACGTCATTGACATGGCAAACCTCTGTGCCTAAGTTTCCGTCTCCTCTTAGTGTGACCGTTTCTCCTTGAATCTTGATGATTCGGTGCAAGACATAATGCTTAGGGGCTGTTTCTGCTAAAACCGCATCACCCACTTGTATGTCTTTAGCCTTGGACAGGAGTGCTTTGTCACGATTGTCCTCAAGGAAAGGGCGCATGCTGAAGCCTCTCAATTGCAAAGTTACCGTATGCCCTTCTTCCAACAGCTTGATAACTTCAGGGAGAAGCTTACGGTTCTCAATCTGCAACTCTTTAGCAGCAGGTTGATGACTATGCGTTTTTGGGGAAATTGAAGACATGGTCACTCTCTTTTGTTATCCTCCTTTTATTGTTTTGCAATAGCCTTATGGCAAACGTTATCCTCCTTTTATTGTTTTGCAATAGCCTTATGGCAAACTTCGGCAGCCTCTTTGTTGGGGAGACAGTGCAGGATGTAGATGCCAGTTGTTTCGATAATGTGGGTGACGGTGTCACAGATGCGGTTGAATATGTCTTTGTCCCATTTCATCATGGAGCATGAAACGAGCATGGAGGCAAAGGCTTCGACGGGTTTAAGTGGCTCAATGCTGTTTGCACTGGCACGGTCTATTTGTGTGATGGCACCCAATTTGGCTTTCACATTTCTATAACAAGGCGTCTTCCCGCTCCACGGACTGCCATAAATATAGGGCTTGCCGTCAATCATTCTGATGACGGGATTGTCGTCGTTCATCAAGTCGCATCCTTCAAGATATCGCAACCACATGCTCACTTGTGTACTTTTTCCAGTTCCACTCTTGGCGATAAAGGCATATCCATAGCCTGCCTGTCGAACCAGTGAAGCGTGAATGAGGAGGGTTTCTTTGCGGCTTCCTGCAAAAGCAAAGATTAACATAAGTGCGTTACTCAGTCCAAAACAGCGCATGTTATAGTTGCCATTGAGTGCGCACTTGCAGTGTTTGAAGTCTTTGTCGGTTTGTAGCATGCAGCAATCTGCACCCTTTACATTCTTAATAATATACTGATAGCCGCCGTTGTCAAGCAAATCTACTGTGGTATCGCCATTCCCTGTTTCGAACTTTCTGATGAGTTCGCGCTTGTCTTTGGCGATGGGTTTCAGATTGTCATCTATTGTCAGTTCAAAAAAAAGCTCATCATCTTCTCCGAATTTTTCACTTCTGAAAGGTTCGAAAGAAGGGATGAGGTGCATATTATTCTTCTGTGATGGAAGAAAACTGATACAGAGATGATGGTCAGCTATGGTGAAATAATTTGTTTGCAAGTCCATGAACGCTGGTTTTCTTCAGGAAAAAATCTATTGTTTTGTATCTTTAGCTGCCGCAGGATGGTTCGTTTCAATGATTCCTTTCTCAGGCAATCTTTGTTTTCTTTTAGCTTGTTTCTTAGCTATCTTTGCCGCTTTTTTAGCCTCTTTGGCTTTTCTTTTAGCCGCTTTTTCTTGTTCCAAGTCGCTTGCCTGTGGCATTATGCCTTGATATCTGAAGTTTGATGCTGTAATATATTTGATGGTATACTTTCCACTCTTCTCATATTTCTTCCGCATGGAAAGATATTTTTTTTCAATCTTCTTCTGATCTTTGGCGAAAGTTGTGATGCAAGTGGGGTTTACAGCACCGATGGAACGTAGGTAATTTTGCAGTTGATAGGAATAATTCTCTCTGCTGAACAAGAAGTTTGATTTGCCAATATAGGCCGAATCGACATATTGTATCTCCGTCATGTAGATGGTAGAATCGTTAAACGATGCAGCGAAACCGAACATGTGTGTGCCTGTTGTTTCTTTTGCGGCATTGACATGCATCGAAATCACAATGGTGAAAATAATCAATATGAGTTTTCTGACTTTCATTTTTCTAACTGTAAAGATGCTTTTCCATAGGTGAAATAGCATCTAAAAAAATAATCTTTTTACCTGTTTACACTCATCTGCCTAAGTAGGCTTTGAGCTGTTTACTCTTCGTATTTTGTCTGAGCCGGCGTAAAGCCTTCTCCTTGATCTGTCTGACGCGTTCGCGTGTTAGACCAAATTTATCCCCAATTTCTTCCAGTGTCATCTCTCTTTGATTGATACCATAGAAACATTCGATGATGTTCCGTTCACGTTCATTCAGGACATTCAATGCACTGGCAACCTCTTCTCGCAATGATTCCATCACCAACTCGTTGTCTGCCATGGGTGATTCTGTGTTGGGAAGCACGTCTAAGAGACTGCTATCCGCTCCTTCCATGATGGGTGCGTCCACGGAGATGTGCTTGCCATTGACTTTCATGGCCTCTACAATCTTGTCTTCTGGTAGGTCTATCTGGTCAGATATCTCGTCAACATTTGGTCTTCTTTCGTGTTCTTGCTCGAATTTATTCAGAATCCGATTGATTTTGTTGACCGAGCCTACTTGATTCAAAGGAAGCCTTACGATTCTACTTTGTTCGGCTATAGCTTGCAAGATGCTTTGTCTAATCCACCAAACGGCATACGAAATAAATTTAAACCCACGTGTTTCATCAAATTTTTCTGCGGCCTTGATCAGTCCCAAGTTACCTTCATTAATCAAATCGGGCAAACTTAAACCTTGATTCTGGTACTGCTTTGCCACTGAAACCACAAATCTCAAATTGGCTTTGGTCAACTTCTCTAATGCTTTTCTGTCACCTTTTTTGATGCGTTGAGCCAATTCAATTTCTTCTTCAATGGAGATTAGGTCTTCATGTCCAATCTCTTGAAGATACTTGTCGAGAGCAGCACTTTCCCGATTCGTAATTGATTTTGTGATTTTCAGTTGTCTCATTGTTGGTTTGCCCAATTTGATGGATAGTTGCAAATGTAGTTGTTTTCAATGGAATGAACAAATTTTGTCCCATAAAAATACTTTTATAATTCCGATTTTAGAACAAATGATGTTGTCCATGGCAAGTATGTATATAAAGAAGAAGAGAATGCATGTGTGGAAACTTGCATTCTCTTCTTATCAAAAATCTCATTAGCGAGATTCTCAACTTTGTTTGAGAGATTATGGATTAACCGTCACAGCAAAGTAGTCTCTCTTGCCAGAAGGCCAGATACCCTTGATGTAAAGCACGGGATCTTTGCTTGTTGATGCCTTTTTTACGGCAGTTTGCAAGTCCTCTAATGACTTCATTGGCATGTCATTCACTTCCATAATGATGAAACCTTTCGAGATACCGGCCTCTTTTAGTGCCCCATTATTAATCTTAATCACTTCCAATCCGTAGCTCGTGCGCATCTGTTGCTTCTGTGCAGAGGTTATTTCTCTGAAGTTTCCTCCAAGCACATCAAGGTCTGCCACCTTAACAATGCTTGTGTTGCCCTGTGCGTTTTTCAGTGTAACGGTCTTGGTATTCTTTTTCTTGTTGTGCAGATAAGTGATGGTTATCTTCTCGCCAGGCCGCTTGCTGTAGATAATTTCCTGCAACTCGGCCATCTTGTTGATCTTTTTTCCATCCAGATTGGTAATGACGTCGCCTTCTTGCAGGCCAGCTTCAGCACCCGCTCCTTCGCTCTCAACCTTGGCAACGTATACGCCAGAGTTGGTTCCCAGGTCCACATCCTTGTCCTGGTCTTTTTGCATGTTGATGTAGTTCAACATGTCTTGTCCTTGAATTCCGAGCATTGCACGCTGCACAGTTCCAAATTTCTTGAGGTCGCTCACCACTTTGTTCATGATACTTGTCGGGATAGCGAATCCATAACCGGCATACGAACCCGTTTGAGAATACAGCATAGCATTGATGCCTACCAGCTCTCCTTGTGCGTTAACCAGGGCACCACCCGAGTTGCCAGCGTTGATGGCAGCATCGGTTTGGATAAAGCTTTCAACACCATTGGCATACAGGGATCTTGCTTTTGCACTGACAATTCCGGCCGTTACCGTATTGTTTAGTCCAAATGGGTTGCCAACGGCAATGACCCATTCGCCAATTTTCAGTTTGTCAGAGTCACCAATGGGGAGGGTAGGAAGTTTGCTGCCTTCAATTTTGATGAGTGCCAGGTCGGTCGTTTTGTCCGTACCTACCACTCTTGCTGAAAATTCTCTGTTGTCTGTCAATGTGACAGTTAGTTCATCAGCACCCTCAACTACATGGTTATTCGTAACGATATATCCATCTTCTGAAATCAGTACGCCCGAACCAGTTGCTCTCTTCGGTGGAGTTTGCATTTGTCGCTTTTGTGTTCCACCTTGTCCTTGTCCGAAGAAATCGAATGGAAAGCCAAAGAAATCAGAGAATGGATTGCTAGGTACTTCCACAGTTGTGGTCTTTGAGTTCTGTACATATTTGATGTGAACCACTGCCGGCAACGCTTTATCAGCAGCATAAGTTAAGTCTACTGGTTGTCCTGCAGCGGGAACTTGATCGCCAGCTGCGTTCACCTTAATAAACGAGCCGGCTGAAAAAGCAAGTGCGATGAGGCACATTGCTGTTAGCAAATAGTTAGAATACTTTTTCATTTAAATATGATTTAATTGTTCTTTATTTCTTTCTTCGAGAATGTTCTGCCTTCAAAGCGGCAAGCAATATTCTGTCATTTGTTTATAACTGATGCAAATTTAAGCGCAAAAAACGTTAATCTGCCATTTTGTCCTGTTTCTTTATTCCAATTTAACAATTCGATTTAACACATTAACGGCTCTTAAGTCATTGTCATGTGTTTTTACAAATATTGAAGATTCCAGGGCATTTATTTTTCAATTATCTTCAAAGATTTAGGTTCGTCCACACGATTAAGCGATGACCATGTCAGACGTTTGGACACATGTGTATAATGGTTTTCTGTTGGTGTGCTTCCTTTTAGCAATTCAATGACCCAGAAGTAAAAACTTTTTGTTTCCACACTTCATCTCTGTATTTTTTACTATCTTTGCGCTCATAAGTAAGTGTTCCGGCTCTGCCGCTGGTATCTTTTGGATGCGAGAGGAAAGTCCGGGCAACACAGGACGCTCCACTTCTGAAAATAGAAGCTATTGGTGACAGTAGGTGTCGGTAGAAGAGAATAACCGCCCGCAAGGGTAAGGGTGAGAAGGTGGTGTAAGAGACCACCAGCTGATGGGTGATCATCAGGCTGTACCATCTGGAGGTTGCAAGTTCGCGTATACCATTGTTTGAAGGTTGTCCGCCTGAACGTTCGCGTACAATGGAGGGTAGAATGCTAGAGTTGGAGGGTGACTTCCAACGTAGATAAATGGCAGAGCGCCAACATCGTTGGTTACAGAACCCGGCTTATAGGAACACTTCTTATTTTTATGATATCAAATCACATCATCAAGGCATGACACGAGAGCTTTGTCTTGTAATGAAGTAAAATCTATGAACAAGTATATACAGCAAGTTAAGCGCTTCCTGACGGTAGATATCTGGCGCATTACCCCCAAAGACGTGTCGCCTTTGCAATATCTGCTCATCAGCATCGTCAAAAAACTATCATTGGCCGTTAAGTTCTTCTTCACTAAAGGAACCAGCGACTTAGCTGCCGCACTGACCTATTCCACATTGTTGGCCCTTGTTCCAATCTGTGCGGTTGTGTTTGCTGTGGCGCGAGGTTTTGGTTTTTCTAAGTACATCGAAGAGTGGTTCCGCAATGCCTTGTCAGGGCAGTCACAAGCAGCCGAAATCATTATTGGCTTCGTCAATTCGTATTTGGTGCACACGCAGAGTGGCGTCATCCTTGGCGTTGGCTTGCTCTTCATGTTGTGGACGGTGCTTCGGCTGACGCGAACCATTGAGCAAACATTCAACAACATTTGGCAGGTCAAGCACGAACGCACACTGTTTCGCACCGTCACCGACTATCTTGCCATGGTGTTTTTGATGCCCATCTTGATAGTCTTGATTTCGGGTATCTCCATCTTCATGACCGCATTTGTCGACCGTGCGCAAGGCTATATGCTGCTCGCACCCATGTTGCAGATAGGGTTGAAGGTTATGCCTTTTATCATCATGTCATGCGTGTTCATCGGCTTGTACGTCTTTATGCCCAACACCAAAGTCAAAATTACCGCAGCCATCGTGCCAGGCATCCTCGCCGGCGTGGCCATGCAGGTGCTTCAGTTATTTTATATCCATGGCCAGATGCTGCTGTCCAGTTACAATGCCATTTACGGATCGTTTGCCGCACTGCCATTGTTCATGCTCTGGGTGCAAATTTCGTGGACCATTTGTTTGTTTGGCGCGCAACTGTGCTACACCAATCAGAACTTGGAAGATTTAGCCTTTATGGCCAATCCAAATGAAATCAGTCATCGCTATCGGCTCTTGATGAGTGCTGTGTTGCTCAGTAAAATATGCAACCGATTCGTTGAGGGGAAGAAACCCTATACCGCTCTTGAATTAAAACTGGAAACAAACATTCCGATTCGCGTCACCAACGACTTGTTGTACAATTTGGTGCAGGTGAATCTCATCAATTCGAGCGTTTGCCATGAAGATCATGATGGCGACTTAATCTACCAGCCTGCACAGACGTTGGATCATATAACGGTAGGCGACATGGTCGATAAATTGGAAGCATTGGGGCGGTGGGACATGCAACTTGATTTGCACGAACAACTCACTTCAACGGATTGGAAGCATCTGTTCGATTTGCGCAAAACCTATTTGGATCAGTTGCGGGATGTTCCAATCAGGGTGTTGTTTCCCCAAGAAGTCATGCAAACAAATAATAATGCGTGAAAATACCCGTTATTTAATTAGGTATTGGTATCTTACCAACCAATTATAAACTAAATGATTGTTGAGTTTAATCTGCTTCATCATTATAACAGTAGAAAGGATTAACGTATGGAAATGAATTTGCCAGATTTTATGAAGTATAAAGACAAGTTCTCTAACTCTGGTTTTGTCGAAAAAATATCACGCATTGCAAAGCGTGCGGGTGCAAAGCTTGTCTATGCCGCACTCATTCTTTATTACACCTTAGAGAACGACAAGGTGTCGGTTAGGGATAAAGCCATCATTATTGGAGCGTTGGGCTATCTCATCAGTCCGCTTGATGTTGTGCCAGATGCCATTCCCATTGCGGGTCTCAGTGACGACTTGGCGGTATTGATTTACGTACTCCATAAGGTTTGGGGGGATGTGTCTGACGAGGTTAAGCAAAAGGCCAAGGCAAAAATGAATCAGTGGTTCGACCTTGATGAAATCACCTCTGCCGACGATATTTTTACTGAAAAGCCCGAAGACACGCCTGTTTAGAAAGCTGTACAGCTTTTAGATACATTAAAAATCAGTAGGACAGGAGTTCACTTTGAGGTGCTAAAAAATCATAGATGGAATCCAAAAACTTGAAAGAAGTAAGTCTATTTTTGGTTCGTGTCACATAGCCGCTTTTCATTTCACCGTGTTACACCTTTTTTACTGTCACGCATGCAAACGTGTATACAGACTGAATCTGTGGCCCGTGTATAATGAATTTTCTTGACAACCAACATCTCTGTGCTTGGCGTATTTGCAAGTAGTACTATCTGTTGTTGCAAATAAGCCAAGCACGAGCTGGTTTTGTATGTGTTTATGAGTCAGAACGTTATGTGAAAACTGGCATCCTTTGTGCTTGTCTTTCATGTGCTTTCTTGCCAAAAGCATTGTTTTAAGGTGCTAATGTGTATGCTCTTGTGAGGCAATCACCTATCTATTATGCTGCAAAGTGTTGTTTCTATTGGAATAAAAGCATTGCTTTTCCCCGTTAATAGCCAATTTTTCCAACCAAATCTCTTTTGTTTGATTCCTCTGTACCTATCGTTTTTCTCTATAATGAAAGTTTTCATGTGCCGTTTTAAGGGCAAAAAACGGTTAAAAAACCGTACATTTCTTGAGCCTTGTGTCCCGTGATACATCCTCGTTTTTGTGTGGTTATCAGGGACAAGATTATCGTTTTACTCAACTATTTATGGTATCAGTCCAAGTACAAACAGTCGTTGTGCTTATTTTACGAGGAGAAAATGAAATAGGGTAGAGGCATCAAGGCAAGATAAAAGAAGATGTATAATTTGTATTTTTTTCACATTGTTATTGTTGTACCATTCTTTTATTTTCAGTATCTTTGTGACATCAACATTATAGAATACTAAGATTATGACAAAAAGAAATGAAATTTACAGATGTGAAAAAAGTGGTAATATGGTAGAAGTGGTGAATGAGGCTGCTGGCGAACTTACCTGTTGTGGTGCTCCAATGACACTTTTGAAAGAGAACACCGTTGACGCTGCTACGGAAAAGCACGTTCCTGTGATCGAAAAGATAGAAGGTGGCTACCGCGTAACCGTGGGTGAGGTAGAGCATCCTATGACGGAAGGACACTACATCCAGTGGATAGAGCTGATTACACCGACAGAAGTTCTTCGCAAATATCTTACACCATCAGACAAACCTGTGGCTGAGTTCAAGACCTGTGCGAAAGAAGTTTGTGCACGTGAATACTGCAATCTGCACGGTTTGTGGAAAGCTGAATAAGACATTGATTTGTCTTTCGCTTTGAATCATATAAAAAGAGACAATCACCAGCGTGGTTGTCTCTTTTCTTTCACTTTCATTTTTTCTTATTCTGTAAGGCTGAAAAACG
>NZ_AWXC01000061.1 GCF_000479005.1 Prevotella sp. BV3P1 | reverse complement strand
CCCCTGCTGGAGTGTATGGAAAAGCAAATGTAGGTATAAGTAACGATAAGGAGGGTGAGATTCCCTCCCGCCGCAAGACCAAGGTTTCCCGGGCAATGCCAATCAGCCCGGGGTCAGTCGGGTCCTAAGCCTCAGCCGAACGGCGAGGGCGATGGCAGACACGGTTAATATTCCGTGACTGCTGCATGATGCGATTGCGGAGACGGAGAAGTGACACCGCCGCGGGCTGACGGAATAGCCCGTTGAAGAGATTAGGCGCTGATCATGGCAGGCAAATCCACCATGAGAGCTGAATCTTGAAAGTATGCCCATCCCCTCGGGGAAGGGCAATAGTGTGGGTAATCATGCTCCCGAGAAAATCCGCTAAGCTCCAGTCATGCAGCACCCGTACCGCAAACGGACACACGTAGTCGGGTTGAATATACTAAGGCGTTGAGAGATTCATGGTTAAGGAACTAGGCAAATTAACCCCGTAACTTCGGGAGAAGGGGTCCTCGTCCCTATGACGAGGCGCAGAGAATAGGTCCAGGCAACTGTTTAACAAAAACACAGGGCTGTGCTAACACGAAAGTTGATGTATACAGCCTGACACCTGCCCGGTGCCGGAAGGTTAAGAGGAGAGGTCATACATAAGTAGAAGCCTTGAATTGAAGCCCCGGTAAACGGCGGCCGTAACTATAACGGTCCTAAGGTAGCGAAATTCCTTGTCGGGTAAGTTCCGACCTGCACGAATGGTGTAATGATCCGGACACTGTCTCAATCATGATCTCAGTGAAATTGTAGTATCGGTGAAGATGCCGATTACCCGCGATGGGACGAAAAGACCCCGTGAACCTTTACTATAGCTTAGCATTGACCTTGGTCATCCGATGTGTAGGATAGGCCGGAGGCTTTGAAGTTGCCGCGCCAGCGGTGAC
>NZ_AWXC01000060.1 GCF_000479005.1 Prevotella sp. BV3P1 | reverse complement strand
AAAAAGTGTAGGTTTAAGGATGTGGTTAGATTATTTCGAGGAAGTTCTCCACGACCTATTATTGAATATCTTACAACAGATAATGAAGAAGGGGTGAACTGGGTTAAAATAGGTGATGTGCCAACTTCAGGGCGTATTATTACGTCAACAGAAGAAAAAATAACAAAAGAGGGTGCAAAAAAGTCTCGACATGTATATGTGGGAGATTTAATATTATCCAATTCTATGAGTTATGGACTGCCTTATATTATGGGAATTGAAGGATGTATTCATGATGGTTGGTTTGTATTAAGGGACTATGAACAGAATTTTAATAAAGATTATTTATGTAATCTTTTAATTTCAGACATTGTACAAAAGCAATATAAAAAAATAGCTGCAGGTGGAGTTGTTCAAAATATAAGTAGTGATTTGGTTAATAGTGTTTATATTTCTATTCCATCTTTAGATGAGCAAAGAAAAATTGCAGGCTTATTATCTTTAATAGACGAGCGTATCGCA
>NZ_AWXC01000059.1 GCF_000479005.1 Prevotella sp. BV3P1 | reverse complement strand
CGAAGTCACCATGCGATAACTACCCTCAGTAAATGGGTTTTGAAAGTTAGTGTAGGTCTTTCGGAGGTAGGCGAAGCCCTTTCCTGTGCCGTTTTTCCAACTTTCTTTTCCGTTGTATTCGCTATATTTTGACTTTGGTTGAAAGCTGTTGCCGTCATTATCCACGATGGCTTCAAAGCTGTTCCAATCCCTTTCGCGCGGTATCAGCACGTTGGCTCCTGCTTGTTCGAGCATCGGAACCAAGAAAGGTAGCACATAACTCTGCGTATATAGGTCTTCAACGGTTTGTAAGAGGCGGCATCTTTGCCACTCCCAACGGTCTAATTTGGCTTCGTAATATCGTCCATGACTTTGCCACATCGCAATATGGCGGTTTGACAGCCCATATTTTGGATGGTTGGGCGATGTTAATTCTTGCACTAACGGCGTTTGGCAAGTAGGTGCAAAGACCGCAGAATTACTTTGAGCATGTATGCCAATGGTAAATAGCATACAACTTACATGAGCAGTAAGCGTCGCAATTGCTTTCATATAGATGTACGATTGTTTGGGTTTATTTTGTCGTTATTTTCGTCGAATCAACAAGCATAGTCCTAAGAAGGTAAACAATGCGTTGAAGATAAGTATCTCGTAGCTAAACTGATAGCCATTGAACCATTGCATGGAATGTTTGTCTAATATCAAACACAGCACAGGCGCAGCGATAGCCACCCATGGCACATAGCGGTCGTGTACTTGTTGTTTCATGATGATGCCAAAGGCGAACATTCCTAAGAGGGGGCCGTAGGTGTAGCTGGCCAGGGTGTAGACGGCATCTACCACACTGGTGCTGTTCAAGATGTTGATGGCGATGATGACCACACCCATCAGGATAGCCATTCCAAGGTGTACACGCTGCCGTAGGCTTTTCACACGCTTCTCACTCAGCGAGTGCCCACCTAAGATGTCGATTGTGAATGAGGTGGTGAGTGCTGTCAAGGCTGCTCCGGCAGCATTGTAGGCCGATGACGCCAGACCAACGATGAATAAGATGCCGACAATCATGGGGAGGTAAGGTCCTGTGGCGATAGCTGGGAACAATTTGTCACCTGTTTCTGACATCCCATGCTGTGCAGCAAAGAGGTACAGCAGCACACCAAGCATCAAAAAAGCGGAAACCACGACAAACTGAAGAATGATGCTGAAAATCATGTTCTTTTGTGATTCCCTGCTGTTGCGGCAACTCAAGTTGCGTTGCATCATATCTTGGTCAAGTCCGTTGGTGGCGATCATCGTAAAGATGCCCGCCAAAAATTGTTTGAAGAAAAACTGCTTATCGTTGGGATCATCAAAAAACAACATCTTGCTCATGCTGCTTTGTCCAATCGCGTGGAAGGTTCCGGTAAGCGAAAGCCCCATGTCTCGGGCGATGAAGTAAATACAGAGCGCCACCGAAATGATTAAACAACAGGTTTTGATGACATCTGCCCAGATCACCGATTTCACCCCTCCACGATGCGTGTACAGCCATACGAAGCCCACAGAGATAAAAACATTGACAATGAACGGAATACCCAGCGGGTCGAAAGCCAGCATTTGTAAAATAAAACACACCAGGAACAGACGCACCGCCGCTCCCAACATCTTACTGATGAAGAAGAACCAAGCTCCCGTATGGTAAGCCTTCAAGCCGAATCGATTGCTCAGATATTCGTACACCGAGGTAAGCTTCATGCGATAAAACAGTGGGGTTAAGACAAAGGCGATGATGAGTTGGCCGACAATGAATCCCATGACTAATTGCAAATAGCCAAACCCACTTTTGTTCACCATGCCAGGAACCGACACGTAGGTCACACCCGAAATGCTGGCACCAATCATGGCAAAGGCAACAACATACCATTTAGATTGTCGACTGCCCGAGAAGAAATCGGAGTTGGCTGTCGTTGATTTTCTAAACGACACGGCGAGTTGTAGGATGAAATAGATACCTACGGTGATGAGAATGATGATAGCGTTCATGTGGAAAGGATGGTTTTAGTTCATTCGCTTATTCTTGGTAAAGTAGATAGGGCCGCCGTTGTTGCTTGAATTGTTCAACGTCTTTCTGCCACTTAGCTTTGATTGTATCAGCGTCACAGCCACTCATAATCATCTCTCTGATGTAGCCTACGCCTGCCAGTTTTTCAAAGAAGGGCGTGAAGAACTTGCTGCTTATGTTTAGATTGCGGTATGCGTTGATAACATACGACAGGTCTATTCCTCGCCGCTGTATGAGTGCGGTGTCTGCCTTGCTCAAGTCAACGCCATGACACGTCTTCCCTAATTGCGGCGGATTCTTGGCGCCAGCCACGCTTTGCGGTGTGAAACTGTAGCCGTACCCTGTCATGTCAGGATGCCCGTACTGCTGAAAAGGCTTTGATGTGCCTCGTCCCAGACTCACATTCGTTCCCTCGAAGAAACATGTACTTGGGTAGAGATACACCGACTGCATGTTGGGAAGGTTGGGCGAAGGTGGGATGGGTAGCTCATATCGTGTCTGGTGCGTGTAGTTCTTGCAAGGGATGACGGTGAGCTTGCATTGGCGGTGATTGCTCAGCCACCCTTCTCCGTTGATCATTCGCGCCAATTCGCCCAAGGTCATTCCGTGAACGATGGGGATGGGTAGGGCACCCACGCCCGATTTGTACTTCATGTCCAGGATGGGGCCGTCTACATAAAAGCCATTCGGATTGGGACGATCTAAAACCAGTACCGGTGTCTTTACTTCCGCACAGGCATCCATGAGTTTGAGCATGGATATATAATAGGTGTAGAACCGCAGTCCTACGTCTTGTATGTCCACCACCAAGATGTCGGCATTTTTGAGAACTTGCAGGCTCGCTTTCCCCTTCTTTCCGTTGTACAACGAGTAGATTGGTACGCCTGTTTGCGCGTCCACGGAGTTGGTGACATGCTCACCGGCATCGGCTGTTCCCCTGAATCCGTGCTCGGGCGATATCACGCCAATGACCTTCATTCGGTAGTTGACCATGATATCCAGCAAGTGTTGATTGCCCACCATGCCGGTGTGGTTAGAGAACAAAACGATTTTCTTACCCTTTAGTAGCGGAAAGTAAAGATGTGTTTGCTCGGCTCCGGTAACGACGTGTGATGTTGAGCACCAACAGGTGGTGCTGAAAGAGCCTAAAAGCAGCAGTAGGGCAATCAGTTTTTTCATGTACTATGTTGATTTTTAGTTATGAGCAAAGATAGGTTATTTTTTTAGAATTAGAAATATAAAATCAGGAATATTCACTATAATTTGTATGATTTAACGCTTGGTATTGTTTGGGAATCGTTCCGAAACGGTTTGAGTGATTTTTCTAACAACAAATGGAAAGATTGAAAAACTCATGAAGTGAACATTTCACAGCATTACTCTTACTCCCTGGTAGTCTTTTATTTGTGACTGAATAACTGCATCACAATGGGTATTGTTCGGCGAAGAACGAAAAGTCTTGGCATCGTTTTCATGAAGGAGAGCGATGGTGAGGGCAAATTGAAAAAATCTTTGTAACTTTGCGGTTTCATGTAGCAAAACTAAGTAAAAGCACAATGAATTTGATAGCAGTGAGCGGTTCTGATCAAACAGAATGGGCTTTTGTTGAGCAAGACGAATTGGTTGACTTGCAAAAAACCGAAGGCCTGAATCCGTATTTTCAAACCCGCAGAGAGATGAGCAGGAGCATTCGGTTGGGTTTGGGTGAAGCCTACTTCAAGCGAAAGTTAGGTCACGTCTATTTTTATGGGGCCGGCTGTAATGGCGAGGATAGGAAGAGAATGGTGGGTCAGTCCTTGGTTGCACAGTTTAAGACACCGGTCACCGTGGAGAGCGACTTGCTGGGTGCCACCCGTTCCATGTGCATGGACACGGCGGGCATTGTGTGTATTCTGGGTACAGGCTCCAACTCGTGTTTCTATGATGGTGCTCACATCGTTAAAAATGTGCGTGCCGGCGGTTATATCTTGGGAGATGAAGGCAGCGCGTCGTCTATTGGACGCGCTTTTCTTTCGGATGTATTGAAAGAGTTGGCGCCTTCTGAACTGATCGCATCTTTTTATTTTCAGCATCAAACGACAGCCCATGAAGTGATGCGCACTGTTTATGATAAGCCGCTTCCACATTATTATTTATCCTCGATAGCAACTTTTTTGACCGATTATCAGCACACGGAATATGTGCGAGATTTGGTGACTGATAATTTTAAACTTTTCTTAACGCGCAATTTGTTCCAGTATGCGTATCATCAATATCCCGTGTATTTTACGGGAAAAACAGCTGTTACCTTTGCGCCCTTATTGCGAGCAGTTTGTCGTGAGGCGGGTTTCGAACCTGAAATGATTAACGATCATGTGGTTGAGGGACTGATGAAATATCACGCCACGCATCTGTTGACTGACCAGGGAACTTGATGCATCATGTGGCTTGGGCTATCCATTTGGTTACGAAGAAAAATCACACCTAACGTTCTCGTGTCGACATTTTTCTTGACAAACACCTCTTTATATTTCGCATATTTGTCAGCAGCGCTCCGTATCTTTCAAATAATGAAAATATAGAGCAAAAACGTTCTCTTCTGATAGACAGGTGATTACGGGATTTATGCGTTTCTACTGTACCTCATGTTCGCTTGATTTCACGTTTACAGCATGCCTTTTGCCGCCTTACCAGCTTGCTATAAGACTCTAAACCCATTTGCTTTGCCAGGCAAAAGCATGTTGATAGCCACCTTTACTCCATGCTATTGCTCAAATGGCCCTTTTACATTGCATTCGTAAGATATGATTGTCGCATGTTTACCTATTGTTTTTTTCTATTTCATCGATTTGCGAGTAGACTTTTTTTGTCATTTATTTGGACAAAATGCAACCTGTTCACGAAGAATTAGGTGCATAAACTTGTCCTCTAAACACCGTTTTAAACATTATTTATGAATTGAAAACATAAATTAATCTAAATAAAGTTTGTATTTTTGATGAGATATCACTACATTTGCCGCAGAAGTAATTATGGTGATGGAATGAATCAGACGCACCCCAAAAATTCTTCTAAGCGTTAACCTCTTACTGTGAATAATATTCAAAGTAGAATATATATATTTATTAACTTAAATTTTGGGTCTATGAAAACAAAAAATTATCTATGTGCGATACTTACGGTCGCCGGTAGTGCTTTTGCGTCCCAACCGATGTTGGCATCAGCAAGTGATTTGAACTTGCCTGGTGTGATGATGCAACAGCAAGCCGTTCGTGGTATTGTAACCGATGCCCATGGTGAACCGATTGTAGGTGCCACGATTGTTGTGGTTGGTAAAACCACAGGTGCCATTACGGACACAGACGGTCGTTTTACACTTTCTGTAGATGCTGGTACTCAACTTAAAATTTCTTACGTTGGGTACAAAACGGTAACTCTTCGCGCAAAAGACAACATGCGGGTAGCGCTTGAGGAAGATGCCGGACAGCTTTCCGAAGTAGTTGTTGTCGGTTATGGTACGCAGAAGAAAGCCAACCTGACAGGTGCGGTGGCTAATGTTGATGTAAAAGAAGCCATTGCCAGCAGGCCAATTACAGATGTAGGCAAAGCTTTACAGGGAGCTACGCCGGGATTGACCATTACCAATCGAATAGGAGGCGTAGGAACGGAATCTACCATTAAACTACGTGGTTCGATAGGTTCTTTAAATGCATCAAGCGGTACATCTCCTTTAATTTTGGTTGACAACGTTGAAGTACCCAGCTTGAATCTGGTCAATCCAGATGACATCGAAACCATATCTGTACTTAAGGATGCCTCATCGGCTTCTATTTATGGAACACGAGCAGCGTGGGGTGTTATCTTGATTACGACAAAACAAGGTGCTGCCAATGACAAAGTAAGAGTGTCTTATTCTAATAATTTTGCATGGAACACACCGACCGTCATGCCCAAATTGGCTTCCGCCTCTGATAATGCTGACTATATCTGGAGAATCATGCAGTCGGAAAAATTGACGCAGAAGTCCAATATTGGCTATACCATAGACCAATATGCTATCAAGAAAATCAAAGAATGGGAGCAGAAATACGGCGGTATGTCGCAAGATGCATTGGGAGAGATGCAGGAAGGCCGCGACTTTGAGATTGTTAATGGCAAAACGTATTTTTACCGTTCTTTCGACCCTGTGAAGGAATTCACCCACAAGTGGACACCACAACAAAATCACAGCTTGTCAATAACTGGAGGGAACAAGAACACGCAATATAATATCAGTTTGAGCCGTTTAGGTCAAAAAGGCGTTATGAAGTTCAACACTGACGAGTACGACAGATACACATTGCACAGTAATATTACTACGGCAATCACTAAATGGTGGAAAGTACGCTCTAACATATTGCTGACGCGTTCTAAAAAAGAGGAGCCTTACCGCTTTACATCCGGACAGTATGATGCTTGGTTCTATTTGTTGCGTTGGCCTCGTTGGTATCCTTACGCTGACTACAAAGGAAAGCCTTTCCGCTCGGCGGTAACAGATATCAAAAATGGTAATCGGGAAAGCGTCACCTCAACATACGTCCGTGCCAACCTGGGGACGGAGTTGAATCCAATGAAAAACCTGTCCGTCAATTTTGATTATACATTTTCGTATGCTAATGATGCGCAGAAGCGTAATGGAGGAAAAGTTTTTGCTTACGACATGTTTGCGACCTCTCCTTTCAACAGCTTTAAACAAATTTACCCCAGCTCTCATGATGCCGTAACACAAAACAGCATGTATACCACACAACATATTTTCAAAGGATATGTAACTTACCAGTTCGACTTGTTAGATAAGCATAATTTTAAGTTGATGGGTGGTTTTGATGCGGAAAAGCGTGAAAGTATAGGACATCACTCTAAACGGCAGGGATTGATAAGTCAAGACCTTCCTGAAATAGCACTTGCGTCGGGTGATCAGTATTCATTTGCAAAAGGATCAAGCTACCATGGTCATTTCGCAGCAGCAGGTTTCTTTGGGCGTATTAATTATGATTACATGCAAAGATATCTGTTCGAGCTGAATGCTCGTTATGATGGTTCGTCTCGTTTCCCCGTTGGAAAGAAGTTCGCTTTCTTCCCCTCTGCATCTGCAGGATGGCGTATGTCAGAAGAAAAATTCATGCATTGGGCATCGCCTGTGTTGTCTAATCTGAAATTGCGTGGATCGTGGGGTACCATAGGAAATCAAGATGTGGCACCTTATTCGTTTATGTCTGTAATGGAGATGAACTATTCGGGTTGGGTAGTCGGAGGTAAAAATATGGCTTCGCTGAGTACTCCTTCCGTTATATCTCCTACGTTAACATGGGAACGAGTTACAACGTTAGATTTCGGTGTTGATGCTGCATTTTTCGACAATGATTTGAAATTTACGTTTGATTGGTATCGTCGTGTAACATCTGACATGCACACCGCGGGAGAAGCCTTACCTGCTACGTTTGGAGCGAAAGTTCCAAAGGTTAATTACGGAGAACTTACGGGCACAGGTTTTGAATTGGGCGCTAATTATCAGCATTTATTCAAAAATGGCTTAGGTATTTCTTTGGGGGCAGCATTGTCTCATGTAACGGAAGAGATTACTAAATTTAACGCTCAAGACCGCAACATCTATGGCAATTACCAAGGTAAGAGGTTAGGCGAAATATGGGGCTATACATCCGATAGGTTGTTCCAAAAAGATGACTTTGACGAGAACGGTAAACTCAAAAAAGGTATCGCGTCGCAAGCCCTGTTTGAAAGTGGAAACTTCAAATTTGAACCTGGAGATGTAAAATACAAAGATTTAAATGATGACGGTAAAATAACATACGGCAAAAACACCGTTGAAGACCATGGAGATTTATCAGTTATTGGCAATGAGCTTCCAAATTTTGAATACAGTTTCAACTTAGGAGCATCATATAAAGGATTTGATGTCAGTCTTTTCTTCCAAGGTGTAGGAAAACGCGACTATTGGCCAACCGGTGCTGTGGGTATTGCAGCAGGTGGCTCTGGATATATGGATGCTGCCTTTGACCATCAAATGGATTATTGGACGCCCGAACATACTGATGCGTTCTATCCACGCCCCGTTAACATGGCATGGACATCAAATGGTAAAAGCTATTTGCGGCAGACTCGATTCTTAGAAGATATGTCTTATCTACGCTGTAAAAACATTACGGTGGGATATACGTTACCGGCAAAATGGGTACAAAAGGCCTATTTCCAAAGCTTTAGAATATATTTCAGTGGCGAAAACTTGTTTGAGTTTGATAACATGAAATTGCCGTTAGACCCTGAGTCAACAAATTATAAAGCTGGCTATGGTAACAGTAGCTGGTCGTTTGGTAGAAGCTATCCGTATACAAGGACATTGTCTTTTGGTGTACAAGCTGTATTCTAACTCTTAAAAAGCAAATAATATGAAAAAACAAATATTTGGATTGGGACTATTCCTGATATCCATTACATTCACATCATGTAATGATTTTCTGACCTTGGATCCACTGGATACCGTGAGCTATTCTCCAGATTTTTGGGATAAAGAGTCGAACATTCGGTTGTCGACATTAGATTTTTATACCACTTACTTCCCTGGGTATAGGTCGGGATGGTCGCGTGCTGATTGGTTTGCCGATACCAATGTAGCCGACTGGACAGACGACATAGCACAATTGAAAGCAACATTCTTTACAAAGGTCGCACCGGTATCAACAAGAGGTTCTGGTTGGGACTTTGATAACGTTCGTGCGTTAAACCTGCAAATACATAGCATTGAAAAGTCGGCCTTGAACGATGAAGCTAAGAAGCACTGGTTGGGCGTAAGTAGATTGTTGCGAGGTATGGAGTATGCGTCGTTAGTTGAAAAATTTGGAGACGTTCCTTATTATGCAGATACGATAGCGCAAAAAAATTATAATACACTTTACAAAGCACGGGATCCGCGAACGGTGGTAATGGATAAAGTGTTAGATGATTTCAATTTTGCTGTTGAAAATATTCGCGTATCCGATGGCAAGCCCGGATTGTCTATCAACAAAGATGTAGCAAGAGCTTTTGCGTCGCGCTTTATGTTGTTTGAGGGCACATGGCAAAAATATCGGGAAAAGAATAATGAAGCTGCAAAAAAATACTTGATGGCAGCGAAGAATTTTGCAGAGTCCATCATGAACGAGGGCAAATATAAATTGTGTAATAATTATAAAGATTTGACCACGTCTATCGATCTAGCCGGTAATCCGGAAGTCATTATGTACCGTGCTTATGTTGAGTCGATTGTAACACACAGTTTGATGGCATTCCAAAACACAGAACACGAGGAAAAGGCACCTTCAAAATCCTTGATCGACTCCTATCTAACCAAAAACGGTCTTCCTATAAGTCAAAGTGGTAACAATATGTTTAAGGGCGATAAATGGTTCTATGACGAAATCGCTGATCGTGACCCTCGCCTGTATGCCAATATTGATACGACGGGAATTTTTTTGACGGGTGTTGTAGATGTTTGGGCTGTTTCTGGATATTTTGGCAACCGCTTTGTAAACGAATCGCTAAAATACTTGCCTGGAGGTACAAGCAGCACTTGCATTACGGATGCTCCTGTTATGAAATACAATGAGGTGTTAATGAATTATATTGAGGCGGCTGCCGAGTTGTCTACTTTGGGCGCATACAATTTGACGCAAAAAGATTTTGATAAAACGATAAATGTTTTAAGAGATCGGCCGAGCACCTCTATGCCTCATGTAACTTTAGATGGTGGGCAATTGAAGGTAAACGGTGTTGTCATCAACGATCCTAAACGCGACGAAGATGTTTCGCAATTGTTGTGGGAGATACGTCGTGAGCGGAGAGTTGAGCTGGTTTTCGAAGGAATCAGGTTCAATGACTTGCGCCGTTGGAGTAAACTTAATTATGCTGACATGAGTCTGAATCCCGATTTGAATAGAGGGGCATGGGTAGATAAAGATAGATATGTACAATGGTATAATGCCAAATATCCGAATAAGAAACCGTTGACTGTTGAGAATTTGAAAGGCGTACATCTTGACGGAGGCGGAAACAGCGGGTACATTTTGCCAATCAAAGATAAGGGCAAAATGCGTACTTATTCAGAGAAAGACTACTTGTATCCTTTGCCCAAGGATCAAATCACATTGTATGAGTCTCGCGGATTTAAGCTTCCACAGAATCCTGGTTGGTAGACATGAATCCTGACTGAGAGATTTTAATCTTATTGCATAAGTCTTTAGTATAGCCACTTACCATTCTGTTCAAGTAAATATGAACCATCGGAATGGTGAGTGGTTTTTAATTTTATATCATCTATAAGGGAACCTGACAACTTACAATTGTTTGTAATTAGTTTTCATCAACTCAATGACAAACAATGGTATATATGCTACTCTCTCAGTAGTGCTTAACTCGAACTGGGATATTATTATCCAATTTCACCAAAGCTTTCGAATGTAAAACGGAAAAGAAAAAAGAGCTGTAATCAATGATTAACAGCTCTTTATCTAAATGTCGGGATTACTGGACTCGAACCAGCGACCTCGCGCCCCCCAGACGTGTGCGCTACCAACTGCGCCAAATCCCGATCATTTTCTAAAAGTGCTGCAAAGATAGTGACTTCATGGCATATCTGCAAATTTATGTTTCCTTTTTTTTGTTTTAAAATGTTTAATTTACATGGATTCATGTAGATATCGTATAAAAGCGTTTGCCTTTACTCATTTTTTTTAGTAACTTTGCATGAATCAATAGAGATTATTTTCATGCAACGATATACATATATTTTTCTGTTATTTTGCTTTACGTTTTTTTCTTGTAGTCAGGATGATGGGCTGGAGCGGAAAACGCAGAATGTGGTAGTGGATGAGGATGATGACGATACGCAGACGACAATTGATGATGAATATGTCTATCGACTGCCTATCATCTTCCACGTTTTGTACCAGAATGCTGAAGATGCCACACAATATGTCCCGGCTTCACGTTTGCAAGCCATTGTGAGGAATGTCAATGAGTTGTTTCAGGGTGGTGTCTATGGGAAGAGTGAGCGCATACGCGTGCATTTCTTTCTGGCACAATATGATGAATCAGGCAAGAAACTGGTAACCCCTGGAGTGGAATATGTGAAATATACCGGCGCTTATCCCATCAATCCCAAAGAGTTTATGAATGACAATTCGGGAAAGAATGTCAAATATATCTGGGATCCCAATGAATACATCAATGTGATGCTGTATCATTTCACGAAAGACAAAGATGGACAGACTTTGGGCGTTAGTCACTTACCGTATGTTTCAAAGAGCGATTCTACCATCTCTGGTCTTGAATCTGTTCGTCAAAAACATTTGACCAAGCGCAACTTGAACTATGCTTATTGCTCTTCCATCAACAGCACCTACATCAATTCAGAGTCTACTCGTTATACGCTGAGTGACAAAGGACGAAGGAGATATCAATATGTTTCCACCGATGTCAATGTGACCTTGGCGCACGAATTGGGTCATTACTTGGGACTATATCACACGTTTTCAGAGAACAAGGCTCATGGAGGTTATGAAGCCGTTGATGATTGTCACGACTCTGACCATTGCAAGGATACGCCTTCCTATAATAAGGTAGCGTATGATAGCTGGTTGAATGACTATTTGAAGAATGCTCCCAGCAAGAACATCGACATTAAAGAACTGGTGAAAAGGGAAAATTGTGAAGGACAACAGTTTGAATCAACTAACATCATGGACTATGCCATAGGATATGGTTTTTGCTTGTCACCTGACCAAAAACATCGTATTCGTCAGGTATTGTATTATAGTCCGTTGATTCCAGGCCCAAAGAAAAACAGGTCAACCAGCCGAGCTGCCAAGGAGGAGAGTGACGAGGTGTTAGACCTGCCCATACAAACAATTAACTAAAGGTAAAGATGACACAATATGAAATCACGGCACCCAGCCGTTTTAACCATACCATCAAGTTGCCTGCATCTAAAAGTGTGAGCAACAGAGCATTGATCATCAATGCTCTTTCGGGTGGAAAGATTAGTCCAGGGAATCTCTCTGATTGCGATGACACGCAAGTTGTCATTGACGCACTCAAGGACATGCCGCGGGTGATAGATGCCAAGGCGGCAGGTACAGCCATGCGATTCCTGACGGCTTACTTAGCTGTCCGTGGAGGAGAACATGTCATCACGGGAACTGAACGGATGAAACATCGTCCCATCGGGCCGTTGGTAAATGCTTTACGCTATTTTGGTGCGGATATTGAATATACCGAACAAGAAGGCTTTCCGCCACTTCGCATTCAAGGAAAACCTTTAAAAGGCGGTTATCTGGAGATGCCAGGCGATGTCAGTTCGCAATACATTTCGGCCTTGTTGATGATTGGACCCGTGTTGAAGGATGGACTCGAACTGAAACTGACGGGAACTTTGGCGTCGCGTTCCTATATCGACCTGACGCTATGGGTTATGCAACAGTTCGGCGCAGAGGCTGAATGGAGCGACATTGACACGCTTGCTGTCAAGCCAACTCCCTATCAACCGCACGAATATTACATAGAAAGTGATTGGAGTGCTGCTTCGTATTGGTATGAAATTTTGGCCTTATCCAGTCATCGCGACAACACGTTCATGTTGAAAGGACTTACCGATGGATCGAAACAAGGCGATTCTGTGGCGCGATATCTTTTCTCCCTGCTCAGTGTCAAGACTGCTGTAGAAGATGGTGAAGACCCGTGTACGGGGGGCATTCGTATCACGCGACATGTCAGGACGCTGCCGAAATTGGAATACGATTTTATTAATTCGCCTGACTTGGCACAGACATTCGCAGTATGCTGTGCGGTACTCGATATTCCATTTCTGTTTACGGGCTTGTCTTCTTTGCTGATCAAGGAAACAAATCGCATCGAAGCTTTGAAGACTGAGCTGCGCAAGTTGGGATATGTCATTAAGGATCAGAATGGGAGTGAGCTCTTCTGGGATGGTGAAAAATGCGAACCTACTTTTGAACCCATCGATACATACGAAGACCATCGCATGGCCATGGCCTTCACGCCAGCAGCGATTAAGTTCCCTGGTCTGCGTATCAATCATCCGGAAGTTGTATCAAAGTCTTACCCGCATTTTTGGGATGACATGCGTCATGCAGGTTTTCAGATAAAGGAAATCAATACGGTTCATCATATTTAGCCATTATGACAGTTATACTTATCCTATTGGGTTTAATCCTGTTGGCCGCTCTTTTTGGTATCTTTGCTACTAAACGTGGTGAGGACAAAGAACCAGTTCACATGCCAACCAGTTCATGTGCCACCTGCAATGGCGTTGACGAGATGTGTGAGCAAGTGTGTATGATGGAGGCTGCAACGAAGGATATCGAATACTTTGATGACGAAGAACTGGACCGCTTTAAAGGAAAACCGTCCGATCAGTTCACGGATGAGGAGGCCAATGAATTCGCCGAAGTGCTGTACTCCATGAAGCAAGAGGAAGTGAAGGATTGGAACAGAAGTCTTATATTGCGGGGCATCCATCTTCCTAACCAACTGAAAGACGAGGTCATCATGCTTATTTCCAATCATTAGCCATGAACATTCTGCATTATACTTTTTTTCAAAACGCCCTGTTAGGCTCACTTTTGGCCAGTATCGTGTGTGGTTTCATCGGTACTTACATTGTGACGCGCCGACTGGTGTTCATCAGTGGCGGCATTACGCATGCTTCGTTCGGCGGAATTGGCTT
Source organism: Prevotella sp. BV3P1 (assembly GCF_000479005.1). Lineage (GTDB taxonomy): Bacteria > Bacteroidota > Bacteroidia > Bacteroidales > Bacteroidaceae > Prevotella. The sequence goes on along the minus strand of NZ_AWXC01000059.1, from coordinate 27,924 downwards.
GGGGGTGTTCTTAGGTTTCAATCCCATCCTGTCGGCCATGCTGTTCGCCATCTTCAGTGCATGCGGCATTCAGTGGATGTCACATCGTAGTGATGCGCGTGAAGATTCTGCCATTGCTCTGTTCTGGACCTTCGGTATGAGCGTGGGTATCATCTGTTGTTTTTTAACACCGGGATTCATGCCCGACCTTCCCTCATTTCTTTTTGGTAACATTTTAACCATTTCCTATGGCGACCTGTTGTTGCTCGCCGTGCTTTCTTTGTTGTTGCTCGCTATATTCACACTGCTCTTTCGTCCTATCTTGAGCGTGGCTTTCGATGCATGTTTTGCCCGTTCACAAAAGCTCCCCGTATCAGCCATCGAATACATGATGATGATATTGATTGCCATGACCATCGTATCCACCCTCCGTATGGTTGGAGTTGTCTTGGCCATCAGTCTGTTGACCATTCCACAGATGACAGCCAATCTGTTTACATACAGCTATAAACGCATCATCGCATACAGCATTTTGGTGGGGTGGGTGGATTGTTTGTTGGGTTTGACATTCGGTTATTTGCTGAACATCCCGTCTGGAGCAGCCATCATTTTCGTCAGTATCCTTATTTATGCCTTGTTAAAGGCAATAAAAGTACTTATATTCAAGTTTAACCAACGTGAGGTCTCACCATCTTAAAAATATCACTTTGGCTGTGCCGTTGATAGCTTTATTGTTGTCATTGGCAGGTTGCTCTACGCAGAAAAACACTGCCAAGAGTAGATGGTGGCATTCGTTTACCGCTCGGTATAACATCTATTACAATGGTTCGGTAGCCTATATTGATGGCTCATTGGAGAAAGAGAATGGACATCGAGACAACTTTACCGAAATGCTTCCTCTCTATCCTGTTGGAAATAAAAAGAGCGGCGAGCTTGGTAAGGCTAACTTTGACCGCGCCATCGAGAAATCTCAGAAGGCAATCAAGTTGCATAGCATCAAGCGTAGGCCTGAGTGGAATCCAGGAAAGCGAAAGACAGCGAAAGATCGTGAGTGGCTGAGCCGGAAAGAATACAATCCTTTTTTATGGAAAGCGTGGATGCTCATGGGGCGTTCGCAATTTCATTCGGGTGCTTTTGATGAGGCTGCGTCAACCTTTTCATACATGAGTCGCCTGTATCAGTCGCAGCCTTCCATCTATGGTCGTGTACGAGCCTGGCTTGCTAAAAGCTATATTGAGCAAGATTGGTTGTACGATGCCGAAGACGTCATTCGCAACATGCAGCGCGATTCCATTCACTGGCAGGCACAAAAAGAATGGGATTATACCTATGCCGACTATTATCTACACACGAAGGAGTACGATAAAGCCATTCCTTACCTCCGCAAAGTCATCAAACACGAGATGCGTCGCAAGCAGAAAGCCCGCCAGTGGTTTCTGTTAGGGCAGCTCTATGAGGCTGTTGGAAACAAGGAACAGGCTTACAAGTCATACCAGCGAGTACTTAGACAGCATCCCCCTTACGAGGTTGAGTTCAACGCTCGTGTTGCCATGACCGAGGTGATGGCGGGTACACAAGCCAAGAAAATGATTGCCAAACTGCGTCGAATGGCAGTCAATGAAAATAATAAGGACTATCTGGATCAGGTTTATTATGCCATTGGTAATATTTATTTGGCCAAGAAAGATACCCTCCAAGCTATCGATGCGTATGAGAAGGGGAACAAAGGTGCTACCCGCAGCGGTATTGAAAAAGGTGTGTTACTGCTGAAACTCGGTGACCTTTATTGGGAACGTGAGAAATATAACGATGCCCAACGGTGTTATGGCGAAGCGATAGGATTGTTGGATAAAGAGCGTGAAGATTATGAAGAGCTGTCTTATCGCTCAAAAGTTCTTGATGAACTGGTGCCTTACACCGATGCTGTTGCGTTGCAAGATTCCCTGCAAGCACTGGCCAAACTGCCTAAACCAAAACTTTATGCAGCCATTGACCGTGTCATTGATGCGTTGAAAAAGAAAGAAAAAGAAGAGGCTGATCGCCTGGCTGAGCAGAATGGTCAAAACATGATGGCTGGAGGGGATGATAGTTATTTTGATAATCAAAGAACCACTCCTTACCGACCACCCACGCCAACCCCTCAAAAACAAGGTGACGGCCAATGGTATTTTTATAATCAAATGGCTGTTAACCAAGGCAAGACTGCTTTTGAAAGATTGTGGGGAAAGCGGGAAAACGTTGACAATTGGCAACGAACTAATAAAACGGTGGTGTCGTTTGGCGATACAAACCAGATGACAGAAGCGCAACTCGATTCCTTACAACAAGCGGAAGCGGTGACAGATTCACTCAGTCAGGTTTCCGATAGTGCCCAGAACGACCCTCACAAGCGTGCGTATTATTTGGCGCAGATACCGTTTACTGCCGAGCAAGTGGCGGCCAGCAATCTACAAATCATGGATGGATTATTTCATTCGGGTGTCATCTTTAAGGATAAACTGGACAATTTGAAGTTGAGTGAGAAGGCTCTGCGGCGGCTGGTTGACAGCTATCCTTCCTACGAACATATCGATGAAGCCTATTATCACCTGTTCCTGTTGTACTCAAGACTGGGGCAGTCGGGTGTTGCCGCTCGCTACATACAGCTGCTCAAGGCACAACATCCGAAAAGTGAGTGGACCGTTCTTCTCACCGACCCTCATTTCCGTGAGAACGCGCAGTTTGGTGTTCAGCTTGAGGATTCCCTCTATGCGGCCACCTACAATGCATTTAAGGCCGATCGCTACGATGAAGTGCGCAGCAATACGCATCTTTCATCAACCCGCTTTCCATTGGGTGCCAACCGTGACAAATTCCTTTTCATCGGCGGTTTAAGTAAGTTGAACAATGGTGATGCTGACGGCTGTTTGGCCGATATGCGGAAGCTGGTGGAACAATTCCCCGAGAGTAGTCTCAGCAACATGGCTGGCATGATTATCAATGGTGTACAGGCTGGCAGACGATTGCACGGTGGTAAGTTTGACATGGGCGAGGTGTGGTCGCGCCGTTCGGCTGTGTTGAGTGATAGTGACTCTATTGCAGCCCGTCAGTTCAGTAACGAGCGAAACACGGAGTTCACGTTCATGCTCGTCTATCATCCTGATTCTGTTCAAGAGAATCAATTGCTCTACCAAGTGGCCAAGTACAATTTTACCCGTTATGTGGTACGCAATTTTGATGTTACCATTGATGAAGATTCCGGTTTGCACTTGATGAAGATAGCCGGCTTCCGTAATTTTGACGAGGCTTTGCAGTATGCTCGTGCGTTCCATCGCCAAACCAACCTCACTTCTCTCGTGGGTAAGGCGCGTTCGTTTGTCATCAGCGATGCCAATCTTCAATTGTTGGGCACCACATTCAGCTATGATGATTATGACCGATATTATAGCAAGCACTTTGCACCATTGAAGATTAGTACGTTCCAATTGCTCACAGAACCACTTGAAGTACCTACCGAACCGCAGCGCAAGCCATCGGTAGAAGAGATAGACCACCTGCTGGATGATGGCACCTTTATAGATAATGGTCTCGAAATCGAGCCGATAGATCGTGGAACCATCGTTGTTCCGCAAGAGGATGAAACGAAGCAAAACGAACAGGGTGGCACGGTGATTCCTACTGAAACACCCTTGCCAAAGGCGCAAGACAAGACTGTTCCTCAGCGCGAAACCATTCTTCAGCTGCCTGCCGACCAGTCTAAAAAGCAGCAAACCACTCCTCGTGAGCAACCCTTAAAGGTGCCTAACGCCAAGACACCAGCCGTGAAGCCGAAAACGCAAGTGCAACCAAAGACGGTTCCCAATAAGCCACAGCCGCAACGTCCAGGTGAAACGATTATTTATTTTGAGAACAATTCTAAGGAAAAGTTTCAAAAGAACAATCAGAAAACACCCGCCAAACCGGCTTCTAAGGATGAAAAGGCAAAGAAAAAAGCTGAACCAAAGGTCATCGACTTAGGTGATGAATATTATGATTTAGAAGGATTTTAATGATGAACAATGGACTATTGTTATGGGTAGATGATGAGATAGAACTGCTACGCGCACACATCATCTTCCTCGAAAAAAAAGGATATCAGGTGGTGACGGTGAGCAATGGGTCGGACGCCATCGACCAATGTCGCCAGCACACCTTTGACTTGGTGCTTTTGGATGAAATGATGCCGGGTCTCACCGGATTGGAAACCTTGCAGCGCATCAAGGAGATTAGTCCGGCAACACCTGTCGTGATGGTAACCAAGAGTGAGGAAGAAAACATTATGGATCAGGCCATTGGTTCAAAAATAGCCGACTATCTCATCAAACCCGTGAACCCCAACCAGATTTTGCTGACGCTTAAAAAGAACATCCACCGCAAAGAAATTGTAACGGAGGTGACACAGTCGGGCTATCAACAGAGTTTTCAAGACATCTCCATGCAGATTATGAATTGCCAATCACTGGGCGATTGGATGGATATCTACAAGCGATTGGTTCATTGGGAACTGGAACTGAGTTCGACAGACAGCAGCATGACAGAGATGTTGCAAATGCAGAAAGAAGAGGCCGACCTCGGATTTGCCAAATACATCAAGCAACATTATCTCGAATGGGTAGCTCCTTCTCAGACCAATAGGCCCATGATGAGTCCCGATTTGTTTAAGAACAAGATTTTTCCACTGCTCGATGCTGGCGAGAAAGTGTTTCTCATTGTCATCGACAACTTTCGTTATGACCAGTGGCGGGTCATCTCCAAGGAGATTGGCGACCTGTTCGACATGCAGGAAGACATATATGTGAGCATTTTGCCTACGGCCACACAGTATGCCCGAAACGCCATCTTCAGTGGACTGATGCCCAACAAAATAGCCGAAATGTTTCCTCATCTGTGGGTTGATGAAGACGAGGAGGAGGGCAAAAACCTCAATGAAGAGCCGCTCATACAGACACAAATCGAGCGCTACCGTCGTCATCACAGCTTCTCATATAATAAGGTGAACGATTCGAGTGGGGCAGAAAAGTTTTTCGACAAGCTGCATGAACTTAAGAAGAACGACTTAAATGTGTTGGTGGTCAACTTTATAGACATGCTTTCACATGCCCGAACCGAGTCCAAGATGGTGCGCGAGTTAGCCAACAACGAGTCGGCTTATCGCAGTATCACCAAGAGCTGGTTCCGACATTCCATGATGACAGAGTTGATGAAATTGCTCGCACAGAGCGACTATAAAGTGGTGTTGACCACCGACCACGGCAGTATTCGTGCCTCAAAGCCCATCAAGATTATCGGCGACCGCAACACCAACACCAACCTGAGATACAAGCTCGGCAAGAACTTGAGTTACAGTGCCAAGGAAGTCTTTACCATTAAAAACCCTCGAAGTGCACAGTTGCCCTCGCCCAACATTAGTACCAGCTACGTTTTTGCCACGGGCGACACCTTCTTTGCCTATCCCAACAATTACAATTATTACGTATCCTACTACAAGGACACCTTCCAACATGGGGGCATCAGCATGGAGGAAATGCTCATTCCGCTGATTACACTCACGTCCAGAAAACGATAAAATGATCAAACAATATAGGTAATAGACATAAATAAGAAAAAAATGGAAATTAAAATCAAGTCATTAGATTGCATAAAAGAGGCTGCCCAGCAGTTCATAGACAACATGGGTAAGGGCAATGTGTTTGCTTTCTACGGAAAAATGGGAGCTGGTAAAACCACTTTCATCAAGGCCATTTGTGAATGTTTGGACGTGGAGGATGTCATTACCTCACCCACCTTCGCCATCGTTAATGAGTATTATTCCAATAAGTTGCAAGACTCCATCTATCATTTCGACTTCTATCGCATTAAAAAGCTCGAAGAGGTGTACGACATGGGCTATGAGGATTATTTTTACAGTCATCGCCTCTGCTTCCTCGAGTGGCCGGAGTTGGTAGAAGAGTTGCTACCAAAAGATGCCGTCAAGGTAACCATTGCAGAGCAGGAAGACGGCTCACGGCTGGTCACATTTTAGGAGAATAAGGCGTAAACCTTAACGGGAACTTGTTGTGAGGAATAGCTTTGGGATTACCCCCATCGGCTAAAACTTGCAGCAAGTTCCCGTTTTTATTTGCGTTTTATAGCGGGCTACCAGCCGATGGTGAACCCTCAACCACCGACATGATGCACCCTTCACATCTGTGGACGCATCCGTGAAGCGGGCTTGATGACGCACATTTCATGCTCACAGTCGTGTGCTATTTCACGAAGAGCGTACCCCGGTATTGCATGTTGATGAAGTCTTCGCCATACAAGAGGTACAGGTAAGTGATGACAAGCTGTGTCTGTTTGCCAGTGGCAGTTATGCAGAACTTCTCTTTGCCATTGACTTTTCGTTCAATCTCCGCCAAACTCATTTGGTAATGGTCCGTAAATGTTTTACCATTCAGTTGATATTTCATGGTCACAAGTAGTTTGTCGCCCTCAACTTTAGCGTCTTTTTGCGGAGGATATTGCTTGATGTTCTGAAAATAACGGTAACCCGGCGGAATGGGTAATAGGATGTTTTCTTCGCGTTTGTTGCTGATGAGCGTTTCGGGTATGGATGTTGAAGAGGTACCTGCCATTGACTGCCCGTACATCTCTTCTACTTGATAGTCGGCGACGAGATACCTGGGGTTGATGATATCCTCAATGGCCTGGCTACCGTATGTGCTGTTCAGGTAGTTCAGCTTACCCGCAAGGCTTTTCGCCTGTTGGTATCCTACCTGTTTCAATAAAGTTGTGTATGTTTTACTGCTTATCGGAAACTTGGTCATGTTGTGCTTGGCCAACAATTCGCGTACCTGTTTTTGCAAATGGTTATTGGTATAACTTGATACGTTTACTGGAAATACCGACACCAGCAACAGGATGGCGACAAAACTCCATGCCACCCACATCACCTTACGCGACCGACAGACGATGAGACCTATGCAGACAGCGTAGCACCAAAGGTTGAACAACAGCAGGTACAGACGCTGTATGGTTACGCCATAGTCGGAGAAACGGCGGCCAATGCCTATTGACATCAGCACCAGCAACGGCAAAACGATGATGGGAAGGTAGCGAACTGCCAAACGGTCTACCTGCTTTACTTGGTTTTGCTGGTGGATAGGGTAGAGTAAGAACAGAATGATGACAGTGAGCAACATGAGCACCGAAACCAATGTAGACACCCATCCGTTGGGCAATTCCCAGATAACGAGTATCTTTCCGGCATAGAGATAAAGCGTGATGACGTAGGCTAAGTGCAGCGGAATGAGCAGGTAATGGATGATGCCGTTGCCAAACTTATGTTGCAGCCAGTTGTATTGACTGTATTTTTGTTCGTCTTTCGGCAACTGGAACATGAATAACAGTGGAGCCACCAGCGTGAAACACACGTTAGCCGTGTCGGCATAGAAGGTTGCCTCTATGTCCATGTTAAACAGATCCTTGAACGATTGTAACAGCAACAAGATGCCCAAGAAGAGAACAAGGGATGTGAGGGCAGCAATGATGCCGCTTCCCATAAGCCTGATGAGGAAATTAATGGCTGGACGGTCGTTCGTTTGTTTCGCGAAAGGCAGTGTGAACCAGCCCACGAGCATCGCGCCTACGCATGTGCCGGCGGCGATGCTTTGCCCCATGGACAATTCGTATTCGGTGGCCCAATAGATGCACAGGGCCAGCCAAAGGGCATGTATAGCACCTTGCCATCCCCATGCTTTGAGCCGTTGACGCATGTCTTCCGTCCACAGGTGGAGTGTCAAAGACAGAATGGTGGCCGTGAGTGGATAGAACATGAGGAAGAATTCAAATCCTTTCATCTCTCCGCCATTGCTCAAATCGTGATTGAGGTATATCAGCGATAGGCATGAGGCGATGGTAAAAAACAGGGTCAGCGGAAATCTCCGCACAATGCTTTGCAAACCTTCTTTCCAGTGTTTGAATGCGTCTTTAGATATGAAATGTACCATTGCTCGTCTTGGGTTTGATTAATATCGCAAATCTACAATAAAATATAAGTTACGCCAAGTTTCTTTTGATAAAAATGATTATTTTTGTCATCCTAACGTTTTTTCATGCTTCCTCTTCATCGCAGTCCTTGTGGTGTTGATGAGGTGGAAAGGCACAATCAAAAGCTTATGCAGTTCAGAACTATAGTCAAGGTAGACCAACCCTCGTTTCAAATCCCGCCATTCGAGCGCATGCTCTTTGTCGGTTCATGCTTTGCTGACAGCATGGGGCGGCGGTTTGTCGAAGATAAGTTTCGCGTCACCGTCAATCCTTACGGCGTAATGTACAATCCGGCCAGCATTCTGCATACGGTAGAGCGCACCGATGTGAGCCCCAACGTGGCCGTGTTTACCCTGGGTACCAACCATGTGTACATCTTGAAAGAAACGGGCGAGATTGTAGACAACTGCCAAAAGCGTCCGCAACGCTTGTTTCGTGAAGCAGAATTGAGCGTGGAGGAGTGTGCGGCCTATCTGTCTCGAGCGGTAGAATGCTTGGTGAAGCGCAATGATAAGGTGCGCGTCATCCTCACCGTCAGTCCCATTCGTTATGCCAAGTACGGCTTTCATGGCAGTCAGCTGTCCAAGGCCACGCTGCTTTTGGCCACCCACCAGCTGGAAGAGCGTTATCCTGGCGTGGTGACTTATTTCCCCGCTTACGAGATTGTGAACGACGAGTTGCGCGATTATCGGTTTTATAAAGAAGACATGTTGCATCCCTCCGACCAAGCCGTGGCATACATCTGGGAACGTTTTTCGGATGCCTTTTTCAGTCATGAGGCCAAACTTTTCTTGGTCGATTGGCAACCCGTGAAGGCCGCCTTGGCGCATCGTCCGTTCCATCCGGATGGCGATGCTTACCAGTCGTTCATCCGTCAGACGCAAGAGCGCATCAAGGAGTTGGAAAACAAATGGGGGGTAAACTTGACGAATCAAGCATCACACCGCTGATCACAACCAGTTGTCTAACTGATAATTGTTTTCCGCATCCTTTATTGTCTTGCCATTGGTACTGAATTTGATGATGACTAAGATTGCAACAAGAAGGGCTGGATTCCATGTGTGGAATCCAGCCCTAACTTTTTATGCTCAAATAAGTTTTAGCGGACAGTAATAGAAAATCTGTCCTAATTATAGGAGCGCGAGAAAAACTCAATTATTCTCCCTTTTCCATGTCTGCTTTCAACTTGGCAAGAACATCCAAGTCACCAAGACTTGTTCCAGCTGTCACATTGTTGATTTGTGGAATTTCATTTGGTTTCTTGGAGGTAGTGTGCTTGTGTGCAGGCTTCACGTCCTCTTGCACATCTTCGAATGTACGACTGTGTGAAAGGATGATGCGCTTGGTATCTTTTACAAACTCAATCACCTTGAACTCGAGTTCTTCACCCTGTTGTGCCTGTGTGCCATCTTCCTTAACAAGATGCTTAGGTGTGGCAAAGCCTTCACCACCTTCATTCAGTGTGATAACAGCACCCTTGTCCATCAATTCGGTAATCTTACCGGTATGTACCGATCCTGGTGTGTAGATGGTTTCGTATGTATCCCAAGGATTCTCTTCCAATTGCTTGTGGCCGAGAGAAAGACGACGGTTCTCTTTGTCAATTTCGAGAACCACTACATCGATGGCTGCACCTACTGTTGTGAACTCTGAAGGATGCTTTACCTTCTTGGTCCAAGAGAGGTCGCTGATATGAATCAAGCCGTCAACACCTTCTTCAAGCTCAACAAAGATACCAAAGTTAGTGAAGTTGCGAACTTTTGCTGTGTGCTTGCTGCCAACAGGATATTTCACCTCGATGTTCTCCCATGGATCAGCTTTCAGCTGCTTGATACCCAAGCTCATCTTGCGGTCTTCACGATCCAAGGTCAGGATGACAGCCTCAACTTCGTCACCAACATGCATGAAGTCCTGAGCTGAGCGCAAGTGCTGGCTCCAAGACATTTCGCTGACGTGAATCAGTCCTTCTACGCCAGGAGCAATCTCTACGAATGCACCATAATCGGCCATGACAACAACTTTACCCTTCACCTTGTCGCCAACCTTCAAGTTTGGATCCAAAGCATCCCATGGATGTGGAGTCAACTGCTTCAAACCAAGGGCGATACGCTTCTTCTCATCATCGAAGTCGAGGATAACCACATTGATTTTCTCGTCCAATGAAACCACTTCGTGTGGATCGCTTACGCGGCCCCATGAAAGGTCTGTGATATGTACCAATCCGTCAACACCGCCAAGGTCGACGAATACACCGTAAGAGGTGATATTCTTAACAGTACCCTCGAGGATTTGTCCCTTTTCAAGTTTGCTGATAATTTCTTTCTTCTGTGCTTCCAACTCAGCCTCGATGAGCGCCTTGTGTGAAACAACAACGTTGCGGAATTCCTGGTTAATCTTAACCACTTTGAATTCCATGGTCTTGCCTACGAACACATCGTAGTCGCGTATAGGATGAACGTCGATCTGGCTTCCTGGCAAGAAAGCTTCGATGCCAAACACGTCAACAATCATACCGCCCTTAGTGCGGCTCTTGATATAACCCTGAATAATCTCATCGTTGTCGAGGGCTGAATTGATGCGATCCCAACTCTTGGTAAGGCGAGCTTTTTTGTGAGAAAGAACCAATTGGCCTTTCTTGTCTTCCTGGTTTTCTACATAAACCTCAACCTTGTCACCTACTTTAAGATCTGGGTTGTAGCGGAATTCTGAAGCGGGAATAATACCATCGCTCTTGTAGCCAATGTTAACAATGACCTCTTTTTTGTCAAGGGCGATAACGGTTCCCTCTGTAACTTGGTGCTCACTAACCTTGTTCAAAGTTTCATCGTAAGCCTTTGCCAAGTCTTCTTTGTTGGCGTTTACGTTTGTACCATTTTCAAACTCATCCCAATTGAAGTCTTCTAATGGTTGAACGTTCTTTAAATCTGACATAAATAATTAATGTTTAAAATTTAATAAAGTTAGACTTTATGTGAATAAATAAATCGGTTGCAAAATTACAATAATATAATGACAACCAAAGGGTGTCGTTTGTAAAACATATCGATTATTACATTATTTTAACTAATCCGTAGCGATTATCGCATCCCATATATGCTTTTAAGCCCTGCTATCTCATCCTGTGATTCCATCTCTTGAGTATATATATCCGTATTTGATTTGTACGGCGAACTTGATACATGAAACTATCATTAATGGCAACTTATTGAAATTTTTGACGATGTCGGACAATGATAAACATCTTTGTCAAAAAACCTTTTGTTTGTTAAAATGATTCGTAATATTTTACAAATAAAATCGTGAAATAGACAAGAAAAAACTGATTTTTTAGGGTTTCAAAGTATCAAACTCATCATCGCTTGTCTTATTCACATGGAATAGATCGGCTATTCGTATGCATTTACCGCCTAAAGTACATGATTTCAGCTTGCAAACTCATTGCTTTTGCCATCCAACCGTCATGCTTTTTGAAATGTATTTATGATTTGATTTTTCAAGAAAGGGCTAATCATTCTTCGATTTCGGACAAACTTCGAACGAGATTTACGATGAAATGGCTTGATGTTTCGATGGGGGAGAAATTGATGTATCTCATACTGCGCCTGAGATTACGCCGGAGTACTTTGTTGTTGTTTTGCACAAATCCTGCTTTGCCTTCTCTGAAATGCCATTCTTTTGTCGTGTCGATTTCTGTATGGGTCAGAGTTCTTAAAATCAGAGGATAGGCATCGCGTTCTACATTCTCTACGAAAGGTATTTCGTCTTGCTCAAAATTGAAAACAACAATCAGTATGCTTCCCTGCAGTTGTGCCATGCGCTGTAGGTGAAGTTTGGCGAGCCAGGTTTCAAGTTTGACAAAATCAACCTTGTCACCTTTTGTTCTTAAGTAGCTACCCAGTTCGATGATGCCTCTGACGGAGATGCCTTTGGCTAATATGTGATTGACATTAAAGATAATGATGTCAAGCAGTTGAAGCGTTTCCATTGAAGTATCAATTGCATGTCGCTCATCGTGTTTGATTTTTTTTAAACGCTTGTTTAACGTGGGATTGCTGAGATGTGGGTTGGTAACCCATTCCTGCTCATCCTTATCAGTCATTTCCTGCAAACCAAGTATGAGCTTTTGCGGAATGTGGATGTTGGTGTCATATTGATGGTTCTTGATGCCTTTCAATGCGATGGTCACCACGTTTTGAGATGCAGCCATCTGAAACAGGCGATTCCATTTGAAGGTTGTCATAGGCTCTAACGTAACATACTCATTGAGTGCTCCAGAGCGCAGCAACCGAAAGAAATTACGTTTGATGATATCCATATTTGATGACGTGTGAATGAAACCTGATTGATGTCGCCCCGGGGCGCGTCCACAGTAGCTGTAGGTCAATGTGGCCGTTGCTGATGGGCATGAGACGATTTCCTTTTTTTACAATTGCGTGCGACGATAAAAATCCATGTTTTCTTTCGTCAACAACTCTATCGGCATGTAGTTTACGGGGTCAACCTTCTTTTTCAGTACGATGGCTTTGAATAACGTGTCAATGCAACAGTAGCCTTGCTGGTAGGCATGCTGAGCAACAAGGAACGACACGCTGCCCTGTCTGAGGCATTCGGCGTTTTTACCCACCATGTCATATCCCATGATTTGGGTGCTTCTTCTGTTGGTTCTTAACAGAAAGTCGCCCATGATGTGCGCTTTGGAGCCAAAGGTAATGCAATGATGTATTTGAGGATGCTCATTGAAAAAGTTTTCTAACCTCAAGTCATAATCTTTTTTGGTGGCCTTTATGGGCAAGCCCAACTCGATGATTTCAATCTCAGGAAAGTGTTCTGACATGTAATGTCTGAATCCCACCTCACGATTTTCCTGTTGTTTGCTGGTCACCTTTCCGTCCTTGATGCGCTTCATCAGCACGATTTGTTTCTCTTGATGGGCTACCATCATCAGAATCCTTGCCGAGAAGTAGCCGCTTTTGAATGAGTCTTGTCCGAAGAAGGAGAGTGGATTCAGTTCGGGCATGTACGAATCAAGCAGGATGAAGGGGATGTTCAAATCGTGCAATTGATTCGTGAACGCTCTTGTCAAGTTGAGTGTTGCTGGAACGATGACCACCCCGTCGGGCTTCTCTTGCAAACAGGTGGCTGCCACCTTTTTAAACGACTCTTCTTTGAGTCGCTCATAATAGAGTGTTTTTGTTTCGAGATTGAAGTCGCGTCTGGTTTCTACGGCTTTCTTTGCACCTTCTTCAATTTCCTCCCAGTAAGTTTCAGATTCATGTTGTGGGATGACGAGATAGAAGGTGTATGACTTGTTGTACGCCAAGGCACTGGCATACACGTTGGGTTGATAATTCATCTCCGAGAGTGCTTTCTCCACCTTCTCACGCGCTGATGGAGAAACGTTGGGGCGTCCGTGCAAGACTCTGTCTACTGTTCCAACCGAAACGCCCGCCCGCTGGGCGATATCCTTGATTCTTATTTTTTCTGTCATATCACATTTAAAATATGTGCAATCATCGTGCAAGCCTCAAGAAAATAAGTTAACTTGCTTTGTTGAGGGCGCTGTCTATGTGATGCAAAATTACAAAGAATAGTTGTATTGTGCGAAAGCACAGTTGCATATTTTAAGCATAGTCAACATTTTCCTTCGTTTTTCTTTATTTTCAAACAGTAAATGGTTATCTTTGTGTGACAGATTATTTGCCAGCCTAAGCATGTGTCATCAAGAAACAACCAAACGCATCTATTCGGTATTGCTCACACTTGTCATTCTCGTGTGTGCGATAGCTTGCTCAGACCCTCACGGTGACGACGTGGAGGCTCTGAACGAAAGGGCGTACCAGTTTCGCTACCGCAATTTGGACAGTACGTCGCTTTATGCCAATCGGGCGATGCAACTGGCGGGCAAATATGGTGATGGTTATGCCGAAGCCCTCAACCATCTGGCGTTCGTCCACATAGCAAGGATGGAATATGCCAAGGCAGATTCGCTGCTGTCTGAAGTACGTAAATCGACCAACAATCAAATTGAATTGTTAGTAGCTGACGTTCAGTTGATGCGGCTTTGCCAACGTTGCTCCAAAAACAAGGATTTTTATGTCTATCGAGAGAGTGCCATGAGGCGTCTGCATCGAATCGAGGAGGAGTACAACAGTCTGGATGAACACCAAAAACGCCGAATGATTTATGCCGAAAGCGAATTTTATCTCACCACCTCTACCTATTTTTATTATGTGGGTTTGGAAGATTTGTCAATCGATGCCATCAACCAAATTGATGCCAACGGCGAGATAGCACGAGATACTTCCCAACTGTTGAATTACCTGTATAACGTTGGTGCGGGCGGCATCATCCTCGGTGGCACGCGTGAGGAAATCAACCAGGCCGAGTTTGAGTATCTTACACGATGCTATGTGCTGGCTAAACAGCATTATTATCCCTATTGGGAGGCCAACTCGATGCAGGCCATGAGCGAGCATTTGCAGCGAAAGAAGTTCCGCGACAAGTTGATACACGACAACTTGTCCTCCATGCAACTCATCAATCCGTACGACATGCCTGATTCGTTGTTGGCCGGAAATTTGGCGCAACGCTCGTTGAAAACATTCATTCAATATGGCGACGTTTATCAAATTGCCGGATCGTACCGAACGCTTGCGGAGTGTTATTGGGAGTTGAAAGATTACAAGTCGGCCTTGATTTGTCTGCACAACGCATTGGAAACCAATCATGCCATCAATCAAGCTCCCGACCTTGTGGCATCTATCCGAGAGCAATTGTCACTGGCTTACTCGGCCATAGACGACAAGCAAAACAGCGATTACAACCGAAATTTATACCTCGACATACAGGAAGGAACCAGACAGGACAGGCAGTTGGAGGCCCGCGCAGAACAGTTGAATTTGTCATCCAAGCAGTTGAATCGGATGATTCTGGCCATCATCATCACCATCGTTGTCGTATGCTTGTTGTTGTTTATCTTCTACTACATGAGAAAGAGAAACGACCGACAGGCTTCAACGTTGACAAAACTCATGGAACCCCTTGAAAAATGGAAGCACGACAATGAAGAGGCACTCGAGGAAAACCAAGAGAAGTATGAAGAGATTGAGGAGGAGAAGCATGTGCAGCAACTGCATGTTTCCAAGAATAAGAAGCGTAACCTCGAACAACGAACCAAAGTGTCGCTTGTCAACAGCATCATTCCTTTGATAGATCGGATGTTGCACGAAATACATCAACTCACCAAAAAGAACGAGGCGAAGTCCATCAGGGACGACCGGTATACCTATATCGCTGAGTTAGCCGAGCAGATTAATGATTATAACAGCATTTTGACCCATTGGATACAGTTGCGGCAGGGTGTGTTGAGCCTGAGGATTGAAAGTTTTCCGTTGCAAGATGTCTTTAATTTGTTGTCACGCAGCCGGATGAGTTTCTCCATCAAAGGCATTGATTTGCAGGTAATGCCCACCCAAGCTGTGGTCAAGGCCGACAAGACGCTCACCGTCTTCATGCTTAACACCTTGGCTGACAATGCGAAGAAGTTCACGCCCTCTGGCGGACAGGTACGGATAGACAGTGAGGAGGGTGACGACTATGTGGAGATTAGGGTAGAAGATACGGGCGTTGGCATGTCTGAACAACAAATTGAGCATCTGTTCGTAAACAAGCCCATTGTTGACCACACGCTCGAAAGCGTTGATGGCAACCCTCCGCAGCACCGCATCAGCAACGGATTCGGATTGATGAATTGCAAGGGAATCATCGACAGATACCGTAAAACCAGTAAGATATTCAATGTATGTTCTATTCGTGCCGAGAGCGTAGAAGGCAAGGGTAGCACGTTCGCCTTTAGGCTGCCGAAGGGAGTGGCGCGTACCATTACGGTACTTTGCATGGTGGGTTCGTGTTTCATCAACGTGAATGCGGGCGAGTGGGGAAATGCGCCGCACACGCCCCATTCGATTGGTCAAGCGGAGGTGGTGCAGGGTGAGTTCATCCCGCAAGCCACAGCTTTTGCCGATAGTGCTTACTTCAGCAACATCCATGGAGCCTATCAGAAAACCCTGTTGTTTGCAGATAGTTGCCTGTATTATCTCAACCGCCATTACCGAACATGCAGACCGCATGGCATAGATACGATGACCATCATGTCAAACAGTACCGCATTGCCGGCAGAAATCAAATGGTTATACGACAGCATTCCAACCAATTACAATGTCATCCTTGGCATCAGGAACGAAAGTGCCGTGGCCGCATTGGCCCTGCACAAGTGGGCCTTGTACGCTTATAACAACAAGGTATATACGCAGTTGTTCCGCGAACGCAGTGCAGACAGTACGTTAGGCACGTACGTTCAAATGATGCAACGTTCAGAAGTCAATAAGAATGTGGCCCTCGTCATCCTTTCATTGATATTCATGCTGATATTCCCCGCCTATTATTTTTTGTATGATCGACATCGGGTGTATTATCGGTTCAGCGTTGATCGGATCCAGGAAATCAACCAGACGTTGTTGAGCGAGGCCCCCGCTCAGGAGAAATTACAGAAGATACAGACGCTTTGGACGTTCAACCGCAGAATGTTGAATACCCGATTTACCAAACTTAACGCTATCGTCGAACAAATCATGGATGCGTTGCGAGATCGCATTCATGTGGAGGAAGTGCAGACAACCAGTATGGAACTGGCTCAAGACGAACTGAGAAGAACGAGTTACGAAAACGACCAGTTGCACATCAGCAACAGCGTGTTGGACAATTGCCTTTCAACCTTAAAGCACGAAACGATGTATTATCCCGCTAAAATAGGTGTTTTGGCAGATGGAAAAGACGAAAACCTTCCGGTGTTGAGCGAGCTTTCTTCTTATTACAAAGACCTGTACATGCTGCTGAGTGCGCAGGCCATGCGACAGATAGACAATCATGTCAAGGTGGATGACGACATGCTGCGATATTTGTTTGACATCTTGAAAGAGCAAAATGGCGGCGAACTGGTGCTGACTGCTGAAGACAAAGACCCCGTATATTGCCTTATTCATGTGAAGATGAACAATCTTCATCTCTCCGATGAACAAGTAGCCGCTCTATTTACACCCAACACCGTTGACATGCAGTTCATGCTGTGCAGGCAGATTGTTCGTGAGGTAGGGGAGGCTACCAACGCGCGTGGCTGCGGCATTCAGGCTGTGAAAGATGAGTCAGGACGAATAAACATAAATATCACCTTAACAAAAACGATATGGAAGAATTTAAAATTATCATAGTAGAGGATGTTCCTTTGGAACTGAAGGGTACCGAGGGCATCTTTAAAAACGAGATTCCTGAAGCCGAAATCATTGGCACGGCTGAAAACGAACAAGAGTATTGGCGCTTGATAAAGCAGCAAGTACCTGATTTGGTTTTGTTGGACTTGGGGCTTGGCGGCTCCACGACCGTTGGTGTTGAGATATGCAGGCAAACGAAACAAAGCTATCCGCAGGTGAAGGTGTTGATATTTACCGGCGAGATACTGAACGAAAAATTATGGGTCGACGTGCTGGATGCGGGTTGCGATGGAATCATCTTGAAGAGTGGCGAACTGCTCACGCGGGGCGATGTTGGCAGTGTGATGGCTGGCAAACGCATGGTGTTCAATCAGCCGATATTGAAAAAAATAGTGGAGCGTTTCAAGTTAAGCATCCATAACCAACTGATGCGGCAAGAGGCACTTGTGAATTATGAGATTGATGAATATGATGAGCGTTTCCTCCGTCATCTGGCCTTGGGTTATACCAAGGAGCAGATTACGAACTTGCGAGGGATGCCCTTTGGCGTAAAAAGTTTGGAAAAGCGACAGAACGAGTTGATACAAAAGTTCTTTCCCAATGGCAATAACGGGATTGGAATCAATGCCACCCGACTGGTAGTCAGGGCTATTGAGTTGAGAGTGCTTGACATTGATAATTTGCAAGCCGATGAAGAATAAGGCCTTTGCCATCGTTACGTTCTGCTTAGGAATCGTACAAATTCTGCTCATTCTGGTGTCGTGGTTCATCACAGCCACGATGCCCATGTCGCCTGTGCGTTCGTTGTTGAGCAGTGAGGGCATCAGATGGTTTTTCGGTCAGTTCACTTACAACCTCGCCTCTCCCTTACTCGTTTGGCTCCTTCTTGCTGGAATGGCATTGGGCGCATTGAGCCAAAGCGGATTGTCTAAGGCTTTTACACCTTCTTCCAGAAAGGAATATCGACAGCGTTTCGCACTAAAGTTGATTTTGCTCGAACTGGTGACCTTCGCAGGGATTATTGGTTTGTTGACACTCATGCCCCAAGCCATCCTGCTGAGCGTGACCGGTCATTTGCTTCCAAGCAGTTTTTCGCAAAGTGTCTTTCCAATAGTATGTTTCATGGGTTGTGTGGCATCCGTCACCTTTGGACTTTTAAGTGGTACTTTTCGTTCGCTGACCGATATTTTTAATGCTTTGTCAGTCGGGATAAGCTGGCTCTCTCCCTGGCTGGTGGTCTATGTAATGGCTGCCCAACTATATTATTCTTTCTTGTTCGTCTTCTGATATTTCGATCGTCAGTGTGCCATCTTTGAGAGCTGTGGGGCAGGAGTGGCGAGCCATACCATTAGGACAGTTCGGACAATTCGAGCCATCTCATGCTTTTTTCATCCAGCTCTTCTTTTAAGGAGGGTAGCAGCATGCTCTTGGTTGTGAGGTCTTCAACGGTCAACTTTCCGCTGCATATCTCTTCTTCCAAATCCTTAATCTGTTGCTCCAGCTTTGTAATGTCCTCATCCAAAGCTTCAAACTCACGTTTTTCTTTATAAGAGAGCTTTTTCTTTTCGTTGTTTCTGTAGTCCTTTGTGGCAGGCTTCTCCTTCTTTTCTTCTGGTTTCTGCTCGATGGGTTTCAGGCTGTTCCACTCTCTGAATTGTGTGTAATTGCCGGGGAAGTCTTGAATTTCGCCCTCGCCCTTGAACACTAAGATGTGGTCAACTACCTTGTCCATGAAATACCTGTCGTGACTGATGACGATTACGCACCCGGGAAAGTCTTGCAAATAGTTTTCCAGCACCTGCAATGTTTGAATGTCCAAATCGTTCGTAGGCTCATCAAGCACCAGGAAATTGGGATTTTTCATCAAGACCGTGCAAAGGTATAACTTGCGCAATTCACCGCCACTGAGTTTGTAAACAAAGTTATGTTGCTGCTCGGGCGTGAACAAGAAGTGTTGCAGCAGCTGCGAGGCCGTCATGCTCTTACCGCCACCCAGATTGATGTTCTCGGCAACGTCACTGACCACGTCAATCACTTTTTGCTGTTCGTCAAACTGTAATCCTTCTTGCGAGAAGTAGCCAAAGCGAACGGTTTCACCGATGTCGAACTTCCCGCTGTCGGGTTCAACGAGTCCCATTAACAGCTTGATGAACGTTGATTTCCCGGTTCCGTTGTTGCCGATGATGCCTAATTTCTCAAATCTGGCAAAGTTGTAATAAAAGTCTTTCAGTATCACTTTGTCGCCCCAAGCCTTCGATACATATTGGCATTCGAATATTTTGGAACCGATATACACGTTGCTCGATTTCAGTCTGATTTGTCTTTCCTCAACCTTTTGTTTGGCTACCTGTTGCAGTTCGTAGAAAGCCTCTTCACGATAACGCGCCTTGTGTCCGCGAGCCTGTGGCATGCGCCGCATCCATTCCAGTTCGGTGCGATACAAGTTGTTGGCGCGCGCCACCTCCGCCCGTTTGTTTTCGATGCGTTCTTGGCGCTTTTCCAGATAATAACTGTAATTACCGCGGTATGCGTAGATGCTTCGGTCGTCTAATTCAAGAATCGAATTGCACACGCGGTCCAAGAAAAAGCGGTCGTGCGTCACCATCAGCAGTGTCTTGTTGCCCCGCGACAGATAGCTTTCTAACCACTCCACCATTTCCAAGTCCAAATGGTTGGTCGGCTCATCGAGGATGAACAGGTCGGGTTCGGTAATCAGAACGTTCGCCAAGGCCACCCGCTTTTGCTGTCCACCACTCAGTTGTCCCATGGGTTGGTCAAGATCATCAATGTGCAGCATCGTTAGTATTTGCTTGGCCTTTAACACTTTCTGTGGATCGCCTTGATGATTAAAGCAAGCGTCTAACACCGATTCGTTATCATCAAACCGAGTCTTCTGTTCAAGATAGCCAATCTTGAGATCTTTCTTCATGATAATCTCGCCACCGTCCTTGCCTTCCTTACCGGTGAGAACCGACAGCAGGGTAGACTTGCCAGTGCCATTCTGGGCGATGAGACCGATGCGCTGACCTTCGGCAACGGAGAAGGAGATGTTGTTGAATAAAATAAGGTCGCCGAAAGATTTCGTTAGATTCTGAACGTCTAAATAAGGTATTGGTCCAGCCATGTTTACAGAAGTGATTGGTTTATTTCATCAATATAAGCCAACAACTCTTCGCGGCCCGTACGTTTTTCCGAACTCGTAATAAAGTAAGGTGGCAGTTCTTCCCATGCATCTCTTAATTGTTCCATCCACTGAGCTGCATTGGCTTTCGCCTTCACCGTGCCCAGTTTGTCGGCTTTGGTGAACACAATGGTAAAGGGAACCTCGTTTTCTCCTAACCAATCGATGAACGCACGGTCTATCTTTTGTTGCTCGTGACGTACGTCAATCAACACGAACAGATTGATCAATTGCTCTCGTTGCAGAATGTAGGTGTTAATCATTTTCTCAATATCCGCCTGCACTTTTTTGGATCTCTTGGCAAATCCGTACCCCGGCAGGTCAACCAAGTACCACTCATCGTTAATCAAGAAGTGATTGATGAGAAGGGTCTTGCCCGGTGTGGATGATGTTTTGGACAGTCCCTTATGGTTGCAAAGCATGTTGATAAGACTGGATTTTCCTACATTCGAGCGTCCGATGAATGCATATTCTATCCGATTGTCTTTGGGACACTTGTCTATGGTTGGCGATGATATGAGGAATTCGGCCTTCTTTATTTCCATATTCTTACGTTCTTTCTGCAAAGATAATCATTATTAGGCAAATATGCGGCGGCCATCAGATAAATTTGCCGGAGGTGCCATGGCTCTTACATTTGATACCTTTTTATTTTGTTAATAAACCTTTTATTTGTTAAATTGGTTCATTTTCTTTGACAAAACAAAATCGGAAAATAGACAAAATTGAGAGATTTTTTAGGCGTTCAAAGCCTTAAAGTTATCATTTGATAGCCAATTCACATGGAACAAACCAGCTATTAGCATGCTTTTACCGTCTAATTTACATGCCTTAGCCACCCAATCTGCATCATATAGAAGGGCTTTTATGTGCAAAAAATGGATTTTTTGCTTCAAACACTTTGCTTTTTGATTTGAGTTTAGATTTAAAAATGATATAAAGCTATAGTAATCAAACAGATGAAAATATATTTTCATTATTGGCATATTTGCAATATGCGAGTAAGATGGTTGAAAAAATGTTCAGCATTTGTGTTAAAAAAAACGTTGCGACAGAAGACGTTTCACAGAAGAATATTCCGTTTGATCATAAAAACGAAATGTAACTTTGTTAAATGACAGAACCTTGCGAGGATGCGGATCTTTCATTTTAGAAAGATTGTTTGTTGTAAAAACCAAACTATTTTTGTTTCAACAACAATTACCCCTGAACGTGAAAATGGATGTTTTTTTTAGTATGTCTTTACTAGGTATTACCGAATAGTCACAAAAAATAATGTGTGATATAAAGCGACCAAACGTAAAGCGCAACGCTCTACGTTTGTCATCGCGTGGCGTTGCGCTTGCTCTTTTTACCGCTTGGCTGCTTGCCTGATGTCAGCTATTAGAGTTGTTGGGCTATTATTTGGGGAAATCTTTACAAGTTATTTTAAGCTCGTTATCTTCAAAGCCATCTGCTACTAAAGTTATATAGATAGCATCATCAGTTTTTGAACCTAACTTACGTGGTTGTGGTATATATTTACCTTTACCTGTTAATTTATCTGTTACCTTCGGATAATTATCAGGATAGAAAGTTAAGCTAAAAGAGCCTATTGTTTTATCTCCATTAGGTTGTTGTGTAATTTCCCACGTTACGCTATTTTCTGGCATATCATAGTACTTTTTTGTTTTACCGTTATATGTTAGATACTGTACACTTTTTATCTTAAAAGTATTAGGAGCTGTTATTGCATAATTAAAATGTTTATTTGTTTTATCGGTATTAACTGCGTATCGATAGCAATCTATAAACACATTATATGTATTTTGTTTTTCCCCATCTTTTTCGCAAAAATATTCACGATTAGGTTTTATATATTTGCTAGAGCCATCGTGGGATTTTGGCTTTACTAATTCTATCTTTATATTAGAATCTTTTTCATTTGTCTTGTTTTTCAGGCTACTCACTAAATATTTTTCCACCTCACCTGCTTGATATGGTTTGCCATTTTTTCTTTTAAGAGGAATGATTATATGTTTAATTTTTACCCTTGTATCATTTTCGGGTGTTACTTTTTCACCTTTTACATCTCCTCTTACGCTCTTATATTCTTTTTCATCTTTCTTTAGTATCACCTCTGCTTTAGCGTCATCGCCTACCTGTTGTGGTATCATGAAGATGGTAAGGTTGTCGTACTTGTTGCCTGTTTTTACCCCGGTAAACTGGGTTCTGTTTACCTGTGTGGTGGTGATGTGGTTTGTTATAATATACACATCTTTTTTCTCGCTAAGGTCTTCCCATGTGAAACGCTCTGCATCAGTGTTCTTCGACAAGTCTACATTGCACGTACCTTTGGTATATAGATTTGTTAGGCGAATGCCCTCAATGGTGTAACCAGTAGGTACGCGGTCGCCAATGGCAAAGTTGATAGCTGTAAGGGCATGGTGCATGTTTATGGTCTTTCCGCTGCTTATTTCTTTTTCGGCAGGGTTCTGGCTGGTTATTTCAAACTCATCCGTCTGCCCTATCATCAAGTCTTTCTGCTGTGCCATGTCTTTTTGCAGGGAGTAGGTAAAGGTATAGGTGTTTGCGCCTGTTTTCTTAAACTGATTAGCATCGTTTAGTTGAGGGTATACGGCGGCGAGCTGCACCTTCGGCATTTTTGTCTTGTACGTTGCCACCTCGCCTTTTACACGCACTACGCCGTCTTTCTTCGCGCTGCCGTTGTTGATGAAGTTGGGGGTCGTTGGAGAAGCTTCACCATCTTTATGCCCATAGCCATATACGCCAAAGGTAGCGTCGTCGGGCATTTGCGCTTTATCGTCGTACATGGTGCCCCGTGTCAAGGCACTGGTGGCGAAGTTTAGTTTTACCACGTTAAGCGCTGCTGGGTTGTTGTCGGTCTGAACTTTGCCCTCTTCAAGGTCTTGAGAGCAGGAAGTCGCCATGGCTGCCAAACACAATATCGAGGCAGCACCAATAGCCTTATAATAATGTTTTTTCATTGTGTTATTTGTTTTTGTTATAGCATTTGGTAATAAAAGACAGGATGGCTTTTAGAGCTAATCTTTTAGCCATTCCGGTAAGTCTTTTTCTTTAATTTCTTCTGACGTTCCTTCTGCGTCTGTTTCCTCTGGTTTGTCCCACTGTCCTACACTGAAAGATGTTTTGGTATCAAACCCAGAATCGCATATAATCTGCATGGAGTTATCCAGTTTTAGTATCTTAATAACTGGCTTTTCGTACGTTTTTTTCATTATCGTTCCTTTCCTTTTCCCTAAGAATTATATAAATTAAAATACTCGAATACCTTATTGACTATACTCCGATATTTAGTATGCAACCTCAGCAGCAAAACCAAATTATCATGTTAATTATCTGCCACAATCTTACTGCTCTGTAATCCCCATCCCTCCAAAAGGTGGTTTCCTCTATCAAGCTTTATCACCTCGCAGCAAGGAGGAATGTATGGTTTCTTCTTCCTGACAATTTCTTTCACCATGAGTTCCTTACTTTCATCGGTTTTGGAGTTTGTTAAACATTCGTTAGTTATCGACTTAAACTTATCATCAATTCTTCCCATACTATATCTTTAGTTTGAATTTTCGGTTATATTATCCTTTTTTTTACTTAATCTCTGTCAGTGCTACGCTATTATAGCGTCGTTTTCATTGCTTTGTCGCAGTATTTTCTGCTTGGACTGTTACTATTCATGGATACTATGCGTAAGTCGCATGGCACTCATGGCAATGGCGATACTCCTCTCATGCCTTTTCTTACGATGAAAGAAGACGAACAGAGAGTAGTGTACGATAGATTAATAAAAAGTGTTAAAAATACGGGGGGGTAACAAAAGATGTTAATAAATATATGGCATACAACATTCTTTCGCGCTCTTTTCTAAAGGAGAAAGAAGTCGTTAGCAGGTAACCAATACTATGTGTCACATATTTATACATACATCATCAAAAAAAAATAGTTATACCTCCATTTAGCTGCTCTTTGATATGTTTAATATAAGAACTTTATTGTTCTATTTTAGATATTGAGTGCAAAATTAAGTTTTTTCTTCAAAACTCCAAACAGTTTCAAAAAAAAATAATGCAAAAAAATGTTACCATACTCAAAGCGTAGACTTCGTAAGTAATACCAAATTGTCGCAAAAAATAAGTAACTTTGCAAATTATTTAAAAAATTAAGATTGTTGTTTCTCAATATAGCAGTTTAACCCCTATTTTTTGAACAGTATGAATCGGTGGCATTACCTCATTGTTTTGTTAGCAGTCTGTATAATGGTGACGGGCTGTAACGACAAAGATACAAATTGTACCTTCAACGAATCGGAATATTATTCTAACGAGCAACTTGCATCTATCTCTTCGGATAACGATTCGTTGTTTTGGATTGGTACAGAATATGGCAAGGTGTGCCAGCTCACAGATAGTGGTTGGAAATCGTTTCATGTGGCAGCAGATAGAATTTATTTTGTTCGGCATACCGATAAGAATTATTGGATTGGGGTTCGCAATGGTGGTATACAGCGTTATAGCTTCGATGGTACGACATTTAGACTACAGCAAACTTATCCTATCGCCGTAAAACAAAATAGCTATTCGGCATACGATGCGCTATCGATAAATGGGGAAATATGGGTTTGCACATCGCAGGGACTCTTTGTCTTGGACAAGGACACTGCTACCCATTTAAGGCTTATCTATCCCTCAAAAACCACCTCACCACACATGGAGGGACAAGCTTGCGTGGTTAGAAAAATAGTACAAATAAATAGTAACAACCTCGTGGCAGCAACAGATAATGGGTTGCTGCATATCCATTTGCCTTCACATAAGATAACCAAGACGCACGAAGGCGAGAAAATAGACGACATTGCCGTTGTCCAAGGAAAACTCTATGTGCTATCAGGCAATCAGTTTGACGTATTTAAGGATGGTAATCAACAAACATATCCGCTACATTTTACCGCCTCTTCGTTTTACGTTTCCGAAGGGATGTTTTGCTTTTTTTCTGTGAACGAGGCACATCTTTCCATGAATCTAAAAACATTTAAGAGCATACCTCTACGCCGTAAAATTCCTATCAACAGTAGTAATGTGGCAAGCATGGACAAGGAAAGAAGTGCGATGCTGCTGGTTACGGACAATGCGCTTTGGCGAATACCCATTCATCTATATTTGTTCAGCAGCAATATTCCCATCGTGGCAGCAAGTCTTGACAACGACTGTATATGGTATGTAAATGCGCAAAACGAGATTTTTGTTCAGAAGAGAGACGAACAGGTGGCTGAAAAGGTGTACGATTTTATCAGCGAAGAGCCTATTATAGATATGGTGGTAAAAGATAATGTACTTTATTATGTCACCAGTCAGCGAAAAGTAAAACGCATTCTGCTAACCAAACAGCTTTGGCGCAATTACCTTAATTTTCAACTTGCCGACAGATACAGCTCAAAAGATAAAATTACAGCAATGGCAGTAGAAGCCTATGATGATAAGATATCGCTTCTCGTGGGCATTCAAGACGGTCTCCTACGTTTTAACAAAGCCACTTTTCGCCCCGATACGATTGCAGGTTTCAACGACAAGTATATTTCCTCGTTTTACCAGCCCAATGGCAGTCACATGATGTACATGGCAACTTTAAACCATGGCATCATAGTAGGGAAAAACGGAATGTACGAGCCCATGACTAAAATACCAGTGGTAAATGGTATGCGCGAGGTGGTAATGAGCGATAAGTTTCCACCTTCTATGATTGTTTTGGCTGGCAACAAGCTGTTTTTAGAAGGCTCTACGGACAGTTTAGACGCTTCGGGCATTAGCAAGATACTAATGGCTAACGACACAACGGTATATGCGTTGAAAGATTTTGGGGTGCAACGCTACACATTGCAAAATGGCCGTTTGGTTAAAAGTGGGGAGTTTTTCCGTGACATCTGTTTCCACCCCAAAGCCTCGTTTATAGATCATGACCATGTGTACTTAGGTTGCAACTTAGGTATTTTACATTTTAAAGCGTTACACGAAAACCAAACAAAATGGATCGAGATAGAGCGTGGCATTATCTCTCGCCGTGCCTTATTTATATCGTTTACTGTCCTGGTACTCATATTACTGCTGATATGGGCAGGATTAAAAGTGAATCGCCACCTCAATATCAGACAGATTCTTGCTCGAAAAGCCGATTTGAACACACGCATTACCGACCTGTTTTCTATTTATGAGTTGTTACCCAATTACAATGATGAGGAGATAAAACAGCTGAAAAGCGATTTGGAAAATATTAGTCCGTATGGAAAAGAGTCGTGGAAAAATACCAATGCCCAACTGGCTGCTATCTCTAAACTGATCATGCAAAAGAATAGAAATATGGTGTTGCCACTGATGAAATTTGTTGATACACAGCGTCAAGAGATTCTTGAATTGGACTTGTATCATAGCAAACAGTTGGCACAAGACACTAACGACGCCTTTGAATCAGGTTCGATAGAGCGTATTCGTTCACAAGCCATTATCAATAATCAGTGGCTGGTGACGATTAAGGACATGATTAGTCAACTTGATACGTATACAGGGCAGATAGCGGGAACCCTACTCTTGCCCGGAATTAACGAAACCCTACCAGACATGATTGCCACTTATCGTAAGGAAATGGCGATCATGCCACTCACCGAATTGGAAGGATTGTGGCATGACATAGAAAGTGCGTATCAGAAAACATTTACTGACGAAGCCCTTGAAGTGTTAACCACTATCGTTAACCGACAGCTACATTGGCTGCGCATGATAGAAGACAAAGACAGTGTGGTGAAAACATTAACCGAGCAACTGCAAAGAGAATTGCAACAAATGGAAAACAAAGACCGCTTAACCCTGTTGCGCAGAATGGATCATTTAGATGCTCGTGTGCGACAGTTGCATTGCCTGTGCGAACTGAAAGAAAACATGCAAGAATATGAGATAAAAAGACAGCAGGTGATAAAGGAGAACGAGGAACGGGTCAACAAACTGTTTGACCGAAAATTAGAAATAAAAATTGCTGACAGCACCACTTCCCAAACTAAACGAATAGCACAGTTGATAGAAATATTGTATAACCAAATGAGTAAAACCGATGCAAGGCTACTCGACGAAATTTTACAGTTTGTGAGTTACGATAATCAGCAGGCACGCGTGTTAGCCATTCTCATGGCTCATGCCAAGGTGAAACGATTGCTCATATCAGGTATGCTTCAGGTGGTAGGAAATCTAAATCCAGTAGTTAGCAGGCTTGTTAATAGCAAAATTAAAACTCATGAAAAGGAAATTTTACAGTATGCCGAGCGACATCCATCAAGTTTGGCAAGCTATATTTTAGCATTGGCATAACAAATTAATCTTTTCTGCACTTTTATATAAGTCACTATATAACAATCCTTTGCAAAATGTTGCATTCGGTCGATTATGCAAAATC
>NZ_AWXC01000058.1 GCF_000479005.1 Prevotella sp. BV3P1 | reverse complement strand
TAAGTTAATACTTTTCTCTAATTATTATGTACCTTTTCTAGATTAAAGATTAAATATGAAAACAAAAACAATTAGAGAAATTTCGTTGGCTTGGAAAAGAGACAAGCAACGCTACGTAAAGCAATCCACATACGCTGCTTATGTGTTAGTTTTGGAAAATCACATACTTTCATCGTTTGGTGATTGTGATAGTCTTAGTGAGAAACTTGTACAAGAATTTGTGCTACAAAAACTTAATGCTGGTCTCAGCATTAAAACGGTGAAGGACATCCTCATTGTGTTGAAAATGGTGATGAAGTTCGGAGTAAAGAACGGTTGGATGAACTATTGCGAATGGGACATCAAATATCCAACTACAGTAATCAATAAAGAAATGGAGGTGCTGACAGTGACACACCACAAAAAGATTCTCGAATTCATCAAGCAGAACTTTACATTTCGCAACCTTGGTATCTACATTAGTCTAACCACAGGCTTGCGGATTGGTGAGGTATGCGGCTTGAAATGGTCGGACATCAATACGGATAGCGGTATAATCACCGTAAACCGTACCATTGAGCGTATCTACATCGTAGAAGGTGAGCGCAGGCACACAGAATTAGTCATCAACAGCCCAAAGACCAAGAACTCTTGCCGTGAGATACCAATGAACAAAGAACTCTTGGCTATGGTGAAACCACTGAAAAAGGTAGTAAATCTTAATTTCTATGTGCTGACCAACGAAGAAAAACCTACTGAGCCACGAACCTATCGAAACTATTATCATCGGTTAATGAAGCATTTGGACATTCCTCGGCTGAAATATCACGGGCTGCGCCACAGTTTCGCCACACGCTGCATCGAAAGTAACTGTGACTATAAGACGGTTAGCGTGTTGCTCGGGCATTCGAACATCACTACAACTCTCAACCTCTATGTCCATCCCAATATTGAACAGAAGAAGCGTTGTATTACGCAGATGCTTAAATACCTCAGGAAGTAATGCTGTTCTATTTTTTTTTGCGATAGTCAACTGTCAAACTCACCGTCTGCT
The DNA here is from genome assembly GCF_000479005.1 of Prevotella sp. BV3P1. Classification (GTDB taxonomy): domain Bacteria; phylum Bacteroidota; class Bacteroidia; order Bacteroidales; family Bacteroidaceae; genus Prevotella. The sequence continues at coordinate 4,068 of NZ_AWXC01000058.1, read as the reverse complement.
CTTGCAAGACGGTGAGTTCTTTTGTCAGCAGGATAAGTTCCTGTAACAATGCCTTTACGCTTTTCTCTGCCGTATAAAGGTGCATCAGACGTACTACTTGATTGTAGTTTATGCCAATTTTATGTACTTGAGCTGTGAGTTTGGAGAGCTTGCGATAATACTCCACGGCGGACTTATCTACTGTGATTACTTTGAAATGCTCTCCTAATAACCTTGCACGCACAAACTCGGACTTGGACATTGAGCCTGACTTGTGATAGAGGTCTATCACTCGTATTTGGTCTTTCGGGTCTGGTAAACGGACGTGCCAATCGTCCCACTTGTCGGGCATATCACCATACCTTTTCGCTACCCTTTTCCTTGATTTATCGCTTGCCATATTCTCTTGTTTTTGTTCTTCTAATCACGACTTCGGAGTGATTTAATCCCCTTTCGGGGCAAGGGTCTTTGTGGGACAAACGGTAGTTTGTCGGACAAAGACACACCTTGCCAGTATAAAGAAAGAGATAGTTTGTTATGTTCCATAAAGTAACTTTTCTGGGGCGCTTTTGATAGACGAGAGTTCAAAGTTCAAGAAGTAAATCAAGAGATAAGTTTAGACTAATCTCTTGACTTACTGACTTTATGAGCTGACATATTTTTGACTAAAGTTAATTTTAACTTAGGTCGAAACTAATTTCTTGACCAAAGTCACAACTGACCATTTGACTTAAGTCGCGACTGATTTCTTAACTTAACTCATAACTTACCTGTTTGCGGTATTGGATTATAATGCCTTTCAAGCATTGTCTGTATGTCGCTCTGCTTGTATAGTATCTTCCCTCCGATTTTGTAGAAAGGAAGCGTTCCTAAGTTTCTGTACTCTTGGAGCGTGCGTGTGCTGATCCGTAATTGGCCGCACACCTCCTCGCCTGTCAGGTAAACCTCTCCACCCAACATCGGACGGGCTGTGGAGCAATAACGCTCCAGTTTCTTCAAAGTACCCACCATCAACTGTGCAAACATCTGCATTTGAGGGCCTTGCTGTGTAATGATTTCATTCTCTTCCATAGTTCATTCATTGTTTGAGTTCATTCATTGTTTGCATTCAGTAACTCTGCGATGTCGCTCTCCTTATAATAGCATTTATGCCCAATGATGGAGAAGGGTATTTTACCCGTGTCGCGATAGGATTGCAGGGTGCGTTTGCTGATGCCGAGCCTGCGGCATACGGCTTCATTGTCGAGCCATTCGTCCGTTTCGGGCGGATTGCCGATGAGTTGTTCGATACAGTGGATAAAGTCTGCAAAGTCGGAGCAGTGCCGCTCCCACGCTTTGCGGTCGATGATAATGAGTTTCATTGCCTCGATTTTGTTTTGATTACTTTATTGTTACTCGGCAAACAAACTGTTATGCAGTCCATTGCCGTACTTATCGAGTGCAAAAGTAAACCCTCGGAAGCACCGCTGCAAGAAATGAGGAAAAGCAGGGAAATGTCAGGAAAACAAGAGAAAAGACCAAAGGAGATCCATCTGTGTTATTGCGGTAATGAGATGAGGTGCCGGCTCTTTCCTTTTATCACATAGCAATTATTCTCTCGACAGTTCGATAGTTCGACAAATCGATATGTAGAACTATCGATAGATAGTTTTATCGATAGATTATTTTGACGATATATAGTTTTGACAACAGATAGTCATGACAACAAATTGTACAAACAACAGATTGTCCGTATTATCGTCAGTCCTATCTTTTGTTGGTTGTTACGCCTTGCGTCCAAAGAGCCTGAGTATGCCGTATTCTTGTCGTGCCTATACTCTCTTACGGCAGCCCTGCCCTGCAAGGTTGGGAGAGATGAATACGACCGCACGAATATTGGGAATTGCGATACAGCCATAAAAAAAGGAAAATCCTGCGGTGGAGATTCTTCTCTCCATCCGCAGGACTTGACCTTGTCAGGGCAGACAGGCTTCCGTTGTACCTTTGCACGATAAGAAACGGCATCAGGGACTTTGCGTGTGCCTTTGCTTACAACGCCTTTGGGCTTACCTCTCCGTCTGACCGATTATTGGCAGATGAGTGCTCTCGAAGAGCAACACTATTGTGCCTGTGAGTTCGGTGTAAAGACGGTCGTATTGCTCGTCAGAAGCAAATGTGTCCGTCAAACCGAATTTGTCGAATGTGGCTTGAATAGCCTTATTCGACAACAAGATGGTTGCGAGTTTATCGGGGAGCGGAGCAGGTAGTTCCCTCTCAAACTCGTTTTCCAATACAGATACAAGCGTGTCATACTTGGAAAAATGCAAGCCATAATACAAAACCTCGCTTGCCATGCTTTCCGCTTCGGGGTGAGTGAAACCTTGCGCCACGGCATCGCAGTAAACTGTGAGAGCCATATCTGCCCGTGCAGTGATAAACTCCGTATCTTGCAATTTCTCGGGGTAATGCTCACTCATATAACTTCTTAATTTCAATCGAAAGTAAGAAAGTTCCTGTTTGTTGTTCTTTTTCATAATCATTTGGTTTTCAATCGTGAATAATAAGTTTGGTAATTACTTCCTTTTTATGCGTGTTGCAGTGGCACGTTCTGCTGTGCTATCGACTCACAATAACCTTCAAATACAGTATGCTCCCTGTCTGTGAGTGCAGTCATATCCTCCTGTATCTTATGGTCGGTTATCTTTCCGTAGATTTGTGTCGTACCGATATTGCTGTGTCCGAGCATCTTGCTGAGCGTTTCCATCGAAATACCATTGGAAAGGCAAATCGTGGTTGAGAATGTGTGGCGAGCCATGTGAAAGGTCAAACCCTTATCTATCCGGCATATCTGCCCGATGTTCACACATGCAAAGGATGCTTTCCTTATTGTGAGATTGGGGAATATCAAGTCGTCCGATTTCTTGTCCTTGATATAGAGCGAAAGGATTTGCCTTGCAATAGGCAGAAGCGGAATGATAGCTTCCACGTCCGTTTTCTGCTTTTTGATGCGGATTTCCTCCGTGCCGTCAGCATTGCGGATGACATGCTTCGGCTTGAGCCGTTGCATATCCACACGAGCCAGTCCTGTGAAAGCACAGAACAGGAAGAGTTGCCTTGCTCGCTCAAACTGCCTGTCAATAATGGGTGTTTGCAGTACCCTTTGCAGTTCCTCCGTAGTGAGATACCTGCGTGTGCGGTGTGGCAGTTCCGCCTTGTAATCTACAAAGGGGTCAATGCGGATGTATTTCTTCTGCTGACCGATGCCGATGAGTTTCCTAAGGAAGATGACCGCTACCTGAATAGTGGCAAGAGATAGGTTGCGCTCTGATTTAAGGTAGAAGTCCAATCCCTCAATAAAGGCATAGTCCAATTGTGCGTATCGAATATCTTCCTGGCCTAAGCGTTCACGCAGATAGGACTTAATGAGCTGCGCTGCATAGATGTAATTAGCAAAAGTCGGCTTGGCAATCGTCACTCCTACGCATGGGCGCTTTTCCTCAATAAATAGTCGTGCTTCCTCCAAAAGAAAACCTTTGGGCTTGTCTTCTTCCATGAGTTCACGCTTCAGCAACTCAGCGGTGATATAGCCACGTTGCCATACCAATTCTTGATACTTTGCTTTGGCTTGTTCCCCTTTGGTTTGCAAATAGCGGTTGATTTCCTTTGTCTTTTCATCTATCCCCTTACATCGCCCTTTACGACTATCCCAAAGTTCAGGAGCAATCTCCTTGCCCGTGCTATATTGCACCTGCTTACTGTCTATGGTGATACGTCCCATAATCGGGCATTTGCCGTTCTTTTTCTCTTTTGAGCGATTGATATAAAAGAGTGTCTTGAATGTACTTCGTGCCATAATGTCAAAGTTTTAAGGTGAATGTATCTTGTATTCGCTGCTGTATCGCTTGCATATCCCGATGGATTCTTTCGGAGGAAACCGCTGCATATACCTGTGTTGTTCTCAGGTTGGTGTGTCCGAGCATACGGCTCACCGTTTCTATAGGTACACCTGCCGAAAGCGTGATAAGCGACGCAAAGGTATGGCGGGCCATGTGAAAGGTCAGCGGAGTTTCCATACCGATATTTCGCTGTATATAGTGCATGCCATTGAGG
>NZ_AWXC01000057.1 GCF_000479005.1 Prevotella sp. BV3P1 | reverse complement strand
AATTTTCAGTGCACGGTGCAAGCCCTTATATATAAAGGGTCTTGCACCGTGCACTGAGGTCATGATATTGTGTAATTATATAAAATAACAAAATGGTATAATAATGCCAAATAATGGTTTTGTAATATTCTGATAAAAACTCAATCCATATGAACTTTGCATTCTAAAAACATTGATCTCATTTTATATGGCTCGTAAAAAAGAATGTAAATCAAATAAGGAAGGACGAATTTTCATAGTAAAACCAACCATTGACATGATGTTATCAACTTGCATTAATGTAAAGCTGGTAGCTAATTTAGGAGGTTTTGAGTATTCTAATTTTGTAAAAACCTGCAAGTTGGGAAAAGACATACGCCTAAGTTCTTTAGAGCGATGTGCAACTGCGTTTGGCAGGGACACACTTGTCATTCATCTTCCCGCAGGACTTGTCGAATCTGTAGCAAACCCACAAGTACACCATAGTGGACTTTTTCATACGATAGAGGAAGCTGAACTCAAAATAGTGTTGAAGGAGATACTCAAAATTAAAAAGTCACAATTCTCGCCTTACTTGGAGTTGTTCTTTTCTGTTCTTGAAGAAAGTAATGGCTGCACAGAAGATCTTTTGCAAAGGCTGATAAAAGTGCTTCAAAATACTATAGATGAAAATGGAAAATAATAATTCACTTTTTGATGAAATCAGAACATTGCGCGAAGAGTTGCATCAAGTGGTTTCGTTTATCGTGGAGCTTAAACGTGACTATTCCGTTTTGGAGGAACAGATAGAATTAGGCTCTTCGGACGTTCTTCGTCTTCTTGGCATTTCCAAGGCTTCCCTTGCACGATGGCGAGATAATAATACGATTCCTTATCGCTACATATCAAGCAATCATGTTGTATATCCCTTTAAGGGAGTCTACATTGCAATAAAATCTGGGCGTGCAACTTTTAAGGGGTTCCGACGGCTGGAAGCCTTGCAGCGTCTTAATGCCTATAGGGATGGAATTATAAAAGGATACATGGGTGATAATCCCCAAACTTTGTTTGAAGAGTTATGAACTTAAAAGAAGAAATTTTTACAAAGAACCAATCATGGATTGGAAGTGTTTTATTTTTATATGCCGATAGATTTCGTTCCAAAGCGCAATTTTCGCAATTCTCTGTATAATGACAGGCGTGCGTCATGCAATATATACTTTGACGAAAAATCACAATGCTATCGCATGAAGGATTTCGGTAATGAAGCGTATTCTGGTGACTGTTTTTGGTTTGCTGCCGCAATTATGGGACTTGATGTTCGTACTGAGTTTAGAAAGGTGCTGGCTATGATTGTACATGACTTGGGACTCAATATTTCTATTGAAAACAGAGGCGCATCGGAGCAAAATAGAAGTTATACAAAGAGCACTTTTTCTGTAGGACATAAGAATGCTGTTTGTGGAACTCCAGAAAACAAACGCTGGTTTAAGATTCATGAACAGCCTTTCAATGAAGAAGAAAAGAATTTTTGGTTACGATATGGAATAACGGACAGAACATTGACGCAATACAGCGTGAAGTCGTTGCGAAGTTATGAAGCCATCTCCTGTCAAGGTAAACAGTTCACGCTAAGCTCTACGAAAGAAGAGCCAATATTCTGTTACATCATGGGAGATTTTATAAAGATATATCGTCCGCACAGCAAATTGCGCTTTCTTTACGGAGGCGAGAAATTGAAAGATTATGTCTTTGGATTTGAGCAATTGCCCACCAAAGGCGATATCCTCTTCATCACAGGTGGAGAAAAGGATGTGCTCTCGTTATATGCACATGGCTTCAATGCGATTTGCTTCAACAGTGAAACGGCACAGATACCGACAAGTATCATTGAGAGCCTTCAGCTTCGTTTTAGGCATATAATACTCTTGTATGATGTGGATGAAACAGGTGTACGGGAGGCACATAAACAGTCTGAACATCTGGCGGAATACAAGGTCTTGAACCTTTCACTTCCGCTAAGTGGTACGAAGTCTGAAAAAGACATTTCAGATTTCTTTGCCTTGGGCAATGGGGCAAAGGAACTGAAAGAGTTGCTTGCCAAGATGTTCTCAGATCTATATAGCCAAACCATGATGATGTTACGTTCCTGTGAGATTGATTATGAGAATCCACCAGATATTTCCAAATCAGTAGTAGCAGTAAACGGTGTGCCACTCGGCACACAGGATAACCTGTTCTGCATTACTGGAGGTGAGGGGACAGGCAAGAGCAACTATGTGGGTGCCATCCTTGCCGGAGCGTTGGGAGAAAAACGATTGCCGATAGAGAAGACCTTGGGATTAGAGATTACCCCCAATCCCAAAGGCTTGGCGGTCCTACACTATGACACGGAACAGTCAGAGGCACAGTTGCACAAGAACTTGGGTAAGACACTGCGTAGGGCTTCTTTGACGGCAGTACCGGAGTTTTGCCATTCTCTGTACCTTGCCTCTCTGTCTCGTAAGGACAGACTGAACCTTATCCGTGAGAGTATGGACTTGTTCCATCACAGGCATGGAGGCATCCACCTTGTGGTGCTTGACGGAATAGCCGACTTAATACGTTCTGCCAACGATGAAACGGAAAGTATTGCCATTGTGGACGAGCTTTATCGCTTGGCGGGGATTTATAATACCTGTATCATATGCGTGCTACACTTCGTACCGAATGGTATCAAACTCCGTGGGCACATTGGCTCGGAACTGCAACGCAAGGCGGCCGGTATTCTTTCCATAGAGAAAGATGATAATCCCGAATACTCGGTCGTAAAAGCATTGAAAGTCCGTGACGGAAGTCCGTTGGACGTACCGATGATGCTTTTCGGATGGGATAAGGCTGAGGACATGCACGTCTATCGTGGTGAGAAGTCCAAAGAGGACAAGGAAAAGCGCAAGACCGATGAACTCGTTGGCGTTGTCAGAGAGGCTTTCAGAAAACCCCTCAAGCTCACTTACCAAGAACTTTGTGAGGTCTTGATGCGCGAGATGGAAATCAAGGACAGAACCGCAAAGAAGTACATCGCCTATATGAAAGAACAACGTATCTTGGCACAAGATACCAATGGTAACTATCAAAAAGGAGAACTATGTCGTACTTAGAACATCATACAGAAGATACATGGCAGAAACGATTGTTTGATAAACTGATGCGTGTCGAGGACAAACTCGACCGCCTGCTGATCCTGCAAGAGCAATCTGTTGATACAACAGTTCATCCTCCCTTGAAACCCGAATACTTGGATATCATTGATGTATCCAAGATTCTCAAAGTGGAGCAAAAGACCGTTTACAACTGGGTTTGGGCAGGAAAAATCCCTTATCTCAAAGCCAATGGACGATTACTTTTTCTCAGGGAAGAGATAGATGAAATGGTACGGAAGCGAGAAGGTTGGTAGAAGTCAGTTCTATACAAGTATGTTGGAAATGTTCATGTTTTATTTCATTCTTTTTTTTCTCACTATGGTTGAAATATTATCCTGCAAGTCAACTATTAGTTTACTTTCGAGGAAATAATTCAACCAGTTGACTGTAATTAGCAAAGTCTTTTGTACCTTTGCGGTTGGTTTTAATTACAGCAAGTAAACTATGAGTATACTAAAAGGAAAAAAAATAAACCAAATGCTTCAATCTGGGCAAAAGAACGGATTGCTGTTTGCGACATGGCTTATAGAGCATGGCTATTCCAGGCAGTTGTTGAGCAGGTATCGTTCTTCCGGTTGGTTATCCTCTCTATGTAAGGGAGTCATGTACCGCACAGGCAACACGCTGTCCGCTTTTGGTGCTTTGCAGTCCTTCAACGAACAAGTAGGAAAGAGTTTTCGTGTTGCAGCGCATTCTGCTTTGGAGCTTTGGGGCTTCAACCATTATGTTCCTATGGGTAAACCCCTGTTAATGGTATCAACGGCAAGTGATAAAATGCCACAATGGATGAAGCATGACATTTTCGACCGTGAATTTAAGTTTTTCAAGACAGAGGTGTTTATCAGTGCACAGATAACAACTTTAACATACTTGGACTGGAGGCTGCTTATATCCTCCCCTGAGCAGGCTTTTATGGAATGTCTGCTGCTAACACCACGCCAATATATCTATATGGATCTATTTTATATAATGGAGCAGCTGACCACTCTGCGTCCGAATGTTGTCCAATCGTTATTGGAAACCACAAAACATTACAAAATGAAGAGGCTGTTTCTATATATGGCAGAGAAAGCGGGGCATTATTGGTATGAAGATTTAGACCTTACAAAAATAGATTTGGGGACACATAAACTCCAACTCGTCAAATCTGGTATATATATCAGCAAATATAAGATGATTGTACCAAAAGAATTAAACGATTATGAATGATCAACAATATAAAAAACAGGTGGCATTGTTACTACGCATTATGCCTTTGGTTTACAAGATAACGGACTTTGCTGTTCATGGAGGTACGGCTATTAACCTGTTCCACCAGAATATGCCGCGTTACTCGGTTGATATTGACCTTACCTATATTCCGATAGAGCCACGCACAGCGAGTTTGGAAAAGATAAATCAACATCTTGGAGAACTGAAAACTAGTATAGAACGTGCCATTCCCGGAATACATGTGGTACATAAATCCGAAGTATGGAAATTGCAGTGCACGCATGATGGTGCTACGGTGAAAATAGAGGTAAATGGTACAAAACGGGGCATACTTGGAGAGGTTGAAATTATGGAACTCTGTCCGAAAGCGAAGGAAGGGTTCCAAGCCAGCTGTAAGGCACGTATAGTTCCTTTTTCTCAACTTTATGGGGGGAAGATTGCAGCCGCCCTCAGCCGCCAGCATCCACGTGACATGTTTGACTGCAAATACATGAAAGACCAAACGCTTGAAAGTGTAAAAGACGGACTCATCTTATGCTTATTGGGAAGCGACAAGCCTATTGTAGAATCCCTGTCTCCTCATAATATAAACCAAGAGGAGGCACTTGAAAACCAATTCAAGGGAATGTCAGATATTCCATTTACCTATACAGACTATGAGCAGGCTCGTAAATCCATTATTAAAAAGGTAAATGACTGCCTTACAAATACTGACAAGGAATTCCTCGTTTCCTTTGAGGAGGGAACACCACAGTGGGAGAAATGTTGCGCAGGTGATTTAAGCCAATATCCATCTGTACAATGGAAACTACTGAATATAGGTAAACTTAAGAAACAGACTCCCGATAAGCACAAAGAAGGAATAGATAAGCTAAAAGGTTATTTGCAGGTATAATGATAAAAGTCAGACATTCAATACGGATGTCTGACTTTTATTTAGCCCCTCAGCATGTGTTTAGTGCCTCCATTTGGGTTTAAAACTCGGTAAACGGCTATTATCTTCTCTGTCTTGGACAAGATAGCTTTCATTCTTTACTCCTCCAGAATGATAATGGTCGGATAAATCCTCTCCTTGCTTCATTTCTTCTGTTTCCTCTTTTTCCTCTTTTTCCCCCTCTGGTGGAGCAAGGGTAAGCGCAATCTTTCTGTCTAATTCAGCAGCTTCACTTTTAAGTGAGCGAAGCTCATTCTCTTTCTTCCAAGAACTGTTAGCAATATTAGTATAAACTTCTTTATTTGCAACAACCTTTGCCATTTCCTTCTCATGCGACTCTATCACCTTAGGGATACGCTCCAAGGCATTTACGAAGTTCTCGCAGGCAAGTTTCGGGTCTGCCGCTAACTTACCGTTATTATAGGTATAGTAGATGCTTTCCTGTCCCTTGACAAAGAAGCGGTTTATTGAGCAATCAAACAGATCCTTTGAACTACTCTCCGTCTTGACCATGATGGAAAAGCCGTAAACCTCGCCAATCTTATTGTACTCGCTCTTGGTACGAGCCTTTTCCTCTATCTCATGCAGACGGGCGGCGATGACCTTTATGTCGGTGCTGTCCTCTACACCTTTGATTGTCAGTTTATTGACGGGCAGCCCCTCCTTATCCCGTTCCACACGCTGCTCAAAGCAAGCCAAGTCAGCTTTAGCTTCCTTAATCTTGTCGGAATGGAAGGACACGGAACTCTCAATCTCTGCCAGCTTGCCCGTTGCGGCATCACGCTCACGGAGAAAATTCTTGCGCTCGGATTCCAAGGTGGTAATCTTCTTATCCAATCTTGCTTTCTCCAAAAGGTCTGTGTTGCCTGAAAGCACTGCAACATATTCTGAGAAGTTCATACCGCTGTTCTCGTCCATTGAACCCTCATCAATGGTACGACTGCCGAGCGTGTTTGTCTTCAGCTGATTGATGAAGAGCTGCTTGTTATGCAGCAAATTGAACTTATAACTGTCCAAAGAACGTTCTACAGCGTAGATAATCACATCAACCTTGTTGTCCGCAAACTCCTTGGCGATAAGGTTTCCCTTGCGCACAGCTCGTCCGTTGCGCTGTTCTAAGTCCGAAGGTCGTCAAGGCGTGTCAAGATGATGCACGGCTACTGCCCGCTGCTGTGCATTCACACCAGTACCCAACATGGACGTAGAGCCGAAGATGATGCGAATGTCACCACGGTTCATCGCTTCTACCATCGCTTTCTTTGCTTTCTCGCTCTTGCACTCCTGAATAAAACGTATCTCGTAGGATGGTATATGGTAGTCCTCCACTAATTTACGCTTTATCTCCGAATAGACATTCCATTCGCTTGGCTTGTAAGTACCCAAGTCAGAGAAAACAAACTGCGTACCTTTCTGTGCATCGAACTTTTGGTAATAGTCATTCAAGAGTTTCGCACAATGGCTTGCCTTGTTGTCTATATGGTCTGAGTACCCATTTTCATCAATCATGCGTAAATCTAAGCTCATCTTGCGGGCATAATCAGTAGTCAAGAATCAAGGGAAACAGAGGGAAATACAGGGAATGTAACTATTTGAAATAGTATCATTTAGCATTTTCTTACTATTATAAGGGTAAGCGAAAACGAGCATCAAACGGCAGGAGTTCCGTTACCAAATCGTAACCCATCAAGGAAAAAGCAAAAAGGGGTTACGAATTGAATGTAAACAATTGTGTCATAGGTTTTTATTCATCATCTTTCATTTTTCTGCATCGCTTGGGAATACTTGTTCATCTGTACCTTTGCAAACAAAGGAAATTTAGAAAAAACGACAGAAAAATGAAGGAAAACAAACTCAAAGTATCGTTCTTCGTTCAGGCGAAACGAACCGACAAGAAAGGACTTGTGCCTGTCATTGGGCGCATCTCCGTTGGCAGAACCCATTCGGGCTTCTCCACCAAGTGCAAGACTCCGCTCACTCTTTGGGACAGCCGTAAGCAAAGGCTCATCGGCAAGAGTGCAATGGCGGTGTCCGTCAATCAGAAACTCGGTGAATGCACCGCACTCATCCACGCACGCTTTCACGAACTCAATGAAAGAGAAGAAGCCTTTACCGCCACCGATGTGAGGGATGCCTATCAGGGGCAAATCCACCGCCAAGCCTTGCTCTTGGAGAGTTTTGGGGAGTATCTCGCACAGACAAAGGAGCGCATAGGCATCGACCGAGCCTTAAAGACGCTCAAACTCCGTACCTACCAACTCTCCCTGCTCCGTGAGTATGTGCGGAAGAAGCACAAGGTAAGTGATATTCCACTCTCACAGCTGGACAAAGCATTTATCGAGGGCTTCGAGTATTATCTCACCATTGACCGAAAGCTGAAACGCAGTAGCATATCGAGTGCCTTATCCACCTTGCAGACCATCGTCCGCATGGCGGTGAAGAAAGGTGTGCTGGACTTCTATCCGTTCTTGGGCTACAGTTACGAGCGACCAAAGGGCGAACCGAGAAGTATTACGCAGGAAGAACTTGAGCGCATCATCGACTTGGAGATTGAATGGGAGAACTATCGTATTGTCCGTGATTTGTTCGTCTTTTCTTGCTTTTCAGGGCTTGCCATCTCCGATGTCCGTAATCTTCGGGAGGAAAACATTGTCTTGGAAGAGGGCGAACTCTGCATCAAGGGCAGGCGAATGAAGACCAAAACTCCGTATCGTGTACAGGTGCTTCCCCCTGCGCTGACTATCATGAATCGTTATAGAGGGATAAGGGCAGGCTTTGTCTTTGACGTTCCAACCACCGACGTTATCCTCAATGGC
>NZ_AWXC01000056.1 GCF_000479005.1 Prevotella sp. BV3P1 | reverse complement strand
CCAGAACATACCGTAAGTCACCATCCTTTTATAACTATTCTGTGGCAGAAAACGCCTTATCGTTTTCTCCTCTCATGTGAGGAAGAACACCTGTGCATCGGATGCCTCACAGACCGCTTTGATCCTCCCTTGGCGCGCTCGCTCCATGCATCAAAGCCATAGGTGAGCGACTGCTGGTCGTTAGTTTCAAGCAGATGGCGCAACACTTGTGGGTGTGCGCCATTATTATAATCACGTTCAAAACTGATCAGGTCTGCCTCTTCTTTCAGCTTATTTGTTGAGTTTGATGGCCAATTTCTCCAACATATCTTTGGTCATGCTTTCCAAATCGTAGGTTGGATTCCATCCCCATTCAGCACGGGCGCAACTGTCATCCATCCTGTCGGGCCAGCTTTCTGCAATGCTTTGTTTCAGTGGATCCACGTCATACACCATTTCAAACTCGGGTTTTTGCTCCTTGATGGCCGCATAAATCTCCTCCGGGTCGAAACTCATCGATGCGATGTTGAAGGCGTTGCGGTGTATCAGCTTGTCTGGATTGGCCTCCATGAGCATGATGGCAGCCTTCAACGTATCGGGCATGTAAATCATATCCATCTTGGTACCAGCCTTGATGGGGCAAACAAAGCGATCACCACGCACGGCATTGTAATAAATGTCAACGGCATAGTCGGTGGTACCACCACCTGGAGGTGTGACGTACGAGATAACACCCGGGAACCTTACCGCACGCGTGTCTACGCCATATTTATGAAAATAGTAATCGCTGAGCAGCTCGGTGGTCACCTTTGAAACGCCATAGATGGTCTGTGGGCGCTGAATGGTGTCCTGCGGCGTCATGTCATGCGGCGTGGTAGGACCGAACGAGCCTATCGAACTGGGGGTGAACACGGCACAATGATTCTCGCGTGCCACCTCCAGAATGTTCCACAGGCCATCGATGCCAATCTTCCAAGCCAGCCTTGGTTTCGACTCTGCCACCACAGAGAGCAGGGCGGCGAGGTTATAAATGGTGTCAATGTGATAGTCTTTAACCACCTTCGCGATAAGTTCCCCGTTCGTGACATCAGCCACGGCCGACGGTCCATTCTCCTTTAGCTCACCGGTAGGCTCTGCCCCGATGATATATCCAGCCACAACATGACTGTTACCATACTGTTTACGTAGTTCTCTGGTCAGTTCCGAACCAATCTGTCCGGTTGACCCAATGACCAAAATGTTCTTCATTATTCTTGATGTGTTTTAACCTTTAGTAGACGATTTGGTGCAAAAATAGTGCAAGCCGAATACAAAGTAAACATGTTTCCTTTGTCAAGGCGCAGCCTATTTGGTGCAAAAATAGTGCAAACCGAACATAGAGAAAGTTTACTTTCTATATTGAGGCGCAGTCTATTTTATGCAAAATAACAACTTTTTTTGACATCCC
>NZ_AWXC01000055.1 GCF_000479005.1 Prevotella sp. BV3P1 | reverse complement strand
TTGCAGATTAAAAATCGAAGTGCAATAAAAGAGTACCCCTCGCCGAGAGATGCAGACGTTCTCGAAGCGTAGCGAGAGGTTGTCTGCATCTCTCGGCGAGGAAAAAAGACAACCAGCAATACAAATAAGAAAAAGGGAGACCGCAGTCTCCCAAAGATTAATTAACTTTGTATTGTATATGTATCATCAATTAACCTCGGAGCAAAGGTCGCAAATTTTCGCCTTACTCCAAAAGAAAATAAAGAGAAAAGAAATTGCCCTCATTGTGGGTACGAGTGAGGCTACGCTCAGTCGTGAGCTTGAGAGAAACAGCACGCCATCGGGAAAGTATATCTGGACAAAGGCGCACGACATGGCTATGCAGCGCAGAGAGAGAACGGTAAAGAACTCCAAACTCTCCGACGAATTGGTCTGGAGAATCAAGGAATATATTATCAACGACCAATGGTCTCCAAGACAAATATCAGGATATCTGCGCAAGAATGAGGGGATAAAGGTGTCCCACCAGTCCATCTACAACATCATCCACAATGACACAACAGGGGAACTTGCCAAGCACACAAGGCATAAGATGAAATACAGACATCGTCCCAAGAGC
>NZ_AWXC01000054.1 GCF_000479005.1 Prevotella sp. BV3P1 | reverse complement strand
GAAAATAAGGTTTTGTATATCAAAGTTCATTATTTTTGCTACTGCTATAATCAGGGTGGGTTATATAAATTACCACCCCCATGACATTCACAAATAATGAAGGGTTACGCCCTGTGAAACCTTAACAAGGCTAATTTATAGGACCCGCCATAAATTTAATACCGACATGAGAGCAACCTTTCTGAAGTTTTCTCTAATGGCACTGGCGCTATCAATATGTGCGCCACAAGCAGCCATGGCTACTCACCGTCTGCAAACCACTCAACAGGTACGCACAGTACGAGGCACCGTAATCGATGCGGCAGACAACCAGCCTGTCATTGGTGCGAGTATCGTGTTAAGCGGCACGTCCATCGGAACGATCACCGATGTAGACGGAAAGTTCACCATCAAGGCCGTAGGTAAGAATCCTAAACTGGTTATTTCCTACATCGGGAAAAAGACGATAGAAATGTCTGTCCCCGAATCGGGCGTAATAAGCGTCAAGCTGGAGAATACCGACGACCTACTCGACGAGGTGGTGGTAGTAGGCGCCGGCACACAGAAGAAAGTGAGCGTGACAGGTGCCATCACCAGCATCAAGGGTAGCCAGTTGGCCGTTCCATCCAGCAGTCTGTCCACAGCCTTTGCCGGAAGGATAGCCGGTGTGGTGGCCCGCCAAAACAGTGGCGAACCAGGATCAGGCGCCGAGTTTTACATCCGAGGCATAGGAACCTTTGGTGGGCGCGCCACTCCACTCATCCTATTGGACGATGTTGAAGTGTCGGCACCCGACCTGAACTATGTGCCAGCCGAGAACATAGAGAGCTTCTCCATCCTGAAAGATGCTTCGGCAACGGCCATCTATGGCGCACGGGGTGCCAATGGCGTGATGATTGTAACCACCAAGGGCGGCGATTATAACTCAAAAACCAGGCTCAACATGACGGTAGAGAACTCGTTCAACTACATTGACCAATTTCCCAAGTTCGTCGATGGCGCCAGGTACATGGAGATGTACAACGAGGCAGCGCGAGGAAGTGGACAGGCCGAGCGCTACACGGCATTAGAGATTGAGCGTACGCGCACAGGCTATAATCCATTGGTTTACCCCGACGTGAACTGGAAGGACCTGATGTTTAAGAACATGAGCATGCGTCAGGCAGTGAATGTAAACGTGAGCGGTGGCGGTTCTAAAATGAAATACTACATGAGCTTGAACATGACACACGACTCAGGACTGATTAACACAAAGAAAGCCTATTCGTGGGACAACAACATCAACATTGTGAACTATACGTTCCAAAACAACCTGTCGTACAAGCTCACGCCCACCACCACCATCCAGATGAACATGAATGCGCAGATTCGAAACACCAAGAGTCCCAATGTGACCAGCAGAGATTTGTTCAACCTGATCCTCACCACGAACCCCATCCAGTTCCCTGCCACCTACCCTGCGATTCCTGACGACCCAATGTATGACCATATACTGTACGGAAACGACTACATCACCGGCAACGTAATGTACATCAACCCCTACGAACGCATGATGACTTCGTTCAAGGAGATGGACCAGAATATTCTGAACACAGTTATCAAAATAGACCAAAATCTTGACTTCATCACCCGTGGACTGAACTTCAATGCCTGGGTGAACTTCAAAAACTTTGCAGGATCAAGTTACCACCGGTCCATCACCGGCCACAACTATCGCATCAAGGCAGGTAGCTATGATGCTGAGAACCCGGAATCGACCTACGAACTTGAACTGTTGAATACGAATGGTACCGATTTTATCTCACAATCGAACATCAGCAAGTGGGGTGACCAAACCATAGAGATGCAAGCAAACCTGAACTGGAACCGTCGTTTTGGCAAGCACAGCTTAGGTGCTATGGCACTGTACCGCCAGCGTGAGTATAGAAATGAAGTGTTACCCAACCGCAATCAGGGCATCTCCGCACGCCTTACCTACGATTATGACACGCGCTATCTGCTTGAATTCAACGCAGGTTACAATGGTACCGAGCGTCTGGCCAAGGAAGACCGCTTTGGATTTTTCCCCGCAGTATCGGCTGGTTGGGTAACGAGCAACGAGACTTTCTTCAAACCACTCAAGAAAATAATCACACACCTCAAGCTACGTGGTTCGTATGGTATAGTTGGTAGTGACGATTTGGCAAAACCATCAGGTAGCTACTATCTATATATTGACAAAATAGCCGACAACAATCTATCAAAACTGCAATGGCAATTTGGACAAGACGGTGAGATTAGGGGAGGCGGTCCCATGCTGACTTACTATGCCATGAAGGGCCTGGGATGGGAGAAAGTGAAAAAACTGGACCTCGGTCTGGATCTACATTTGTTGAATGGTCTGGAACTGACGTTCGACTACTTCCTCGACAAACGCTACGATATCTTCATGCATCGCGAGGCATGGCCACAGTCACTGGCATACCATGAGGCAAGGCCATGGAGCAACATTGGCAAGATGAACAATGAAGGATTTGAGGTGAGTCTACGGTACAACCGCCGTTTCAGCAAAGACTTATCAGCATCGATACAAGGTAACCTAACATACAACCAAAACAAGGTGATCTACATGGATGAACCTAACTATCCCACCGTTTGGAAAACGGCCATCAACAAGCCCTATGGCAACATCATGGGCTATGTGGCCGAAGGTCTGTTCAGGAGTCAAGAGGAGATAGACAACAGCCCGAAACAGAACCTTGGCTCGGTGGTACGCGTGGGTGACATCAAGTATCGTGACATCAACGGCGACGGTAAAATCACCGATGACGACCAAATGATGATTTCACAATACAACGGAACACCGCGCTTGCAGTATGGATTCGGCGGAACCATCGAGTACAAGAAATTTGATTTCGGCATTTTCTTCACTGGTTCAGCTCTGCGCAAGATTATGACCAACGGCATGGATCCGTTCCAAGAAGGTGCTGGCGTTGGCAACAGAAACGTTGTACAATACATCGCTGATGACTATTGGTCTGAAGAGAAACAGAACTGGAATGCCTCTTATCCTCGTCTTGGACTGAAGAAAACTGATATCGCGAACAATACAAAGCCCAGCACTTACTGGCTGCGCGACGGATCGTTCATGCGCTTAAAGAACATTGAGCTGGGGTGGAGCTTTAAGTATGGACGCATATACGTCAGCGGTGTCAACCTGTTAACCTTCACATCATTCAAGCTATGGGACCCCGAACTGAGTGGATGGAACGCCTATCCTATGCAGAAAACCGTCAATGTAGGCCTTCAGCTTCATATCTAATTCATGTCTTACCTTATTATAATGAACATCATCATGACAAAACTATCTAAAATGAAAATACTATCAGATACAAAGATTGTGAGCATGGCCCTGTTATTTTCAGCGGCAACACTGACAACTTCGTGTGACTATCTTGACGTGGTTCCGCCAGAGCAGGCTTCCCTGGATGACGCCACAAAGAGCCACGACCGTGCCATGGGCTTCCTTTTCAGCTGCTATGCTGGCATAGGATTAATAGACCATCCCACTCACCATGGAGGTGAAGTACCCTCGTCTACCGACGAGTACTTGCTGCCGTACTCATGGGCGCCTGATGCGTTGTGGGACGACTATGCCTGCAACACGGCGTCAGCCACAAACCAGCATTGGATATGGGGTACCACCTATCAGTTTATCGGGCAGTGCTTGTTGTTTCAAAAAGAACTGGCGAAGATGAAAGGCAACTTTGTATCCGAGGCAGAGAAAAAAGAATGGATCGCTGAGAGCAAGTTCCTCATTGCCTATTATCACTTTGCCACACTTCGCCGATATGGACCCATCCCCATTACCGACAGCTATGTAGCGATGGATACACCTACCGATCAATACAACGGAAGGTTCCACTTTGACTATTGCGTAGACTGGATTGCCAAGATGCTGGACGAGGCTGCCGAGGGACTTCCTGCCGTGCGTACCAAGAGCGAAGAATGGGGACGCGCCACGTCAACCATGTGCAAGGCCGTGAAAGCTCGTATGCTGCTTTATGCCGCATCGCCTCTATGGAACGGAAAATTCCCATTCCCAACTTGGGAGAACAAGAACTTTGAAACACCTGGCTATGGAAAGAAATTGGTAAGCACCACTTACGACAAGAGCAAGTGGGAGCGCGCTTTGCAAGCCAACCTCGAAGCTTTCAGGCTGGCTACCGGTGAAGGAGATCGCGAACTCTACAACGACTTAAACTTCTATAAGCGTAACGAGCTGAAGCTGCCCTATGCCCCTGGCATTAGTGATGGTGACTACCCCACAGCGAAAGACAAGGCCAAGCAAGAAGAATTCCTCAAACGCGTGATGCTGATGCGCTACGCTGTATCGACCCGCGAGAGCGAAGGCAACAAAGAATACATCTGGGCCTCATGGAAAATGCCAATTTCAATGCTCGGTCGTCTTCCACACCATATCATCAAACTGAAGAACGGCAGTTGGAAAAATGGCTTCAGCGGCATTTCGCCCACGCTTTACACCATTGAACATTTCTATACCAAGGATGGAAAACTACCTGAAAAGGACAAGAACTTCACGCCAAAGTCAGAATGGTTCACCTCGGCAAACATCCCTGGCCGAAAAGACATCATCAAACTCAATGCTCATCGCGAGCCACGCTTTTATGCATGGATGGCTTTCGACGGTGGTGACTATGGCTCTGTATTACGTGCCGGACAACCATTGAGACTACAGATGCGCAATCCCAATGAGCAGGGATTCAGCAGGCAATTCAATCGAGACAACAGCGTGACAGGATATCTCACACAAAAATATGTTGACCCAAAATTCGAATTTGGTAGCGGAGGTTCATTAAACGGAGGTTCAGATGCACCAATCATCCTCTTTAGACTGGCGGAGCTATATCTCAACATTGCCGAATGCTATGCGGCTTTGGATGATGTTGACAACGCTCTCAAATACCTCAACCCGGTACGTGAACGTGCAGGCATTCCTGACCTGACCAAAGCAGACATCACTAATGACATGACCATCACCGACTGGGTACGCAATGAGCGGTTCATTGAGTTGTGGAACGAAGGACAACGGTTCTTTGACGTCAGGCGATGGTGTGAAGGTGAGAAATACTTCTCGGCAGGCAAGCGAATGGGGCTCAATGCTGAGGTAACCAACCCAACGTTCGAGGAATTCAACGTTCCCACAAAACCGAAGCATCCGTTTGTCTGGAGCAACAGGATGTATCTCAACCCAGTATTCTTCAACGAGGTGTATAAGAACCCGCAAATGGTTCAGGCACCAGGCTATTAACGAGTAATGTAAAATAAGAATATGAAAAAAACAATATTAGCAGTACTTTGTGCCACGGCACTTATGATGAGCTCATGCGAAAGCTATGACAACATCGTTCCAGAGAAGTACAATAAGATTATCTCACTGCAAAATGCCGGCGAGCAACCAGTGAATCTTTATCGTACTGGCGAGAATACCATCTACACCATCACAGCGATGAAAGGCGGATATACACCAGACGTTGCAGCAAAGGCTACCGTGAGCGTGATGAACGAGAGCGAGTTTGCCGAATACAAGGAAATCAGTGGACAGGACTACAAGATTCTTCCGGCAGAGTGTTATACCCTGAACAATGCAGAACTTGACTTCACTCCAGCCGACCGATGGAAGAAAGCCGAGCTGGCTGTGAATCCAAATATCGTAGACAGATATGTAAAAGACGGCTCTGAGGGATATGTTATCCCACTGATAGCCAAGAGCGCAACAGACTCAGTGTTGTCCTCTGCCAACATAATCATACTGAAACCAAAGGCAGTGATTGAACCGTCTGTATCATTCAGGAACCTTACACAGAACACACTTACTACTGAGATGGGCCCTGGAGGTGGGACCATAGAACTACCCATGGCCATGCAAGTGGACAACTTGTGGAACTTTACGGTTAAGGTCGAGGTAGACCCAGCCACCACAACCATTCCAAAAGAGAATTTCGAACTTGACAATGCGGGAAAAATTGTCTTTGAGAAAGGAAAGAATGGAAAGCTTACTCTCAAGATTAAAAAACTTGAAACCATTGTCAACAACAAAATAGGACTGAAAGT
This sequence comes from Prevotella sp. BV3P1, assembly GCF_000479005.1. Classification (GTDB taxonomy): domain Bacteria; phylum Bacteroidota; class Bacteroidia; order Bacteroidales; family Bacteroidaceae; genus Prevotella. The sequence continues at coordinate 4,672 of NZ_AWXC01000054.1, read as the reverse complement.
AAGTGGTATCGAAGGAAAACCGTTTGCCTATTCGGAGAAGGTCATCTGCGTGAATATTCTGGGACCGAAATTCCCACTCAAGGCAGACATGCTCTCCTCTAATGCCGTTGAGCCACGAGAAGGATCGTTGGCAAACTTGTTGGATGGCAATGTATCAACCTTCTTCCACTCGTTATGGAGTTCCAAAATCTCAGAAAAACACTGGCTGCAGGTGAACTTACCAGAGAGTCTCAACTATTTCCAATTCAACTACACAAACCGACAGAGCAACGGTAATGCCGCCCTGAAAGACTTTGACGTGATGGTAGGCCCAGACGACTCGCATCTCACACTGCTGCGCAACTTTACGCTCAGCGACGGCTTGCCAACAGGCGGTGCCGGTACATTTGCCTCGCCAGAACTGAAGACAGAGCAACCCATCAAGGTGATTCGCTTTGTCTGCAACAAGAGTTTCGGAGGCCAGTTCTGGGTATGGAGCGAACTTAGCATTAGACATCTATAGCGGTACGATGCTCAACAACATACCGCACACATAATTGCGATGACGCCCACACACTATAACGTGTGTGGGCGACTTTTATAGACGATTGCTCAACTTGCATGGAGGACACAGCCTAGATTACTTCATCCATGATCTACGCCGCACATATCCAAAATAAGCCAAAGTAGGATTGCAATCTTACTTTGGCTTATTTCATTTATTCACCGAATGTTCAAGGGACATCACCCCGTTTCATCATGCCGGTTTGAAGCGGGTTTATTTATCTTCCTCGTCTTTCTTCGCTGCTTTGCGAACAGAACGCTTACGCTTTGGTTTCTCCTCCGTTGCGTTGTTCTCTACTTTCACACCGGCCAATTCAGGGTCAATCATGATACGACCACAATACTCACAAACGATGACCTTCTTATGCATCTTGATGTCCAGCTGTCGCTGAGGTGGTATCTTGTTGAAGCAACCACCACACGCATCACGCTGCACATAGACAATGCCCAATCCGTTTCGTGAGTTTTTGCGGATACGTTTGAAACTTGAGAGCAGGCGAGGTTCTATCGTCAGCTCAAGTTCACTGGCCTTGTTTTTCAGTTTTTCCTCCTCGTCACGCGTTTCCTGCATGATTTCATCAAGCTCTTCCTTCTTCTCCTTCAAGGCTGCCGTACGATCCTTAATCAGCTCATCGGCCTCTGCCAAATCGGCATTTTTCTCCTCCACCTTGATCAAAGCTTCCTTGATTTTCTTGTTGCAAAGCTGTATCTCAAGACTTTGGAATTCGATTTCCTTGGTCAGCGTGTCATACTCGCGGTTGTTCTTCACCTCATCAAGCTGCTTCTTGTAACGCTCCACGCTCGATTCGGCACTTGTAATATCTGCTTTCTTCTGGGTGATCGCCTTCTTGAACTCATCGATGTCGGTCTTGATTTTCTCCATGCGAGTGGTCAGACCGGCTATCTCGTCCTCCAGGTCCTGCACCTCCAGTGGCAGTTCCCCGCGCAAGGCTCGTTTCTCGTCAATGCCCGACAGGGTGGTTTGCAACTGATAAAGCGCCTTCAACTTCTCTTCTACTGATAAATCTGTAGGATCTTTCTTTGCCATGTTCTATTTGATTTTTTAATTGATTCAACCCATTATTAAAGGTAGATGATTGGATTTGTGTTGATTTTAGTCAGATGACATTTAGCTCCGTGACACTGCTCCTCGATAATCTGTTTCAAAAGCTCGGTAGTGTACTGCTCACTCTGGTAATGACCTATCACGGCCAACTGAATGCGCTGCTCCATATCGAAGAACTCGTGATAGCCCATTTCGCCCGTCACGAAGGCGTCGGCTCCGGCCTGCAACGCGTCTTTCAAGAGAAACGAACCCGATCCTCCACACATTGCAACGGTTTTGATGGGTCGCCGCAACAGCTGATTGGCCTGCACGCATTCCACGTCAAATTCGCGTTTGAGCATCATGATGAAGTCATCGGCAGCCATTGGTTCTGCAAAGGAACCGACAACACCCCCACCACCTTCCACACCATCAACCAGCTGCGTCTTTCCGATGAACGATAGATTTTTCAACCCCATCTTCTCGGCAATCTTGTAGTTCACGCCACCTTTGGCACTGTCCAGGTTGGTGTGCATGGCCACGATAGCCACGTTGTGACGGATGGCCTTCATGACGGTTCGCTGTACATAGTTTTGGTCGGAGATGCACGACAACCTGCGGAATATCAGCGGATGATGCGCCACAATAAGGTTACACCTCAGCGCAACAGCCTCGTCTACAATCTGTTCCGTCACATCCAGACACAATAAAGCCCCTGATAGTTCCGCCTCTGTCAATCCAACTTGCAACCCAGCGTTGTCATAATCTGCTTGCAAGGGCAAAGGCGCGAATCGTTCAAGGGCATTCACCACTTCTATTATCTTCACGCTACCTATATTATTTAGCTGTTGCAAAGATAATGTTTTCACGACAAATACGCAAGACCGCAACGCAGTTTAACGTTATTTTCCGTTTCACATGCTCTTCACAACCCTATTTTTTCTAAACAAAAAGCACTAAGTTCATGCAACCCATCGCCATAGCATGAACTAAAAGAAGAAGATACAGGCATGGCACTAAATGAACACAGCCAAGCAAGGAACGGATGATTGTGAACATGTCGTGAGCCATGCCATCGCTACAGATCGAAGTTGATACCATACTTCAGGTTGATGGAGGGCATGACATGACCGTCAATATAATGTATCACGACATCAGCACCCCATATTCCAGAAGACGGCAGGTAATAGTCTATACCCAACACGCTGGCCGCAGAGAAGCCTTTAAACTCGTGTCCTTCTATCTCGGTCACTATTTTCTGTTTCGGATTACCCGTCGTTTCAATGGCTCCCCAGCCTCCCAACAACTGCGCATAAGCATGTAGGTGATCGTTCACAGGATGCAGATAGCCCGCACCCACACCCATGAAGGAAGCATCCTGGTTGTGCTTTAGGCTTATCGCCTCGTTGGCATAAACGCCCGGGTATGTTCCCCTACTGAAGCCACCATGTATCAGGGCAGCCGCGAACCAGTTGTCTGTTACCATACACCTACCTGCGAGATTATAGTCCCACCCTATCTTTTTGGTCATGCCGGGGAAATATTGCAGGCCACCAGAAAGCTCTATTCGGATGATTTGCGCCTTAACCTTCAATGGGCATGCGCTCATCATCACGACCAGCCAGCAAACGCTCAACAGGCGAAATCTGGCTGATAATTTCTTGCAGGCGCATACTGAGCGCTTGTGACACGTCATGTCCAACTATTTATGGATGGTAAATTTCCGCGATGGCTTCAAAATCATCCGGGCGGATGTCCTGATTGTTTATTTTCTTCGCCAAGGCTGCATCGTCATTGAGATATTCCAACAGCAGTTTGCGCTTCTGTCGCTTGCTGATGTCAGAGACCGAAATTGTCTTTGGCATTTTGCCGCCTTTCTTTAGTGCCAGATGCTCAATGCTACCGTTCTGAACGCTGGTAATTTTAAGGTATCCACTCGAGGGAATAGAGTAATCAAAACTGCATGTATAGAATTCGACATACGGTCCTGTTGCAGTCACTGCCATCCACAATGGCTTACGCATCTTTTTCCTCAGAAATTCTGATGGGAGATACTTCAACGTGTGCTTAAGTTCAGGATGCGTCTTCTTCCACACGGTAAGCGTGGCGATGTCTTTAGCTTCCACAACGGTCTTCTGCCCATCGTTGACCACAATCGAGAGACGCTTGGTGTTGACATTGGGCATCTCAACACGTCCCACATACTCCTTACCATCTTTCATGATAATCTTTCCTTCTTCCTTGTCGGTAGCGTCTTTAACCAGTCCGTAAATTTGACATCCGCCAAGGGTCATCGCCACGCATACGGCGGCAATAACGGCAAACAGTGATTTCCTCATATCTGTATATTTAGTTAATAGTCAATTTGTGGTCTACCAAACGTAAGCCACTCCTACTTGGAACAACGTCCGATCGTAGTTTTTAACGTACCGATATTTTGCCTCGGCAAAACCTTTGAACGATGGCGTGAAATAATACTCACATCCCGCACCGAGGTCAAAATTGAGATTGCCTTCCGAATCGTCCGAATAGTCATCAGGAAGGATGTCGACACCTGCGGGTTTCTCTATCACATTGTTCAACTTCATGATAGAATACCCCAAACCTAAAACAGGATAAATACCCAGCTTGGGCGTCAATGCGAACACATAGTTGAAGTCGGTGCCAAACTCAATAAAACTGGCGTTGTTTTGCTTGAAAAAATAGTTGGCAAAGATGCTGGCACGGAACTCATCACCAAAAAACTTTTGCAAGGTCAATCCGGCACCGCCATGGCTGTAATCTCCGCTTGTTCCATAAAGGGCCGAGGCACCGAACGCATAGGTTCCAAAGTCGGTCTTGATTTTGGCGTTTGTTGACATGCAACAAGCAACAATGCAAATAAATGCAACAAATAATCTCTTCATACGGTATTTATTTAGTAAAGAATTTAACATTTCAAGGCCATTGCTTCACGCTCCAATATCATGACGCATACTGCTTGAATATAACAATGCAAATATAAGAAAGAATATTGATATTTTGTTTTTTTACATACTTTAACTGAAAATAATTTTAGTTTGACGAGTTGACAAGGTGACGAGT
>NZ_AWXC01000053.1 GCF_000479005.1 Prevotella sp. BV3P1 | reverse complement strand
ACCAGCCTTGCAACCTACGCCTCTTACATGTAAAAAGATTGCTTGTTGACAAAACAGTCATTTGATTTGCTTTAACAACAAATTGAACAAATGGAACGAATTCGATGGCTTGGTTCAATGAACGCAAGCGTTCACCGAATGAAACAAATTTGGCAAAGACACACAATATGTTTATGTCGGCTGTTTTGTTTCATTCGCAGAACGCTTGCGTTCATTGTCTTGTTTGGTTCATTTGTTTTATTTGTTTCATTCGTTGTTCAACAACATGATCAGTAGACAACAAAAAGCCAGCGTTGCCGAAAGGATGCGACAGCCAACTGGCAAACGGGAAATTTACCGTGAATGCGGGGCAACTACGAATTGCCCGTCGCTGTGGATATACCCTTGTTCGCCCCCTCGCGTAGCCTCAAAGTAGGGATATTCCTCGCGCAACGAGATGTCATCATACTCAAAAGGTGCCACGATGGTGTCTTTCCCATCGGGAAGAATCAGCCCCATCTTACCCTCCTTCTGCACGATAACGGGCATGGTCACCAGGTCATCTACATAAATATAACACGTTCGAACGAAATCATACACGGGGTGAACCAAGATGTTGCCACGATGATCACACAGCCCAAACTTGCCATCTTGCTCAATCACGGAATGATATTGAATGTACTTCGATTTGATGCGGTTGAGATAGAACACCCACTTGCGCTTGTCGTTCACCAGCTCGAGCATGTAACTGAACGTGTCGCAATAGTTGGCGATGGCTCGTGTCAGCACAATTTTCAAATCCAACCCGCTCAGCACCTTGCGGTTCAGGTCGATATACCGTGCGATGGCCTCCTCCTTCTGCGGTACGCTCAGGGTGGACAACTGCGCCTCAAACTTCTCCATCATGGCTTTTGTGCCCGACATTCCCTTGATGTAGCGGTGTATCTGGCGCGACATCTCGTCACACACAAACTTGTCTATCTGCCGCTGTTCAATGGGGTCTACATATTTTTCCTCGAAATTGTCTTGCGTGATTTTCTCCATGGTAGTGTCCTCCTTTTTGGCCAAAGGTAAGCATTTTTTTTAAATCAGCGGAAGAACAGTAAGACATTTTTCCATACTTACAACTTTAGACCACAGCTCTTTCATTTAAAGGCAATGTTGTAGAACAACAAATGTAACAAATGTTACGAATAAACTAAACAAGACAATGAACGCAAGCGTTCTGCGAATGAAACCAATCTGCCGAGATAAACATGTTGTGCGTCTTTGCAAAATTCGTTTTCATTCGGTGAACGCTTGCGTTCATTGATTCCAAACAGTCGGATTCGTTTCTTTCGTTACATTCGTTGTTGAAAACACATCCCGCGACCCGCATCATTGGCCGTCCAGCCAAACTCATTGACTTTGCCGACCAAACCCATTGACTTTAACCTCCAAACCCATTGACTTTGGCGTCCAAAGTCAATGCAATTAAAAAGCAAGGGAAAAACTATTGCTCTTGTTCCCGCAACTGCCTGGTTGTCAATCCACTTCGTGCTTTACAGAAAGCCCGCATATTCTGCACCGTAGTGAAGTGTAGTTCGTCAGCTATCTCCTGGTCGGTGCGCGCCGTGTTATGCAGCAAATCTCGCAGTCGTTTCATGCGGTTCTTCGACAACCACTCTTGTGGCGTGTCTTTAAATACCTTGCGGAAAGTTCTGATAAACGTGGGATAACTCATATTCAGCTGCGAGGCCATCTCATTCACCGACAGATAATCGTCAGCCAACTCCATCACCTCGTTGTAAAACCGCGCGTTGGGATCATAGATGGGGGCGATGAACGGTATCAAATCTGCCGGCCGGTAGTAGGCTTGCAGCACTGCCGCTAACTCGTGTTGCTTCATGGCATGCACCTCGCAACACATCAGTCCGTCGGTGATGTAGCCCATCATCTGTCGCATAATGGCTTGCACCTCCGGTATCATGGGCAGCACCTTGCCCACTCCCTTGTTCTTTTCACAGAGTTGCAACAGCTTCTCCGAGTTCACAATACGGTGGCAGAAGTCCAAGCTGTTGCCTTGTACATACAAACGAACACACAGACAATCTTCTATCACCGTGGCATAAGAGTTGTTCCTGAATACTGCTGACATCATCTGTCCGCCCTCTACCATGACTTCTGAATCCTTTCCTAAGCAGAGTTTAATCTTACCGCTAATCACAAAAACACCAAGCGGTACGGGCAGAATATTGTCAATGCGTTCGCCTTTTTTCCCAGTAACCAGCGCAAAACCAGTGGGCTTTGAACCAATGTAATTGGGACATTGGCGATGCTTGTTCAAATAATAAAATTTCATACGCTTAATGTGTACAACCTTGTAGTACAAAAAAGTAGGATTTTAACTCTTGGCAAAAATAAAGAAATTAAAATGTATATAAAGTAGATATCCATAAGTCTTAACATTTTAGTCACATTGTTAATCTATATTAACATTTCGGGGGGGGGGCAAGATAGATATATTGACTGTTTTGATATTTTATCATGCATTTACGCGATTTGTTATGACTAATTTTGCATTGTTCATAATGCGAACATTTTTATAACTATCAGGTGATGAGGCGCAGTTGCCATTCCACCTTATTATATATATATGGCTCGCAAACCATCAAAATGGGAACAGCCTGAGCGCTGTATGCAAAATAGGATAACGGTAATGCTGAATTAACAACCCGATGTACGACAGATACTTGGGTGAATGTTTGTCTACAGACCTTTGTAAAAAGAGAAGAATGTGCCAGATATAGCTGGTAACAAAACATAGAATACTCAATATATTTATAAAAACAAAAAGTTAAACATGGCAAAGAAAACGTATTTAAGTCCAAGCATGATGCTACTGCAAACTGGTGGTGGTGATCCAGGAACAGGAGGAGACCTTCCGTATGCCAGCACCCCACATGATGACGAGTTGGCCAAGCCTGGCTACTTTGATGACTTTGAGGACGACGATGAGGCGTATCGTACACTGTGGTAACACAGACAAAGCCTGTTGGCGCATCGCACAGTTGCCCGTAAGGCACAATCACAGATGCGCAGCATAGAAATTAGAAACTAAGAAAAGAATTAAAAATCAAAACAACAACATGAAACATTTATTACCAGCAAGGTATGTGCTGACAATGCTGCTCGCATGCTTCATGGCACTCGGTGTACAAGCCGAAGCGTTGAAGTTTTATGTGTCGGCGCAAACAGGTAACGACTCACGCAACGGTACATCTTGGAACGCTGCGTTCAAAACGCTGAAAGCTGCTCTTAAGGCGGCAGAAGCGAACACGAACTTAGAGGTGAACATCTATATGGCGGAAGGCAAGTATGAGGTATCAGATCCTGTGAATCATGCACGTGCTTTCTATGTGCTCACCAGGGAGGGACAACGGTTGAATATCATGGGAGGATTTCCCAAACCAGGGTCTCGAACGCTCCCAACTGACACATGTAACAATAACCCAAAGCGTTATCACACCGAGTTAGTGGCATCGAAGAAGATGACACAATCTATCTTTCGTGCCAATAACACCAACCAAGCTATCATCCTACGAGGGCTGAAGTTCAACTCTGCCAACTTTCAGGGCGGTGTAGGTCAAGGAGCATTGATAACAATGGATTGCAACAATTGTGACAATCCGTATTTTGAGATGGACGACTGCTTTATCAGCTACTATAAGTCGGCAGGTTCGGGAGCTATCTATTTTTATGGAAACATGAAGAATCCCAGAGTGAAGATATCGCGCGTAGAAGTGCTGAGAGGTGATTTCTTTGGAGGCGTTGGTGGTGGTTTCTTGGCTTTCTCTGATTTAGAAAAACAAACTAACACCCAGCTTGACCTAAGCTACGTTACTTTCCACGACATTCAGCATCAGGGTACTTTTCAGGGGCAGTGTCTTATTGGTGTGACCAATGCGGGTACACCAAAAGAAAACAAAAAGTCTTATGCAAGGTTAGACCACATACAGGTGAACCGCAATCTTGGTGGTACGGCTTCCGGACAGATGCCAACCATCTCGTTGGAAGGATTTGAGAATGTTTCCATCACCAACTCGGTGATTCATAATACCCAAGCTGGCGACGGTGGTGCCATTAAGATAGCTTCGTTTGTCAATCTGCTTTCCGAGAACAACCAATACTACAACAACCTCGGTGGAGACCATGGTGGTGCAGTCTACGTGGTTACGGGACAACAACCCAAGTGTGGTATCGACATCAATCGCAAGCGCACTGCCATCTTCCGCAATGACCAGTTCTATGGAAACAGGTCAGGCGTGTCATTGGGTAAAGGCGACGGTGGTGGATTAAACATCGACTCCCCAAATGAGGGGAACCCTCTGTCCGTGCAGATAGAAAACTGTAACTTCAACGGCAACACCACCCAAGCTCTTGAGGGAGGTGCGTTGTGGATTAATGTTGCGGGCAAGGTAGAAATCAAGAACTCCATTTTCTGTAACAATACAGCAAATGCACAAGGTAGTAGCGGTACAGGTTCTGGTGGTGCCATCCGCTTTGCAGGAGCTAATCCGCTCATTATTGATGGCTGTTATTTCAGTGGCAATAAAACTCAAAAAGGTGGTGGCGCATTCGAAATTGATATTGCCAACAAACGTTTTGAGGTGAGCAACTGTGTATTTGTAGAGAACACTTGTACAGATGGTGCAGAATCAGGTGGTGTCATTTATCCTTCGGGAGGTGCAGTGTCTGTAGCAAGTGGATATGGCGATTTTACAAACTGCAAGTTTGTTAATAACAAAAGTAACTCGCTCGGTGGAGCCGTGTCAATCCGCAATAATAATTCAATGAAGGACGAACCTATAAGGTTTACAAAGTGCGAGTTTGAAGGTAATATGTCTAACAACGGTGGTGCTATCGGACAGAACAGCAACTCGCACGAGGTGCAAGTAAAAGACTGTGTATTTAAGAATAATACAGCCAAGGGATGGACAGTCTCTTGTGATGGTGGTGGTGCCATCGCCATGCTCACGGCTTGCAAGGGTGTTAAGATAGAAGGCAGCACTTTCGTAGGCAATAAAGCTTTGGGCAAAGGTGGCGTGGTATATGCGTATAATTCAGCTTACATCATATCCGCCAACAACCGCTATTACAACAACACAGCATACGAGGGTGGCGTGATGCGTACACAAGATGATGCAAGTGTACTCAGCGACATTGCATTCTCGTCCAAGAACGATATCTACTATGGTAATAGAGCAACGCTTACGGAAAAAGGAAATAGCGGATGGGGTGGCGCACTCTTTCTCTATGGCATGCAGACAAGAGATAACAATATTGCCGGAAGTCAATTTATAAACAATGTGGCTGAGGGCTATGATAAAAATAGGGGTAGCGGTGGTGCCATCTATTATATGACACGTACAGGGGAACTCGCATATAACAGTAAATTCTTCATAGATGAACTGGATCACTGTGTGTTCTACGGTAATCAAGGAATGACACCTGACCACAAGATGAGTAGCACCACTTTTGGTGCCGATTTAGCCAGCAATAGACAGGCATATTCTTGGTTCAGGGCTTCCTATAGTAGGCTTCAGCTTGCACTCAGTGATTACAAGGATAAGCTTAATATTGAAGACAAAGTGGGCAACACTTTCTCCAACAAAGAAAACCCAAACACCCCTGCAGAGGCTGCTCCTATTGATGGGCAAGGCTACACCAAGCCGACATCTGCCGAAATGGGTAAGAAGGGTGAAGGCATGAAGGTGGACTGTGAGGAAATCACGGAGCGACAAGAGATTGACGTGACAAAGCCACACGCTGACGTCACCACCAGTAAAAAGGCACCAAAAACCTTTGTCTCATATTGTGCAGACGAAGAAAACTACTGGGCAATGTTCCAAAGTATTGGTGGTGAAGGTCCGTTCAAGTTTACCTACGATGTATGGAAGCAAAAGGGACGCGACATTGAGAAAATCGTTGATGGGCGTACCGTGGAAACCTCAAAGACGAAATACCAGACGCCTGACTATGACATCGATATCTATGACTACGATAAACCCATTAAAGATTCAGAGGGCAACATTACTGGATACGAGTCGAAAGGTAAGAGGCACATTAAGGGGACAATGGAATATCCCGACAGCGTGATAGTCAAAGGAGAGGATCTCTTCCCCAAGAAGTTTGTTGAGGAAGGCTACGTCTATACTATCATCGTGAAGCAAATGAGCGATTATGTTGGAGAAACATTCACTTATGATTGTGTAGACTACAGTTTGCAGCGTGATTTCTCACAAGGAACTGGCGCACAGATTTTCTTCAAACCGTGCCTCGTAGCACCTGGCGACCTCGACTGGGATAACGATGGTATATTGAATTATGTGGAGTGTCCTGATCTGGCAGAACCCAATATAATAAGGAAGAGTGGTATCACACTGAAGCCTACTGATGGGAAATGGGTGCGCTATCGAGAAAATATCAATACCCAGCAGCTGTTTGCTGACATAGTAAACAATGAGAACTATTTGAATAAGACACCAAAGGTGGGGCGCGTACTTACCCTGCTACCATCAGTCATTGGAGCCAGCTCAAATACAAACGATCCGTTCACGATAGACCTTTCCGATAAGTTTGGCTACCCCGCAGGCACAGGAGCTGTGGTGGTAACGGTTCGCAACTATTCGATTGATAATGATCGTTTCATGACTGGCAATGCCAACGAAAAAACAATAATGCACTGGGAAGTGGGTGGAACCATGCAACCATACGTGCTGATGCAAAGTACACCAGCCTCCACGTTCCACAAAGACAATCAGTTCGGCATCAACATATTGACTAACGAAAACGCACTCTCGCAAACCGAATTATACACAAGTCTGACTGATGACAGATACACTGTATATGAAAAAGAAGGTACACACAAGGTGATCTTCAATAACGAGGATGCGAAACTTGTCAATCAGGTGGGACTATCCTATCTCAATACTGAGCCAGGCAAGAAATATTTTGAGTTCTCGCAGACACCGGATAAGTCTGGACAGGTGAACACGTTGGTAACGCTGATGCTGCCATGCGATACTGACATGGACGGTACACCAGACTTCTTGGATGCCGATAGTGACAACGATGGTTGTGTGGATGCCATTGAAGGCGGTGACAATGTAACTGAGGACATGGTTGACGACCAAGGGCGCATCAAGGGTGACGAAGATAAAGACGGTGTACCAGTAGCTGTGAATGCTGGTGGCAAAGCCGATAAAGACGGTAAGCAAGGACAAAGTGCAGGTTCAGCTTACGATGAAGAAGAGAATGCCTGCGGCAACAACTATTGGATTGGTGGCGTGGACAACGACTTCAACAAGAAAGAGAACTGGACCAACGATGTTCCTAAGGACGGTCAGAACATCATCTTTGCTAACAACCAGCCCGACATCAAGGGTGAGAAGAAGGTGGCAGAGCGTGACATGCACTTGCCTGCCGGTAAGTTTATCTCAGCAAACAAGTTGGTGAACAACGCACCGAACAAGAAGTTTGAGGAAGGTGCTACTGAAAAGACACCTGGTCACCCAGCTGTGGTTGTTCCCGCTGATGGTGGTTTGACCGTGAAGAGCGTAGATGGCTTCACCACAGACGGTGACAAGGACAAGCTCGTGATGAAGACATCCGATAACGGCAAGACCGTGGGTACATTCATCTTGAACAATGATAACCCATGCGCATCTACCGTGTTTGCTACTGTTGAGTTTAAGCCGTTGGGTGCTTATGTGCCTAAGCGCATGGCTACGGATGACAAGGACGCTACCTCTCCCGACTACAAAAAGCCCGTATTGAATGAGTTTGACTGGCAGTATATTGGCTTGCCAGTGGCAGAGGCTATCAAGAATCCTGCATTCGAAGGAATGAGAGTTCGTGCATACGATGAAACGAAGAACGATCCTAATCACTACTATCAGAAGTGGACAGCAGTGAAGAACGTCGACAAGATGACTGCCTTCAAAGGCTACGAGGTAGCTCCAGTATTGAAGGGTAGCAAGGGTGTTCACAAGATTCAAGGTAAACTGAACCTCTGCGAGCAAACTATTAAGCTGACACGTCAGGCAGCTGTCGTTGATGCTTCAAAGGCAGAAGGCGAAAATGCCAAGCGTTACGGACTGGGTTACAACATCGTTGGTAACTCGTTCATGGCTGGTGTGGACATTAAGAACATCACGCTGGAATCCGGCGAGGATCGTGTGGAAATGGACAAAACCGTTTACATCTACACCACCGGTAGCTGGGATGACTGGAAGAACCAGAATGGACAGTCTGTAAAAGAAAAGGGTGGCTATGAAGCCGTGCCAATTGACAAGGCAGGTGAGAATGGTGTTACCAGAACACTGTCACCTATGCAAGGCTTCATGGTGAAATACAACAACCCTGTGTACAGTACGAAGACAGGTACACTCACCATTCCTTACACAGGATTGCAGTCTAAGTCCGAGCCGTTGCGCGCCAAGTCATTTGTTATGGATGGTGACTTTAACCGCGGTAGTGTCATGGTAACAATGGATAATGGTAAGGTGGTTGATAAGTTCTGGACATACCAGGAAGAGGACGCAACACCAGCTTACGATTCTCAATTGGAGGGTGAGAAGCTGAACATGGGCGAACCTTCTGTATTTGCCACAACCACTGACGGTAAGAATGTACAGATATCCAGTTTGCCTTCGTTGATAGGAAGCACGTTTAGCGTTGAAACCGCTAAGGATGAAACCTATAACATGGAGCTGAACACATGGAGCCTGAACTATCAAAACTTGAAGTTGGTTGACTTGAAGACGAAAACCGTGATTCCGTTCAACAACGGTAAGGCACGTTACTTCTTCACAGCAACGGTTAACGGCATTGAGCATAACCGCTTTATGTTCGCCGACACACCAGAGACTGACTTTGAGAAGGTGATGGGTGCTGTGACAGGCATTGATAACGTTTCAATTACCCTGACCAAGGGTGAAGCAGAACTCTTCAACCTCTCTGGTGCGAAGATTGGTACCTTCAGCTTGCCTCTCGATGCGAAGAAGCTGAAAGGACAAGTTCCTTCAGGTGTGTACCTCATCAAGGCTACCGACGGCACGAATGTGCAGACCTCAAAGATTGTTATTGAGTAAGCTCAATTGAACAAACATATATTACTTTGCTCCCGCAGACTTCATGTGAAGTTCTGCGGGAGCAAGTTTTTGTTTAGTTCACGAGTTGACGAGTAGACAAGTTTACGAGTTGATAGCATAAGTTTTTGAGTTGATGAGTTGGTGAGCTTTTAAGTTGACAGTCAAAGCTCAATGTTCAAAGTTCAAAGCTCAATGTTGTTCATTTCACATTATTTCATATCTCTATATTGGTGAATTCCTTAATTATCGTTATCTTTGCAATGAATTCAGAGATATTATTCATTCAAAATAAATAATTAATTATGGTAATTGAAAAAGTTCACGCAAGAGAGATTATTGACTCTCGTGGTAATCCTACAGTAGAGGTTGAAGTAACATTGGAAAATGGTGTGATGGGTCGTGCCAGCGTACCATCTGGTGCATCTACGGGTGAAAACGAAGCCTTGGAGTTGCGCGATGGCGACAAAGTTCGCTATGGTGGCAAGGGTGTATTAAAAGCCGTAGAGAATGTAAACAACATCATTGCTCCAGCATTGAAAGGTTTTTGCGTGTTAGAACAACGCAAGATAGATTACAAGATGCTTGCCTTGGATGGTACTCCTACCAAGAGTAAGTTGGGTGCTAACGCTATCTTGGGTGTTAGCTTGGCAGTTGCACACACGGCAGCCAAAGCTCTTCACTTGCCACTATATCGCTATATCGGTGGTGTAAACACTTATACGTTGCCCGTTCCAATGATGAACATCATCAACGGTGGTGCACACTCTGATGCTCCTATCGCTTTCCAAGAGTTTATGATTCGTCCTGTGGGTGCTCCTTCTATCAAAGAAGGCATTCGTATGGGTGCAGAAGTATTCCACGCTTTGGCAAAGCTGTTGAAGAAGCGCGGCTTGTCTACTGCCGTAGGTGACGAGGGTGGTTTCGCTCCTAAGTTCGATGGTATTGAAGATGCCTTGGATTCTATCATTCAGGCTATCAAGGATGCAGGTTATGAGCCAGGCAAGGATGTGAAGATTGCTATGGACTGTGCTGCTTCTGAGTTCGCTGTTCAGGAGAACGGTGAGTGGTTCTATGACTATCGTCAGTTGAAGAGTGGCATGCCAAAGGATCCTAATGGTAAGAAGCTGACCGCAGAAGAGCAGATTGCATATTTGGAAGAACTGATTACAAAATATCCTATCGACTCTATCGAGGACGGTTTGGATGAGAACGACTGGGACAACTGGGTGAAGCTGACCGAGAAGATTGGTGACCGTTGTCAGTTGGTTGGTGACGACTTGTTTGTAACCAACACGAAGTTCTTGGAGAAGGGTATCAAGATGGGTGCTGCTAACTCTATCTTGATTAAGGTAAACCAGATTGGTTCGTTGACCGAAACATTGGAGGCTATTGAAATGGCTCACCGTGCTGGTTACACCACAGTTACTTCTCACCGTTCAGGAGAGACTGAGGACACAACGATTGCTGATATTGCCGTTGCAACTAACTCAGGTCAGATTAAGACAGGTTCTATGAGCCGTACCGACCGTATTGCGAAGTACAACCAGCTCATCCGCATCGAGGAAGAACTTTGCTGCTCGGCTAAATATGGCTACTGCAAATTGAAGTAAATCTCATAGATTACTTATTTATATAAAAAGGGTGCATCGTAAAATGAATTATGATGCACCCTTTTACGATGATGTCTGCATTATCTGCTTGATAACTTCTCTCATGAATTGTCCTCTGTAATATTCTCTCGCAGATATCTTTCTTTTGGTTAGTTTTGATCATTTGTTCCGTTCACTATATGCACACGAAGCATAAAAAAAACGAGAGATACTCGTTTTGAGTACCTCTCGTTCATGTTTATCTTATGTCTGTTGACTTACAGATTGTCTGGTTCAATCTGGAAGTAGCTCTGTGGATGGTCGCAAACAGGACATACAGCAGGAGCCTTCTTACCGATAACGATGTGTCCACAGTTGCGGCACTGCCATACGCAGCTTCCATCGCGTGAGAAGACAATCTCGTCTTCGATGTTCTTCAACATCTTGCGATAACGCTCTTCGTGGTGCTTCTCAACGGCACCAACAGCACGGAACTTCACTGCAATCTCTGGGAAGCCCTCTTCCTCTGCTACTTTCGCCATGTTCACATACATGTCTGTCCACTCATAGTTTTCGCCATCAGCAGCCTCTTTGATGTTGTCTGTTGTGGTAGGGATGTCACCACCGTGCAAGAACTTATACCAAACCTTTGCATGCTCTTTCTCGTTGCGTGCTGTTTCTTCAAAGATAGCAGCCAATTGCTCATAGCCTTCTTTCTTTGCCTTAGATGCAAAGTAGAGGTACTTGGTGTGAGCCTGGCTCTCGCCTGCAAATGCAGCCTTGAGATTCTCTTCAGTCTTTGTTCCCTTAATAGCTTCTGGATCGAAAGCCTTGAACTTCTCAGCTTTGGCATGGCATACTGGGCACTCTTTTGGTGCAGCTTCTCCTGCGTATGCGTATCCACATACGGTACAAATAAACTTCTTCTTCATAATGTTTTTAATAATAATGTTTGTATGAGCTTTTATACATACAAAGATACGATTTTATTTGTTGAAGTCAAATTAATTTGTATTTTTTTCATTCTTTTGTACATAGCGCGGGACGTGATGAATTACGCCCCTGCGACACGCAACTCCATGCTATCATGGTGAACAGCTGTCGTAAATGATGCGGAGGTTCACGGGTGTTATTGTTTACCGTTCACCGCTTTCATGCGAGAGAGCTTGCTGGGAGCGCCTTTTTTTTGTCTCACCTTAAACCGGTCGAAGCCTTCACCATAAACACCTATCACGGCACTTTGAGAAACAAAGGCAGCAGGATCGATCTCGTTGATCAAATCAAAAATCTTTCCCGACTCATTCTTTTTAGCCAGCACGAACAACATCTTCATCTCGCGACCCGAATAAAATCCAGATGCATTGATTACTGTACAGCCTCGATGGGGATTCTCGTTAATCTGGCGACCAATCTCCTCGTATCGGTCAGAAATAATAAAAAACTGCACCGAGCGACGCATGGAATTGACCACCTGATCGACACAAAACGAAGTGATGAATAGCACCACATAGCCATAAATCACCTTCTCCCAATCGTGCAGGGCCAGGTAGCTGGACGAAATAATCACCAAATCACAGATTAAAATGACCCTTCCCAGCGAAATGTCACGATACTTGTTGACGATGGCGGCCACGATATCCGTACCACCCGTACTGCCATTGGCCGACAAGCCCAGTCCGACACCCGTTCCACAGAAGGCCGCACCGATGACACTCGCCATGAAAGGCTGGTCGCTCAACAAGCTGACATCCCGCATATAGGTTTGTGCCAGCGACGTCAACGTGGTTAGAATGATGATGCCAAAAATGGTTTTGATGCAGAAACGAAGCCCCAACAAGCGCAACGCAAATGCAATCAACACAGCGTTGATGAAGAAGTAAGAGTACTGAACAGGGATGCCAAGTCCCCAATACAACACAGACGAAATGCCCGGAACACCGCCCGTGGTGATGTTGTTGGGCAACAAAAAGACCGTCCACCCAATGCAATAAAAAAGCATGGCGATGGTGATAAAAAAATAATCTTTCAGCTCTTTAGCACTGAAAGCGTTCTCTAAGCCTTTGATTTTCATGTCAATGTGTTCATCTAAAGTTTATTGTCGGCAGCTGTCATGCCCGATGGGGCACCCAATCATCCATGACCTGTCCCCGGAAAAACCACTGGTATGCAATTGTTTCTGCAAAGATAGATGAAGAAAATAGATTGGCAAAGCATTCGATGAATAAAAATAACGAAATTGATGAACACAACGAGGTGATTATCAAAAAACAAGAAATTTCTATAAATATTGTAAGATTATGCCAAAAGCCATCAAATAAAAGTTGCATATTCCAATTAAAATGCTTATATTTAGAATGTTATACTTAAACTTATTTTTTATGAAAAAGAAATTCTTTAATGCGAAATTTTATCGCAACTGTTCAGCAACGGAAATGATAGTGGAGAATGGCAAGATTGCTCAAATTGGCAATAATCTGCCTAAATGTGACGAGGAGATTAACTTGAAGGGTAAGTTTGTGCTTCCTCCTTACATAGACCCACACTTGCACTTAGACTATGTTTACACGCTGGCCGAGATGGAAGGTATTGGCGCTGCATCGGGTACACTTTACGAGGCTATTGAGAACTGGCCCAAATATAAGGCAACAATGACCATAGAGGGTGTGAAGAAGTTGGCACGCAAGGGTATTGAGGACGAAGTTTCACAGGGTGTACAGTTTATCCGTGCACAGACCGACGTAACCGATCCTAAATTTATCGGCTTCAAGGCACTCATGGAACTGAAAGAAGAAATGAAGGACATTGTGGACATCCAGGTAGTAGCTTTCCCGCAAAACGGTATGTACACCTACAAGGGTGGAAAAGAATTGGTGGAAGAAGCGCTGAAGATGGGTGCTGACGTGATCGGTGGTATTCCTCACTACGAGCCGGCAAGAGAGTTTGGTGAGAAGTCTATCCACGACATTGTTGAGCTGGCTATGAAATACAATGTGCTGATTGACGTTCACTGTGACGAGACCGATGACACCATGGCAAGATTCGTTGAGATATTGAACGCCTTGGTATACCTGGAGGATTATGGTACAAAGACCACCGCCAGCCACACTTGTTCGTTCGGTTCGGCAGACAACTCGTATGCTTACCGCATGTTCGACATGTTCAAGAGAAGCAAGATGAACTTCATCTCCTGCCCCACAGAGAACGCGTACCTGCAGGGTCGTCAGGACACTTATCCAAAGCGTCGCGGCTTGACACGTATCAAGGAATTCATGCACATGGGTATCAATGTTGCACTGGCTCAAGACTCTATCAACGACCCATGGTATCCATTGGGAAGCGGTAACATGATGAACATCCTGGATAATGCTATCCACCTGTCACATTATGCAAGCCCAGAGGAGGTAGAAAACGCTTTCGACATGATTACTTACAATGGTGCTAAGTGTTTGAACATCCATAACGCATACGGACTGGAAGAAGGCAAGGATGCCAACTTTATCGTTCTGGATGGCGACAGCTCATGGGATTGCATCCGCAGACGTGTTGGTGTATTGGCTTCTGTGAGAAAGGGTGAGTTCTTGTTTAAGAAGAAACCTACAGAATATGAAATTCCGTTCAAGATGTAAGGTCATTCAATTTAAAAAGCTGCACGTTGTAATGTGCAGCTTTTTTATGTGTGTATATGAACTTGTTCTCTACCCTATCCTTCGCAATGTATGCTTGGCGAATATAGAAATAATCATTCCGGGCACGGCTAACAGTACGGCATACCATATTAAGCTCGTCGGACTGCAGCTAATTAGCAGCACGCCTGCAATCCATGTCGTAATCATGATGGAGAGATTAAACATGCACGATTGTACCGACATGGCCACGTCTTTTCCACTTTCCACCTGATTTCCCACCGCAGCCTGGAACAATGTAACCAACAGACCGAACGACAATCCCCACAAGAAGAAGCCAAATTGCGAAATTCCCATAGTGCCCTTGAAGAAGTGGAACAAGAGCATGGCTATGGCTAAGAAGGCAAACATGGCAATAGTAAGCTCACGAAGATACAAATCAATGTACTTCGTTGCGATGATGATGGATATCAGCGAACCGATACCAAATACCATCAGAGCCATCTCAATGCCTCCTACTACGTTAATTTCGGCAACCAATTGGGTGATGTAGGTATATACTCCGTAATGTCCACAAACACCTAACAAGGTGAGAAGGATAATCAATAAAATGGATTTGTTTTTCAACATGGCAAAAGGCGATGTGCTCTTGGTGAGCTTTTCGCCAGGCGTAGACGGCAGCATGAATAGCGAAAGCAGCGCAATCAGCGCAACAAGAAGTCCTAATGCGATAAATTCAATACGCCAACCAAACTTATCTCCGATTGATGTCATCAGCGGCATACCCAGACTGATACCCAAAGTATTACCCGCCATGATTACTGCTACAGCCCTACCTTGATGACTGGGATGTACCAAACGCATGCCAAAAGCTGCAATCATAGGCCACATAACACCCGCACTGATACCGCCGAGGAATCGCAATACCAATACAACGTAGTAGTTGTGTACAACACCTGACAACACGCTACAAAGCGAAAATCCCACCAATAGCCACAGCAGCACTTTCTTTCGGTTGTACTGCATCGTCGCCGAGATGAGCGGAATACCGAATATGGCCGATGCAAGAGCATACAAACCCACCAGCCTGCCGCCTTGAACTTCGTTAACGCCAAGGTCTGACATGATTTGCGGTAACACGCCCGAAGGCACCAACTCTGATAAAATTCCCACAAATGTTACTGATGACATCAAAATCATCAATACCCAAGGGAATAAATCTGTAGTTTTTTTTCTTGAACCATATTCTAATTGTTTATAAATGATGTGTTTTCAAAGTTAGATATTTAAAATCTTTAAAATAAATATTTTTGACACATTTTCACAAGGTTTGGTAACAACTTTTATATCTATGGTGTGGAAGGCAGGACAACGTGTACTATAAAGAAGTGAGCGCAAGTCTGTACAACCCTACGCTCACTTCACATTATTTTCTATTAAAAACCTTCGTCTGCCGTTTGTTGCAACGGCACAGGCGTAGCTAATACCTGAACGAACTGCCGCCCAGGAACTCACGGATGAGGCTGGTTGGCGGCAAGGCGCGGTTGGGTATGGGGGTGATGTAACTCAAGAACTTACGCAAGCGATAAGCTTCCGAATACTCTACGCAGTTTTCCGGCACCTGTTCGAGCAAGGGAGCGGCCTGCTCCTGTATGACGGCCAGTTCGTAAAGCATGGCGGTATTGAACATCACGTCGGCGTTTTCCTGGTAGGGGAACACCCATTTCGTCTCCCCGGCCCGCACGCTCGGCCAGCGTCTGATGGTTTCCTGCGCGCTCACCCCGCGGTATTTATGGTCGCGGATGATGCGCCTCAGCAGCCGGTTGTCGGTGGTTGGAATGTAGTTATGGTCATCCAGCAGGATGCTGGTGAGTGCCGATATATACACATGAAACTTCTGTCTCTTGGGGATTTGCGCCGTCAGTTCGGGGTTCAGGGCATGAATGCCCTCCACCAGCAGCACCTGCCGGTCGGCCAGGCGCAGCCGCTTGCCACTCATGACGCTCCGGCCTGACAGGAAATCATACTTGGGCAGCTCAACCTCCTCACCCCTGAAGAGCGCGTTGAGCTGCAAGTTAATCAGGTTGATGTCCAAGGCGCGGATGTTTTCATAGTCCCAATCGCCCGCAGCGTCCCTCGGCGTTTTTTCGCGATCTACAAAGTAGTCGTCCAACGATATCTGTACGGGACGAATGCCGTTGGCCAGCAATTGGATGCTCAGTCGCTTGCAGAAAGTGGTCTTACCCGATGAGGACGGCCCGGCTATAAGCACCACTCTCACCTCCGGGTGCGTGGTTACTTGGTCGGCAATCTGCGATATTTTCTTCTCTTGCAGGGCTTCGCTCACATTAATCAGATTGGTAGCATGGCCTGCTTTCACAGCTTCATTGAAATCACCAACTGTGCTCACGCCCAGAATGTGCTGCCAACGATGCTGCTCAAGGAATACTTCGAACATCTTGTCTTGCTTGACGAGTGCGCCAAGTTGTGAGGGGTCGTGCTTAGAAGGAATGCGAAGCAGTAGGCCTTCGAAATACCTTTCCAGTCCAAACAGGTAAATGTCCGACGTATTGGTGAGCAACGCACCGTAGTAATAATCCACATAATCGTCGATGCGATGGTACACCGTGTAGAGCGAGCCAATGCTCTTGAGCAGCTTCACCTTGGCCTCATCACCCTTCTGCTCAAACATGCGGATGGCCTCTTCGGTACGCACCTCGAAACGTTCGATAGGAATTTTCTCGTCAATGATTTGCTGCATGCGTTCGCGAATGCGCGTTGCATCCTCATCGGTTACCTCGCGTCCGATGTGCAAGTTGATGTAATAGCCGTTAGAAACGGGAATGTCAATCACCACTCTCGACCCTGGATAGAGGTCGTGAACTGCCTTGCACAGAATGAAGAACAGCGTTCGGGTGTAGTTTCTTGATGCTGAAGCGTCGTGCATGTCCAAGAACTCTACATCTTTGTTGTGGTACAGTTGATAATTCATTCCCACAACCTTGTTATTCACTCTCGCACAGATGGGCCCGTATGGCATTTTCAAATTAAATTGCATGAATACATTAGAAAGTGTGCTTCCGATAGCTACATCTTGAGTTTTTTTATTATTTTTGCAACATATTTTCAATACTTGTTTCATCAGCCTCGTTCGTTTTGGTGATTAAAATGTTACGGAGCGTAAAGATAACGATTTTTACTGAAGCGCAAAAATTATATCGCATAACAATTCAATTATTATGACAACGAGTGATTATTTAGCGATTTTTTTCAAGATCATCGGCTCATTGGCTCTGCTGATTTATGGTATGAAAGTAATGAGCGAAGCTCTTCAAAAGATGGCAGGCTCACAGTTGCGCCACATTTTGAGTGCCATGACCACCAATCGGTTCACCGGCATGCTCACCGGTACGTTCATCACCTGTGCCGTACAGTCATCTTCGGCCACCACGGTGATGACCGTGTCGTTTGTCAACGCGGGACTGTTAACCCTCGCTCAGGCCATATCGGTAATTATGGGTGCGAACATTGGAACCACGCTCACGGCGTGGATTATGTCCTTAGGCTATTCGGTCGATCTGACCAGCTTTGTCTTTCCGGCATTCCTGGTGGGTATCATACTCATCTACAGCCGCAAGATGCGATACATAGGCGATTTTCTCTTTGGTATCTCTTTCATGTTCCTCAGTTTGGTTCTGCTCAACACGTCAGGCAAAGAGCTGCAACTGGAGAGCAATCCGCAGATCATTGACTTTTTCAAATCGTTTGACGTTGACAGCTATCTCACCATCCTCTCCTTCCTACTCATAGGCACCATCATCACTTGTCTCGTTCAGTCATCGGCTGCAGTGATGGCCATCACCATCCTGTTATGCTCTTCCGGCGTGCTTCCCATCTATCTGGGTATCGCGCTTGTCATGGGTGAGAACATCGGAACCACGGCCACAGCCAACCTTGCGGCCTTAGGAGCCAACACCCAAGCGCGACGAACCGCATTGGCTCATTTGGTGTTTAACCTCATCGGAGTGATTTGGGTATTGTGCGTGTTCTATCCGTTTGTCAATGCTGTGTGCGGCTTAGTGCACTACGACCCCATGGGACACAATCTGACACAGGAGCAACTGGCCGTAAAACTGCCTATCGTCTTGGCGGCCTTCCACTCGTCTTTCAACATCATGAATACAGCTGTCTTGATATGGTTCATCCCTCAAATAGAGCGGTTGGTATGCATGCTGATTAAGCCAAGGCACAGTGATGACGAGGAAGATTTCCGTCTGCAATTCATCCAAGCGGGCATCATGAAGACGCCAGAGCTTTCGGTTTTGGAGGCACACAAAGAGATACGGTCGTTCGCCGGACGCATGCAGCGCATGTTTGGGATGGTGAGAGACTTGCTTGTTGAAAAGGATGAAAATGCGTTTACCAGGATATTTGACCGGATAGAGAAATACGAAGGCATCAGCGACAGCATGGAAATTGAGATTGCCAACTATCTGGATCAGGTGGGAACAGCACACCTTAGCGACGATACCAAGATGAAGATACGATCGATGTTGCGAGAGATTACCGAGATAGAGAGTATCGGAGACAGTTGCTACAACATTGCCCGTGCCTTGAAACGCAAGCGCAGTGGCAAGGAAGAGTTCCCCGAAAAACTGTACGAACAGTTGCACCAGATGTTTGAACTCACCGACGATGCCCTCACACAGATGAACGTCATCCTCTCTGGACGAAAGGCTAATCTGGATACCAGTCTGTCTTTTAACATCGAGAACGAAATCAACAGCTATCGAAACCAACTCAAGACAACCAACATCACCGATATCAATGCGCATCTATATACCTATGCCATTGGTACCATCTACATGGATATCATTCAAGAATGTGAAAAACTGGGCGACTATGTGGTGAATGTTGTTGAGGCTCGTATGGGTGTTCGGCAGCACAATGGGTGATAAGCTTACGGAGATTTTGCATGTTTCACCCAATAAGGCTTTAGCTAACATGCAGGTCTCCCATTAACAGTTTGGCGCTCACAACACACAAACGGCACGCCCTGAGGGCCATACCGTTCACGACAAACGGTGAACTTGGCCATCAGGTTAGCTACGGGATTGTTGCATAGGGGTGGCATCAATCTTTGATTTCGCCCATCTGCTTCCATATTTCCAAGAAGCGTTGGTGGTTTACTTTCTTTTCGTAATTCACCTTTATGCCAGCGTCTTTGAGCCTATGATGCGCCTCTTCGCTTATCACATCAGCGTAGACTTCGGTTACACCACCATCTACCATGGCCTTGGCGGCGGTCTTTCCTACTGCCTTGATGGCTACTTTCGACTTAAAAAGCGATTCGGGTTCATCGTTTAGCAGATTGTAGAGCATTCGCACTCCCCTACCTTCAAACGTGCGAATGTTTCCTTCGTGCAGCAGCACCAATGAGCAGTGCTCTATATGCAGCTTATCAATTAGTTCGTTCATCATAAGCATTCCTCCCTGGATTGATTGGTTTTATTGATGTATAAGCTTACAGCTATGTGCAAAAATCATCATGGGTTGAAAGGGCAACGGCCCTCTTTATTGGTTGGTGTCCAAGACCTTCATGAGTTCTTTCATCCCCTCACTGGCACCTTTCTGTATGTGCTTGAGATGACGAATGCCACTGGTATGCACCGCTTCGGGGTCGATAAGATAGATGGGGCAATTGGGTTTGGTATATTGAACCAATCCCGCAGCGGGATAAACATTGAGCGACGTTCCGATGATGACAAAGATATCAGCTTCACGAGCGTATTCGGCTGCAACGGAAATCATGGGCACACTCTCGCCGAAGAATACAATGAATGGGCGCAAGAGCGACCCATCATCAGCCTTGGTTCCTGGTTCTACGGTACAATTCTCTTGGGGTAATTCGCGGATGTAGGCCTCATTGTAAGGCTCACGACTAGAACATACCTTGGCCAGTTCGCCATGTAGATGGATTACTCTCGACGATCCAGCCCGCTCATGCAGATTGTCAACATTCTGAGTGATAACGGTTACGTCGTATGCCTCTTCGAGTTGCTGTATCAATCGATGCCCTTCGTTGGGCTTCGCCATATAGAGTTTCTTTCGAAGCATGTTGTAAAAGTTGGTCACAAGCGTAGGATCGGCCTCCCAACCCTCATGCGTCGCCACCTGCTCTACTGGATAGTTTTCCCACAATCCGTCACTTCCTCTAAAGGTTTTGAATCCACTTTCTACCGACATACCGGCACCAGTCAGAAATACAATCTTTTTCATGATCTTACCATTTCTTAATCACATGCCTATCAATGGATAGACGTCGCTTTTACACTAATATTCTACAAAAATAGTATTTTTTTGAGAAATAACTCGAAGCTATGATAGTTTTTTGCTATCTTTGCCCTTGTTAAAAAGCAAAACTTATCAATATAGATTATTAAAGATGGACAAAGTAAGCTACGCTTTGGGGCTTGGCATTGGTCAACAATTGTCTGATATGGGCGCCCAGAGTTTGAATATCGATGATTTTTCACAAGCAATCAAAGACGTAATCGCTGGTGCAAAGCCAAAAATAGACAATCAAGAAGCACAGACATTGGTGCAGAATTTCTTCCAAGAACAAGAGAAGAAGCAACGCGCAGCTGCCGAAGAGAAAGGCAAAGTGGCCAAGGAGGCTGGCGAAACCTACCTGGCTGAGAATGCAAAGAAGGAAGGTGTGGTGACGCTTCCCAGCGGTTTGCAATACATAGTGCTGAAAGAAGGCAACGGCAAGAAGCCGAAAGCGACCGATCAGGTGACATGCCATTACGAAGGAATGCTGTATGATGGCACGCTATTTGACAGCAGTATTCAACGTGGCGAACCTGCAACATTCGCCTTGAACCAAGTCATCGCCGGTTGGACCGAAGGCCTTCAACTGATGCAAGAAGGTGCCAAGTATCGCTTTTTCATCCCTTATCACCTCGGATATGGTG
Organism: Prevotella sp. BV3P1; assembly: GCF_000479005.1. Taxonomy (GTDB): domain Bacteria; phylum Bacteroidota; class Bacteroidia; order Bacteroidales; family Bacteroidaceae; genus Prevotella. The sequence continues at coordinate 149,609 of NZ_AWXC01000053.1, read as the reverse complement.
AGCGTGGAGCAGGCAATACCATACCCCCATACTCGGCATTGGTATTCGATGTAGAGCTTATAAAAGTAATTTAATAACAACAAATAGCAATGAAAAAACTTACATTCGTAGCCGCAATGGCTATCGCTGCTGCAACATTTACTGGTTGCGGCAACTCAACACCCAAGGCAAACCTCAAGACTGACGTGGATACACTGAGCTATGCCATCGGATTAGCACAGACTCAAGGACTCAAAGAGTATCTCATTGGCCGCATGAACATTGACACAACCTACATGGATCAGTTCATCAAGGGATTGAACGAAGGCGCTAATGCCGGAGATGACAAAGGCCGTGCCGCTTACTATGCAGGTATCCAGATTGGTCAGCAGATCAGCAATCAGATGATTACCGGCATCAACCAAGAGGTATTTGGCAGCGATTCAACCAAGACCATCTCACTGAAGAACTTCATGGCAGGCTTCATCACCGGTACAACGGGCAAGAAAGGACTGATGACCATCGAAGAGGCTGGACAGGTAGCACAGACCAAGATGAGCAAAATCAGAGCCAAAGTCATGGAAAAGGAATATGGTCCCAACAAGGCAGCTGGTGAGAAATTCCTCGCTGAGAACAAGAAGAAAGAAGGCGTGAAGACATTGCCGAGCGGTGTACAATACAAGGTTATCAAGGTTGGCAAGGGTGCCATGCCTGCAGATACATCCATGGTGAAAGTTCATTATGAAGGCAAGACCCTCGATGGTAAGGTGTTTGACAGCTCTTATAAGAATGGACAGCCAGTTTCCTTGCGTGCCAATCAGGTCATCAAAGGATGGACAGACGCTCTCGTTCACATGCCTGTAGGCTCTGTATGGGAAGTGTATATTCCACAAGAGTTGGCCTACGGCGAGCGTGAACAAGGTCAGATTAAGCCTTTCTCCGCCTTGATTTTCAAGATTGAATTAATCAGCATCGAGAAGTAAACTGCTGACTACCATATATAATAAACATACGAAGACTTGCCTTGTATTTGATTGTTTTTGTGGCATTACACCGCAAGAATCAACCATACAAGGTGAGTTTTTCTTTTGAATAAGATGTTGATGATGAAAAAGATTTTATTACTTTCAGTGTTGTTCTTATCGGTTGCATCGGTCAGCATGGCCGCTTTAGGCAAAGAGAAGGACAAGAAACAGAACCCCCAGACAACCATTAAGCCACTGCTTACACCGCAAGATTCGTTGAGTTACGCGGCAGGATTGGCCGCAACCAATGGCTTGATGCCCTTCTTGCAGCAAGAATACGAGATGGATCCGGCGCAGATTGCCGAATTTGTCGCAGGCTTTCAGGAGGCATTAAAGCAGATTGATTCGCCTCAATTCAAGGCTCGTCATGCGGGTGCTGCCATCGCCAGGATGGTGAAAAACCGGATTTTGCCGCAGACCACCAATGACTTCAAGGGAACGCCCAACGCTATTGATGCCGAAATCTTCAACCAGGGTTTCCTCGCCGGCGTACAGAATGACACGACTGTTTATTCCGTTGAAAAGGCGAGTGAACTGTTTCAAGAGCGCAGAACCCAAGTGAAGAAAGAGAAAGAATCGACATACATCGCAGCCAACACTGCCTGGTTGAAGCAAAATGCCACACAGCCAGGCGTGAAAACAACTGCCAGCGGTCTGCAATACAAGGTGATTACCGAAGGAAAGGGCGAGATTCCACAGAAGGAAGACAAGGTAACTGTGAAATATGAGGGCAAGACCATCGACGGAAACGTGTTCGACAGTTCGTACAAGCGCAATCCACAAACCACCTCATTCCGTTGCAATCAGGTCATCAAGGGATGGACAGAGGCCCTCACCATGATGCCGGTAGGTAGCAAATGGGAAATCTACATCCCGCAAGAACTGGCCTACGGAGAGCGTCAGGCCGGACAGATACAACCCTACTCTACCCTGATTTTCACCGTTGAACTAATCAGTATCGAGAAGGCACCAGCTGCCTCGAAGAAGTAAACGCAAAGGGAAGGCACACTGTCATCGACCTTAAACCTTGGCCATTTGCCCATCGATACAGTGCCATCCTTACACACATCAATCATCACAGTATAGACCTGGCGGGACGAGAACACACCTTCTCTTCTGTCAGGTCTGTCTTATATTGGGGCAAACATGGCCACAATACCAACCTGCAAAATATCTATCAAATAGGTACAATTTATCACACTTTTATTCACATCTTGTTGCTTATATCATTAATATTAGCTAATTTTGCTATCAAAATAACAACATAACACAGAAATCTATGGCAAAAGACACAGACAAGATTGACAAGTTGGACAAGAAAATCTTAAGTATTTTATCAACTAACGCACGTATTCCCTTCAAGGATGTAGCCACACAATGCGGCGTTTCGCGTGCAGCCATTCATCAACGCGTACAACATCTGATGGAAAAAGGCATCATCACGGGCAGCGGATTCTATGTCAATCCTAAAAGCTTGGGCTATTCTACCTGCACATACGTAGGTCTAAACCTTGAACGCGGCAGCATGTACAAGAAGGTTGTTGCTGAACTTCAGGAGATTCCCGAAATCATTGAGTGTCATTTCACCACTGGTCCTTACACCATGTTGGTCAAACTTTACGCTCGCGACAACGAACAACTCATGGACTTGCTCAACAATCACATGCAAACCATTCCAGGCGTTGTCAGCACCGAAACCTTGATTTCGCTCGAGCAGAGCATCAAACGTGAAATACCTGCAAATGTAGACGAGGAATGAAACAGTTTGACCTCAACTCCCACCTCAACCAAATTCACTCCTCCTACCCTGCCGCCCATCACCGTCCGTTGATAGGCATTACCACCAATTATGTAGATGGCGACGCCACATTGCGCGATTGTTACTACACACAAGTGGTCGATGCCGGAGGCGTACCCGTGCTCATACCACCCGTCAGCGACCCAGAGGTAATCATCAACACCCTGGAAAACATTGACGGACTGCTGCTCACCGGCGGTGGCGACCACAACCCTTTGTGGGCTGGAGAGGAACCCCAAAAAGAGCTGCATGGCATCAATGCCACACGCGACTTGCCCGAACTGCTCATCACACGTCTGGCTTTTAACCGGCAAATGCCCATATTTGGCATTTGCAGGGGCATGCAGACACTTGCCTTCGCCTTAGGCGGAAGGGTTGCACAAGACATCAACGCTACTCTCAAGCATTCGCAAGAAGCCGACAAAAGTGAACCCACACACAGCGTCATCCTCTCATCCGAAAGCATGATTCGCGACATTTACGACACCGAACAAATATTCGTCAACTCGTTCCACCATCAAGCTGTCAGCGATACCGGGCCGCACTTCCAGGCAACAGCCAGCTCGCCAGATGGCATCATCGAGGCCATGGAGAGCACGGAACACAAGTCCATCCTTGGCGTGCAGTGGCATCCAGAGTGGTTAGGTGATGAGGGACAAAAGCTATTCCAATGGCTTGTCAACCGTGCCAGCGAGTTTTCAATGGCCAAATCGCTACACCATCGCCAGCTTATCCTTGACACCCATTGCGACACACCGATGTTCTTCCCACAAGGAATTCATTTCGAACAGCGCGACAGTCGCATCCTCGTCGACCTGCACAAAATGACCGAAGGGCGGCAAGACGCCGTCATCATGGTGGCCTACCTACCCCAAAACAAGCCCGACGAAGCGTTTACAGACATCGCACCCTTCCCCGTCGAAGGACCAAAGGCCTACGCCGACCTCATCTTCGACAAGATAGAAGACATCGTGCAGGCCAACCATTCCTACCTTGCCTTGGCGCGCAATCCCGAACAACTGTATCAGAACAAGCGACAAGGCAAAAAGAGTATCGTACTTGGCATTGAGAACGGATTGGCCATTGAGGACGACATTCGTAACGTGCAGCATTTTGCCAACCGCGGCGTTACCTACATCACGCTGTGCCACAACGGTGACAATGCCATCTGCGACAGTGCTCGCAGAAGCCAAAACACCCATCACGGCGTGTCCGATTTTGGCGAGAAGGTCATCAAAGAGATGAACGATTGCGGCGTGATGGTTGACCTCTCACACGGGGGCGAACAAAGTTTTTACGACGCATTGGACATCAGTAGGGTTCCCATTGTATGCAGCCACAGTAACTGCAAGGCACTCTGCGACGTGCCGCGCAACCTCACCGATGACCAACTTCGCGCCTTAGCCAAGGCGGGAGGCGTGGCTCACACCACGTTCTACCATGGCTTTTTACGGGCTGACGGTGCAACAGCCAGCATCATCGACGGCATCAACCACCTCGAACACGCCATCCAAATCATGGGTATCGACCATGTTGGCATCGGAACCGACTTTGATGGCGATGGCGGTGTGCCAGGCATGGCCAATTCGTCCGAGCTCATCAACTTCACCATCCAGTTACTCCGCCGCCGATACAGCGAAGAAGACATCGCCAAGATATGGGGTGGCAACTGGCTCAGGGTGATGCGTCAGGCACAAGACGCCAGGGTGAAATAACAAACTACACATACACATTCTTATCGACAAGCAAACAAACCAATGAAGAAAAAACAAATCATCATGGTGACAATATTGGGTATCGTTCTCGCCGCAGCCGTGGCTTTGGGCTGGCAAGCCACAAAAGGAGCCTCGACAGAGACGGGCAACGAGGGTGAAACGGCCTTGGCACAGCAACCTGTTGGACCGGCATTCAACGCCGACTCGGCTTACGCTTACGTTCAAGCACAATGCGACTTTGGCCCGCGAACCATGAACAGTGAGGCGCACGAGCAATGTGCCAATTGGATTATCCGTAAATTCCAGCAGTTTGGATGCGATGTCACCACACAAAAAACGGATGTGAAAGGCTATGACGGCACCACGCTACATGCCACCAACATCATGGCCAAATACAAGCCAGAGGCCACCAAACGCATCTTGCTCTGCGCCCATTGGGACAGTCGTCCGTGGGCTGACAACGACCCAGACAGTGCCAATTGGCGCAAACCTGTGATGGCTGCCAACGATGGTGCCAGTGGAATTGCCGTGATGTTGGAGCTGGCTCGGCTGCTTCAAAACGACACCACCCTGACCTATGGCATCGACTTCGTATGCTTTGATGCCGAAGATTGGGGCACGCCACAATGGGAACATCAGTCAGGCAGCGAAGACTCTTGGGCCTTGGGCGCACAATATTGGGCGAAAAACGCATCACACCACAATCGCCCCGAATACGGCATATTGTTGGACATGGTAGGCGGACAAGGGGCTAAATTCTACCAAGAGTTGGCCTCCAAGCAATATGCACCCAACATTGTGGAGAAGGTTTGGGCGGCAGCCGAAGCGGCTGGCTATGGCAGTTACTTCCCCAGACAGGATGGAGGCTACATCACAGACGACCACATTCCCGTGAACGAGCACGCCAAGATACCAACCATCGACGTCATTCCCTTCTACCCCGACTGCCCACAAAGCAGCTTCGGCCCCACCTGGCACACCATTCACGACACGATGGAGCATATCGACAAGAACACGCTCAAGGCCGTTGGACAGACCATGGTGCAGGTGCTGTTTAGCGAAGATTGACGGTTGACAAACTCAATGACATACTTGCGCTTGATTAAAAGCATTGACTTTGCCTACCAAAAGCATTGAGTTTGATAAGGAAAAGCATTGACTTTGGGGATCAAACTCAATGACTTTGAAAACGAAGTAGTAAGGTGTTGGAATTCCGTTGTTTACACACAAAGATCAGAGTTGTCCGGCTTCTACCTGTAACACCACGCGTTCAGTGAGCCGGTCAACACCCTCGGCATCATATTTTTTCATCAAACTGGCACCGAAGGCCCAGGCGAAAGCTTGCCAAAATCCGGCTCGTATAGGTCCCATGAAGGCCTGTATGAGCTGATATGAGGACGAATCGCACTCGCGATAAACCAGTTTGATGAGCAACTTTCCTTGCTGGTAATTCAGCTTTTTCATACGAGGCGTGTACTCATCGCGTATGCCTTTCTCCACTAATTTCATGTGTTCGTCACGCGCTCGCTTGTTTGGCAGCGTCTGTAAGTAGTCGCCAGTCTCAATGATAATGCGGTTCACCTCTTTGGCAATGGGCAACACCAGTTTCACGTTGCGCACCAATCGGTTATAAACCGCACGCTGTTTGGCATCCTTGAATACTGGCTCGGGGTAAACGTAAACGTTGTTAAACTCCATGTAAGGGATGGAATCCCTGCCATGAAGTACCTTTCCCACTTTCACCATCGGTTCGAAAGTGGGACTGTCCATGTCAACCTGTCGCTCTTCCGGCGGGGTTGGTTGGGTGCGATTGTCGTTCTGCGCATGCGCTTGCAAACCCGCAAACAGCATGAAAGGCAAAACCATATAGACAAATCTTCTCATCATCTACCGGACAAAAGTAGCGATAATTTCGCAGGGTGGAAAGAAACTCTTGCAATTATTTTGTTGTATCGATAATATTTATCACCTTTGCATACTGACTAATCTAAACAAAATAAAATGGAATCAGAAGGGTTACGGGTTAAAGAACTCGAACATGTAGTCATTCGGTTTTCCGGTGATTCGGGAGACGGAATGCAACTTGCAGGGAACATCTTCTCTACTATTTCAGCCACGGTAGGTAATGACATATCTACCTTTCCTGATTATCCGGCGGACATTCGTGCTCCGCAAGGTTCACTGACAGGCGTCAGTGGTTATCAAGTACACATTGGTGAATCGCGCGTTTACACACCTGGTGACCAGTGTGACGTGTTGGTTGCCATGAATGCGGCAGCCTTGAAAACGCAGTTAAAATTTGCCAAGCCTACGGCGACCATCATCGTCGACACCGACAATTGCAAGGCAGCCGATTTGCAGAAGGCCGAAATTACCAGCGAGGATTACCTGGGTGAGTTGGGTATTGATCCCGACCGTGTGGTGGAATGCCCCATAACGACACTTGTCAAGGAGTGTCTGAAGGACTCGGGCATGGACAACAAGTCTATCTTGAAGTGTCGCAACATGTTTGCACTGGGCATGGTTTGCTGGCTGTTCAATCGTGACTTGTCGTTGGTAGACAAGTTCTTGAAAAAGAAGTTCAGTAAAAAGCCCGAGATATATCAAGCCAATAAGAAAGTTGTTGAGGCGGGTTACAATTATGGAGAGAACACCCAATCCAGCGTACCATCGACTTATCGCATCGAAACACGTCATAAAGTGCCAGGCAGATACATGGATATCACAGGCAACAAGGCAACAGCCTATGGACTAATGGCGGCCGCTGAGAAGGCTGGTGTAAAACTGTTTCTTGGTTCATATCCCATCACACCAGCTTCAGATATTCTGCATGAACTGGCCAAACACAAATCAATGGGTGTGATTACCATGCAGTGTGAAGACGAAATATCGGGTTGCGCCACAGCCATTGGTGCCGCTTTTGCTGGTGCACTGGGCGTAACATCCACCTCGGGACCTGGCATTTGCTTAAAGTCTGAGGGCATGAATTTGGCCGTGATGGACGAATTACCCCTGGTGTTGATTGATGTTCAGCGTGGCGGTCCATCGACTGGACTTCCCACCAAGACTGAGCAGGGCGATCTGTTGCAGGTGCTTTACGGCCGTAACGGAGAGTCACCCATGCCCGTGATTGCACCAACCAGTCCTGTAAACTGCTTCGATGCAGCGTACATGGCTTGCAAAATCGCCATGGAACACATGACGCCTGTCGTGGTCTTGAGCGATGCATACATCGCCAATGGGTCGGGAGCATGGCCCATACCTGAAGTAAAAGATCTGCCAAGCATCACACCGCACCGTGTTACGGAAGAGATGAAAGATAAATACACGCCATATATGCGCGATGAAAAGACGATGGCTCGCTATTGGGCTGTACCGGGTCAAGAGGGTTATGCCCACATCATAGGCGGACTGGAGAAAGACTCGACCACTGGACAAATATCCAATGATCCCGACAACCACCATCAGATGGTGCGCAATAGGGCTGAGAAAGTGGCTCGTATTCCTGTTCCCGACTTGCATGTTTCGGGCGATGTAAATGGCGCCGAGTTGCTGATTGTGGGCTTCGGTGGTACCTATGGACACCTGTATACGGCGATGGAAGAACTCTTGGAACAAGGTAAGAAAGTGGCTTTGGCTCACTTTGAGTTCATCAATCCGCTGCCGGCCAACGCCATTAAGGTGCTGAAACGCTATCCTAAAGTGGTGGTAGCCGAACAAAATATGGGACAGTTTGCCACCTATCTCCGCTCGAAAGTCGACGGATTTGTTCCATATCAGTATAACGAAGTAAAGGGCCAGCCATTCGTAGAGGCTAAATTGGTAGATGCATTTACAAAAATATTGGAGGATAGAAAATGACACAAGTCACAGCAAATCAATATAAAAAAGGTCTGGCACGCTGGTGTCCAGGATGTGGAGATCATTTCTTCTTGGCCAATTTGCACAAGGCGATGGCCGAAATGGGCGTTCCACCACATGAAATAGCGGTGATTTCGGGTATCGGATGTTCGAGTCGACTGCCTTATTACATGAGTACGTATGCCATGCAGACCATCCATGGACGGGCTGCTGCCATTGCTTCTGGGGCCAAAATCGTGAATCCAAACCTCACAGTGTGGCAGATTAGTGGTGATGGAGATGGACTGGCCATCGGCGGAAACCATTTTATTCACGCCATTAGGCGCAATGTCAACCTGAACATGATCTTGCTCAATAACCGCATTTATGGCTTGACAAAGGGACAATATTCACCCACTTCACCCCGAGGATTCGTGTCTAAATCGTCCCCCTACGGTACAGTGGAAGATCCATTTCAGCCAGCAGAGCTATGCTTTGGCGCCCGCGGAAGGTTCTTTGCGCGTGCGGTTGCCAACGATACGCCGCATACTGTTGAGATTCTTCAAGCTGCTTACAAGCACAAAGGTGCAGCGCTATGCGAGATTTTGCAAAACTGCGTGATCTTCAATAACGGTGCTTACGAGCCTATATACACCAGAGACGGTCGGAAACAGCATGCCATTTATGTAGAGCATGGCAAGCCATTATTGTTTGGAGAGAATAATGAATATGGCCTCGTGCAAGATGGTTTCGGCCTGAAAGTGGTGAAGTTGGGCGAGAATGGCGTGACAGAGAAAGATATCTTGGTGCATGATGCGCATGCGCAAGACGACACCTTACACCTCAAGTTGGCCATGATGGACAACGAACATGGTTTCCCTGTCGCTCTGGGTATCATCCGTGATGTTGAAGCACCAACGTATGATGAGATGGTGAACAAGCAGATTGAGGAAGTAAAAGCAAAGAAACACTATCATAACTTTGCCGAATTACTGGAGACAAATGATATCTGGGAAGTGAAATAACCTTTCTGCTTTCCATATAACAGAATATCAAAAAAAAAGCCTGAAGCCGATTGTATGCCACAAAGAATGCGATTGACTTTGGGCTTTATTGTTCACTCAAACCAGACATTGCCACCTATTATGATATATTATTATAAACACATCATGGCAGGCAGTTTAATGTTGTGGCGTATCAAAGACATGATTGATTGGCACCATGTCGAGAAGGAAGCCTGGTGAAACCCCACCAACGGACCAACAGTAAGCGGCTCTGCCCACTCGAAATATGCTGTCTTCATGGCAAGTGCCATGCCTACGATGCGGTTATCACTTACCCATGAGGCATCACTCATTACAAACTAACAATCTGTTCATCTTAATACTTCCCAAAAAACAATGAAGAAAATTCATATCACTATCCTGGCACTGGCTTGCGCTGCTGGCAGCATACAGGCACAAGTAACCTATCCCTTTCAAGATGCTCGCCTATCGTTTGAACAGCGAGCCGACGACCTTTGCAAACGCCTAACGCTGGAGGAAAAAGCGGGATTGATGCAAAACAACTCGAAACCTGTGCCGCGTTTGGGCATCAAGCAATTCCAATGGTGGGGCGAAGCGCTGCATGGTTCGGCTCGAACAGGGTTGGCAACAGTCTTTCCACAGACCATTGGTATGGCGGCATCGTTCGACGATGAACTGCTTTTACAAGTGTTCAACATCGCCAGTACCGAAGCACGTGCCAAATACAATGTAGCTGCTAAGAAGGGATATTTTGACACTTCTTGGAGCGTTTCGTTGTGGACACCCAATGTAAATATCTTCCGTGACCCTCGATGGGGACGAGGTCAGGAAACTTATGGAGAAGATCCTTACCTGACATCACGCATGGGCTGTGCCGTGGTTGAAGGTCTGCAAGGTGGCAAGGGGCCACACAAATATTACAAGGCTTTTGCCTGTGCCAAGCATTTTGCCGTGCATAGTGGCCCTGAATGGAACCGCCACTCAATCAGCATTGACGATGTTTCGCCTCGTGACTTTCATGAAACTTACCTTCCTGCCTTTAAACATTTGGTGCAAGTGGGCGGTGTGAAAGAAGTAATGTGTGCCTACAACAGCATTGATGGCGAGCCCTGTTGCAGCGACCAGCGGCTTCTGGAACAACTCTTGAGAGACGAATGGGGATTCAAAGGTATTGTGGTAAGCGACTGTGGTGCTATCGACGACATCTGGCGTAAGGGCTTTCATGAAGTAGAACCCGATGCTGCACATGCTTCAGCGCGTGCAGTCAAAGGTGGTACCGACATGAGCTGTGGCCAAACTTACGGTTCGTTGCCAGAGGCGGTGAGGCTGGGAAAGGTGACGGAAGAGCGCATCGACAAAAGCTTGAAGCGCCTGATTGTAGGACGAATGCAGCTGGGTGAGTTTGATCCCGATTCAATTACACGCTGGAATGCCATCTCAATGAAGGACGTCAGTACACCGGCAAGCCGAGAGGTGGCATTGAAAATGGCACGCGAAACCATGACGCTATTACACAATCCCAGGCATGCATTGCCCTTGTCCAAGCAGCTGAAGCAAGTGGTAGTCATGGGTCCAAACGCCAATGATTCGGTCATGATGTGGGGAAATTACAATGGCACGCCACGCCACACCGTAACGATACTCGACGGAATACGTCGCAAGATAGGTGCACAGCGTGTGAAATTTATTGAGGGTTGCGGCCTGGTTCAACCGCATCGGCGAGATAATCAGGCATTGACCACGCAGCAGTTGGTCGAAGAGGTAGGAGACGTAAAGACGGTGATCTTCGTTGGAGGTATCTCTCCTCAGTTGGAAGGCGAGCAGCTGGAGGTCGAGGCAAAAGGCTTCAAAGGCGGCGATAGGGTGACCATTGAGTTGCCCCAAGTACAGCGGGAGATGATTACAGCCCTGCATGCCGCAGGCAAACAGGTCATCATGGTCAACTGTAGTGGCAGCGCTATTGGGCTGGTTCCGGAGGTAACACATACCGATGCTATCTTACAAGCATGGTATCCGGGTGAACGTGGCGGTGAGGCTGTGGCCGATGTGCTGTTCGGTGATTACAATCCGGCAGGAAAATTGCCCGTTACGTTCTATCGGGATGACTCGCAACTACCCGACTATCAGGATTACAACATGCGTGACAGAACCTATCGTTACTTCAAAGGGAAACCTCTTTTCCCGTTCGGGCATGGCCTGAGTTATACGTCCTTCAAAATAGGAAAGGCACAGTTGAGGGACGGAAAAATCACGGTAAGCGTAAAAAACACGGGCAAACGTGCTGGCGAGGAGGTTGTGCAATTGTACATTAGTTGCCTCGATGACCCCAATGGCCCCATTAAATCGCTGAAGGGTTTCAAACGCATGGCACTGCAAGCTGGTGAGCAACGCACGGTAACCTTGCATCTTCCACGCAAAGCTTTCGAGCGTTTTGACGAACAAACCAACACCATCCGTGTGGTTCCAGGCAAATACAGAGTGTATTATGGCACCAGTTCTGACGAGGCAGACTTACAATCTTTCATCTATCATTTGCAGTAAGAGGAAATAAATTTATTTTTATTTGCTTTTTCAAGGATTTCACATTATTTTTGTGAATCCACACTTGTTGACTACCTGATGCGGTTGATGCTGGGAAAACACCACCACATCTATTCTTAACAATACATGAAAAAGACCTTCTTGTGCATGTTTCTTCTGCTGTTTGGCGGCTTCACCTTGGCGCAGAACAAGCTGTCTTGGGAAACCTATTATGAGCAGTTGACCGACATCGACGGCATAGAATCGGATTCCTGGGAGGCCGCTTACGAGGTGTTGAGCGAGCTGGCTGAACACCCTTTGAGCCTGAATGAGGCCAAAAGGGAGGACCTGGAACAGCTTCCTTTCTTGACACCGCAGCAGATAGAAGAGCTGGTGGAGTATCTGGATCGCTATGCACCGATACGCAGTTGGGGAGAGTTGGCGATGATTGAGTCGCTCGACGCGACGCGCAGGAAGCTGCTATCCTTCTTCGTCACCCTTGGAACAGAACAGCCAAAAACTTTCCCTTCTGCGAGCGATGTCATGAAGTATGGTCGTCATGAGCTGCTATTCACAGGAAAAGTACCGTTTTACAAGCGCCAAGGTGACGAGAATGGCTACCTGGGTTATCCCTACAAACATTGGTGGCGGTACAACTTCAAGTACGGACAGTATGTCAACGCGGGTCTCGTGGGGTCGCAAGATGCGGGCGAACCGTGGTTTGCGGGTCGCAACAAGTGGGGTTACGACTACTATTCCTACTATCTCCAGCTGAAAAACTGGGGACGGCTGAAATCGATGGTGATGGGTCGTTATCGACTGAAGTTCGGTCTGGGGGTTAGCATGAACCGTGACTTTGGATTCGGAAAGTTGGCTACATTATCAGCTTTGGGCAACAACACCAACACTATTCGGGCGCAGTCGTCACGCTCGGAAGCCAACTATATGCAGGGCGTTGCAGCCACGGTGAACGTCGTGCACGGCCTGGATTTGACGGGATTCGCATCATACCGCAAGATAGACGGCACGTTGAGAAACAACGACAGCACGGCCATTGCCACGATTGTAAAAACGGGTTACCATCGCACGGAGCACGAAATGGCTCGCAAGCACAACACAGCCGAGCTGGTGGTCGGTGGCCATGCACAATATTTCAAAAATGGTTTTCATGTGGGAATGACGGCTTTTCACACGTCACTCGACCGCCCATTGCAACCGAAAACGGAACAGTTGTATCGTCAATACAACGCCTCGGGCAAGTCGTTTTGGAATGCCAGCGTGGATTATGGATACGTCAGCCGCAAATTATCCATACAAGGCGAGACCGCTACAGGCGATTGTCAAGCCTTGGCCACGGTACACTACTTGAGTTATCAGTGTACGTCAACGTGGTCGGTAATGGCCGTTCAGCGTTTCTACTCCTACAAATATCACTCGTTGTTCAGCCAAAGTTTCAGCGAAGGAGGGAAAGCACAGAATGAAAGCGGCATCTATCTGGGTACCAACTGGCATGCCTCCCGCCATCTATCGTTGATGGCCTACGTCGATTACGCCTACTTTCCATGGGCCAGATACCAAGTGAGCAAGGCCAGTTCGGCATGGGATTGTCTGCTGATGGGCAACTACCAGCGACGCAAGTGGCAGCTGCAAGGGCGCTACCGACTGCGACTTAGGGAGAAAGATAATGCGGAAAAGTCGGCCTTGTTGCCCGAACGCATCCACCTGGGACGCCTGTCTGTAGCGTTTGACGACGAACATTGGCTGTTCAAAACGCAAGGCGACCTATCCTATCACGACTTGTCAACCAAGAGTTTTGGCTACATGATTGCCGAAACTATGGGCTATCGGCGGGGACGTTTGCGCGCGTTTGCCAATATAGGGTATTTCAATACAGACGATTTTAACAGTCGAATTTACTGTTACGAGCGTGGTTTGCTTTACACGTTTGCCTTCCCCGTGTTCTCTGGAGAGGGCATGCGTTACGCCATCAACGTGCGTTGGGATGCCAACAGCAAACTTATGTTCATGGCAAAGCTGGGCACCACGCACTACTTTGATCGTGACAAGATTGGCAGTTCGTACCAACAAATCAACCAAAATTCGCAAACCGACCTGGAGATGCAATTAAGATGGCGATTCTGATTACACTCGGTTGGTCAGCTCGAAGTACTTTTTCAGCACCAGCAGTGAGATGAGTCGCTCCCGCTTCTTGTCCCTAAATTGGTCAACATACTCGTGCGCGTGGCGAATGATGGCCTCAGCCTCCTCCGGATGTTGGATGTAGTGGTTCAGCCTTTCCTCCAGGTCAGAGAAGTCGGGCTTTACCTCTATGTAGTGGTAGTCAGGCACCAGCCGTCCTTCCATGAACCATGTCTCGCAGGTAGGGCGGGGCATGACGGCCACCGAGTTGGACGACATGACCCACTTGAGGTTGCTGGCCACGTCGTTGCCCTCAAGTGCCATGATGAACTTGTAGTCCAGATGCTCCTTGATGGTCAGCTTGCCGGTTTGCCATTGTGGGAATCGGTCATCGGTCACACCTATGTTGAAGAGGGAATGACCGAAGAATCTGCGTACGAAATCATACCTGTTTTTCTTCAGTGTATGGCCTCCGTCCTGTCCTATCAGCCCGCGGAAGATGGCCATGTCTTTTTTGTCAGCGAAGCGCTTTCTGTCGTTCACAAAGAGGAAGTGGCGCACCTTGTCGAGTTTCATCAGCACCGAGTTGGTGTTGTCGTCCACCAGTGGGCGGCTCTTGGTAATGGATGGGACGTCGGGAACGTGTACGATGTCGCCGGGAAGCAGTACCCAGCGCAGCGACTGGGGGAAGTAGCGTGCATATCGGTAGGCGTCCAGATAGTACACCTTCTGCCCGGTCATGGGCTGGTTGCGTAAGGCTACCGACGCGTTCCCGAATGCCTCGCGGTCGACACAGGCATCCGCCGTAAGCTGGTTGTAGTAGTCCACGCGCGCTGTGATGTAGTCCTTGTCGCTTCGATGCCGCAGCGTTTCCATCGCCCTCTGGTAGCGCCATGCCAACAAGGGACGTGGCATGTTGATGACGATGTACGAGCTGACGTAGTATGCCAGCTTGGAGTTCTTTCCGCTGTTGAGCGTATAGTACAGCCAGCGGAGAATCTGTGGTCGTGTACTCATGTCGTTGGTTTGTTTTTGTCTATATCTGTAGGCAGGAGATTCTTGTGGCTGTCAGCGGAGGCAGCGCCGTCTTCTGCGACTGTTGTCAGCAGGTGTAGATGCAGGAAGCCTTAGATGAAGAAGGTATCTTGCTGCTCGTAGAAGCTTTGTATGACCTCAACTATTTTCCGTGACGTCTCGTCACTGACGTAGGAAAGGTTGCGTTCCCGGTTGATCGAGCGTAGGAAAGACACCAGGCCGTAGCGGATTCCCTCGCCATCTAGTTGGTAGAAATATCGCTTGTTGTCTTTCGGGTCTTCGTATCTCACCTCGAAATAGTCGGTTTTCCACCAGGGTGCGGGTACATATATGTATCCCTTGGTACCCGACACGATAAGCTCGCCTTCCGACTTTACGCCCTGGCCTACCTTGCACGAGGCCACGGCATTGGGGTAGACGAACGAGATTTTAGTGAATGTGTCAATGTCTGTTCCGGGCTTCAGCAGGTGGGTCACGATGGCCTTCTGCGTGTAGTCTATGCCAAGCAACTGGAAGATGGGCAGCATGGCGGTGGGTCCCCAGGCGCAGATGCTGTTCCATACATGGGCAAGATGTTTGTCTGATGTCAGCTCGAAGTTGTGTAGACTAGTGCAGGTGGCGTCTACGGAGACCACGTTGCCGATGGCTCCGCTCTTGGCCAGCAGCACCAAGCGGCAGAATGCAGTGGAGTAGGCTGTCTTCAGGGAGTCCATCAGGATTAGTTTCCACTTCCCCGCCAATTGCCTGAGCTCTGTGAGGTGACTTGTGTCGATGGCTATCGGTGACTCGCAAAGTACATGCTTTCCCCGGTTAAGCGCCTGCTTGATATCCTGATAATGGTTCCTTGGGTTGGACAAAAGGAAGATGGCATCAGAGGTGTCAAGCAGCTTGTCCAGCTCGGTTGTCTTGCATACACTGTCCTTGAGGGTATCAGAGAGAAAGAGGTCACAGTGCGTGCACACGCCACTGATGGTGAGTCCGTTGACAAAGTGGCTCTCCCTTTCTATCTTGTTGAGGATGGGCGACTCGCCGACAAGTCCCAGTCTCAGCGGGGTTTGCTCGGCCCTGATGTCCGAACTGGACACGCCTTCTGTCCGTTCCAGATAGACCACGTCACAGTATTCCTTGAGGTAGTCGAATCGTCCAGCCCAGTCGGAGCCTACCGTGAATATGTCTATGTCGTACCTGCGGATGTCGTCTATTTTCTGTCCTTCATACTCTTCGATGACAATTTTATCGGCCAGTCCGGTATGGCGGACGGCCTCGATGCGCTCCATCAGCGGCTGCTGAACATTGATCTTGCCTCGTGCGAGGTCAAAGCTGTCGGCCGTGACTCCCACAATGAGATAGTCTCCCAGGGCTTTGGCACGTTGCAAGAGCCGTATGTGTCCATGGTGCAGCAGGTCGAATGTGCCGTAAGTGATAACCTTTTTCATGTCTTTCTATAGTATTCCACGTTTTTTCAGGTCGTCGAACGCATTGATAAGGGTGGTATTGTCTGCCGGGGTGAGGGAGCCGATGTGTCCAACCCTGAACACTTTTTCCTTTAAGTCGCCGCCGTTGGGGCAAATCCAGATGCCGTATTCGTCCTTCAGATGGAGGAATATGTCGTACGCCGAGGCTGTCGTAGGGTGAAGGGAGGTCACGGCGTTGGATGGTGAGGCTGTCACCAAGCTGAAGGGCAGGTGCCCAATCTTGGCGCGGAAGTCATTGGCAAGCCTTGCCGTTCTGTCGACCTCACTGCTCACTCCTCCGGCTTTCTCTATCTGAAGAAGCCGATGGTGTATCTGTAGAAGGATGCCTACGGCGGGGGTAAAGGGTGTCTGCCCGCGCTCCGCGTTTTTCAGGGCCAACTTCAGGTTGAGATACATCATGCGACAGTCGTTTTTGGCGACACGCTCCAAGGCTCTCTGGCTCAGCACGATCAACGACACTCCCGGCGGACACGCCAGTGCTTTCTGTGAGCCTGCAACCATCACGTCTACGTCCCATTCCGACATATTGAAGTCATCGGCCAGGAACGAGCTGATGGCATCTGCTATCAGTAACAACTTGTTGCGACGGCAGAAATCGTGAATAAGCGGCATGTCGTAATGAACACCCGTGGATGTCTCATGTACGTTGACGAGAAAGGCCGTGAATCCTTGATTCTCATACGGGCTCAGATGGTGGGCTGTAAGCGGCTCACCATAGCTCAGGCTGATGGCTACATGCGGAATCTGGTGTATCTCGCAGAGCTCAACAAAGCGCTGTCCAAAACTGCCGCCGTTGACAACCAGCACTTTGTCGGCGGGCGTCAGCACGTTTGCCACACTGGCCTCCATGGATGCGGTGCCGGAGCCTGTTATGAACACGACCCGTGCCGAGGCATCAGCCTTGGCGAAGGTCTTGACGAGTTCCTCGCTCTCAAGCATGATTTGTGAAAACTCTTGCGTCCTGAAATATGGCACCTGTTCACCGCCAATTGCCCTTGTTTCCTTGTCAGACATCACGGGGCCTACCGTAAAATTAATCATAACACGATTTTATTTTCGTACAAAGGTATCACAAATATTTCTAATAAATTTGTAACTTTGTGTTTTTTAAATCATTCATGCCCGATTACACCCGTTGACGTGCATTGTGTCGGGCGAATCAAAAACGGAAACTAACATGCGTATAGTATTGTTTTGTGAGAACAAGTATGCCATAGACATTCTCGCCCCCATACAGGAGGAGGCAAGAAGGCAAGGCGGCAGGCACGATGTACTGTGGTATGTGCACCGCAAGCGGATACCCCATTTCAAGCTGGGCGACAGCGTGAACTGGACGTCTTCCATGCAGCAGGTGTATGACTTCTCGCCAGAAGCCATCTTCGTGCCGGGCAACATCATACCTTATTATTTGCCCGGCGTCAAGATACAAGTGTTCCATGGCTATGCGGCCGAGAAGAAAGACCATTGGGTGATACGTAGGTACTTTGACACTTACTTTACGCAGGGTCCTTTTTTCACCAGTCATTTCAAGGCTTTGGCGCGGAAGTACGGAGATTTCGAGGTTGTGGAGACGGGATGGCCCAAGCAAGACTGGATTAAGCGCAACCTGCACACCTATGATGACAAGCGCGAAGCCATGCTGAAAGCGCATGGAAAGAGCCGTATAGTTCTCTATGCCCCCACGTTCTCTCCGAAGCTCACGTCACTGCCTTACCTGAAGGAACAGCTGGGCAGGCTGGCCCGGGAACGCGATGCCTTGGTGGTGATGAAGTTCCATCCGCTTACCCGTCAGGAGTGGGTAGGCGAGTACCGTGTGTGGGCGCAAGGCCAGGAGCATGTCGTATTCATCGATAGTGGCGAGAACATCACGCCCTACCAGCTGATGGCCGACGTGCTCATCAGCGACACGTCCTCTGCAGTTTACGAGTTTTTGTTGCTCTCTCGACCAGTAATCACCCTCAACACCTTGTCCAAGGAGATATACTGGGAGAACATCGAGGATCCCGAGGAGCTGCTGCCTTGCTACGACAAGGTGCTGACAGACGAGACAAGCATGGCCAAGATGCGGTGGGTGGCCGAGCATTACGACCCCTGGCTCGATGGGCAAGTGTGCCGCCGCATGCTTGATGCCGCGCAGGACTACATCAACAGGCACGGCGTTCCGACCGAGCGCAAGCTCAATCTATGGCGTAAGTACACAAGCATCAAGACCTTCGGCAGGGTCAGGAGGAGGTAGAGGCTGACGCCTGGCCTGCATATCTCTTGTAAGGCAGCTCCAGGTTGAGGTACCTGAAGTTCTGCAAGGGAGGCGTCTTGGGCGGTTTCATGTAATCGCCATAACAATGCGAGAGATAGGTGTCGGCATCGTGTACCCCAGCAAAGTGATGCCCCTCAAAGCTCACTGCCACTGGTGTGCCATATACCTCCTTGGGCAAGATGCCTCTTGACATATCATTGTCGTGGTCAGCCACCAGCGGGTGGCTGTCCATGCTGTATTCTTTTTGTACGCTGTCCAGCTTTCGGTGTACCCACTTGGGCGAGATCAGCCTGTTGGTCACTCTTACCACCAGGCTTCTCAGTCCCCTGCCGTGCTTGTAGGGATCCACCAGGCTGAAATAAAGCATTTTAACCAGGAAACGGTATTTTGCATAGTGTATCCTTTGCCTGAGCTTACTATCAGTCATTCCGTCCAATGGAAAGACGTCAACGGGTAGTCCTCCCACGAATGAGAAGTCGCGGCGGAGGACATAGGTCGTTCCCTTGTCCTGTATGCGAGCAAACTGGTAAGGATATTGGGGCGTGTCGGCACCGCTCACCAATTCATATTTCTCGTCAAGCCACTCGTTTGCATGCTTGATGAATCTGTCATAGTCGGCTCTTGGCATCGCCACGTCGGCATCGTCGTCCCAGGGGATGAATCCCTTGTGCCTTACCGCGCCGAGCATAGTTCCCGCTATCAGGTAGTAGCGTATGTTGTGTGCCCTGCACACGCGGTCAATATCCTCAAGTATTTTCAGCAACCTCATCTGTAATGGTCGTGTTTGTTGGTTGCTAAGCCTTTTTGAAGGGTCAAATTTCATTTCCTTTATCTATTTAATATTGTGATTACAGACAGGTTTCCCTTTCTTTCTGTATATTCCTATCAACTGATTCTTACCACCTTGCCGTTGACCTCCATGAATCTTTCATTGAATTCCTTGCGTGTTCTCTTCCACCGGTTGTGACTCCACAGCCACAGGGCCGGGTCGCGCCGGATGGTTTTCTCCAGCAGGCTGAAGTACTTGTCGGTGATCTCGAAGTCCTTGGCCTCTTCGGATCTGTCGGTCATGAGCGTCATCTCACATTCATAATAGCCACGCTTGATTCTTCGCACGTCGCCATAGAAGCACATTTGTTTGGTGCGCTTGATGATTCTTTCGGACCCAGTAAACACTGGCGTGTCGTGGTGCAGGAAATCAACCCAGTGGTGGATGTTCTGCCAGAGCGGTACCTGGTCGGCTATGTATCCCACTACGATTGCCGTGTGCCTTCGTTTGTATTCGAGAATCTTGCGCAGCGACTCCCTCATGGGGATGCAGCGCGCGTTCTGTCGCTCGCGCACACGCTTGAATAGCCGGTCAAAGGTCTCGTTTTCCAGCGGATGGTATATCTGGCAGCACTGCGCATGTTCGGGAATCCAGCAGGGAAGTGAGGTGATCCACTCCCAGTTGCAGTAATGTCCCAGGTACACCGCGCACGACTCTCCCCGTTCCAGCATCGCATTAAACAGCTCCATACCCGTGAAACGCATTCGCTTTTGCAGTTGCGTGGCACTGATGGTCATCTGTTTGATGGTTTCAACAAGGTAGTCGCAGAACCAATGATAGAAGTCTTTCTCTATCTTCACCAGTTCCTCGTGGCTCTTTTCAGGAAAGCTGCTGGACAGGTTTTTCCAGATTACGCGATGCCTGTATCTCAAGATGTAAGCCATGATGAGATACAATAGGTCGGACAATACGTAAAGCAAACGCATGGGCAGCAGTGACAACAGATACCAGGTGCCGTAAACCAAAACATATCCTACCTCATTCAGTACTTTCTTCATTCGAACAGCGTTCAATTCATAGAATGCCGCAAAGTTATAAAAAATCTTTGTATTGTCATCCCTGCACCGATGGCATTTTACCAAACGGCAAGACTTTGAGCATTCACTTTGAAAAGGATTCACTGCCAAATGACACTTTCACCTCTTGTCACAGCTCCTGAAAAAACCTGAAAATCAAAGATACATTTGCACAAAACACCGACAAATCGTATCTTTGCATACATCGATTGGAAACAACATTGCGTTCCCTTAACAACAACATTTAGATGAAAACAAGAAAACTCCTCTTAACCCTTAGTTTATTGATTGCAGCGACTTATGCGAGCGCTCAGCAGGTATTCGACGTGAATTTATGGAATGGGCGAGCCCCACATCCCACCGGTGTTACTACCGACACGGCGAAGGTGCGCGTGTTCCTGCCCGCTGCCAAACGCGCCACAGGACGGGCGGTGATTATCTGTCCGGGCGGCGGATATGCTCATTTGGCTTGGGAAAACGAAGGAACCAACTGGGCATCGTTCTTCAATGACATGGGCATCGCTGCCATCGTACTGAAATATCGCATGCCCCATGGCGTGAAAGAAGCACCGCTGAGCGATGCCGAACAGGCAATGAAACTGGTGCGAAAGAACGCACAAGCATGGCACCTCAACCGCAATGACATCGGTATCATGGGGTTCTCAGCCGGCGGACACCTTGCCTCAACCGTAGCAACCAAAAGCAAAGGCGACGCAAAGGCCAATTTCCAAATCCTATTTTATCCCGTGATTACCATGATGCCGGGCTATACACACAAGGGTTCGCACGACAACTTGCTGGGCAAGAATCCGAGTAAGAGCACAGAACGCGAGTACAGTACCGACCTGCAGGTGAGCCGTGTGTCACCCAGAGCCTTCATCCTCTTGTCTGATGACGACACTGTGGTGCTGCCTGCCAATGGTGTCAACTATTATTTGGAGTTGTATCGGCACGACGTACCAGCCTCCTTGCACGTCTATCCTTCAGGCGATCATGGTTTTGGATTCAACAGTTCGTTCCGCTATCACGTGGAGATGCGGCTCGAGTTGCAGGCATGGTTGCGCAGTTTCTAACACAGAAACCGTTCCGGTACACACCGCATTGACGGTTTACACCATCAACATCTTCACGAAAAGAGGGTGACGGATCATGAATTACCGTCACCCTCTTTTCGTCTTTTAGAGCCAAGAGCGTATCTCAGCGTCTAAATCTTTGATTTGCACATCTCGTTTTTGCAAAGTGTTGTTCTTGTCAATGATGAAATAAGTGGGAATATTCTGCACGTTATAGTTGACAAGAATGGCATTCTGCTCATCAGCGTTGGCATGGACATTAATCCAAGGCAACGCCTCCGTCTTTGTCTTCCAAAAGTGTTCATCGGGGTCCAACGACACTTGATAAATCTCGAATCCGCGGTCGTGATACTTGTTGTACAGTTCGCGAAGGGCCATGATGCGCTCGGTTGACTGCTTGGAAGCGAAGATATGAAAGTCGAGCATCACCACCTTTCCCTTCAGGTCGGTCAGCTTGCGAAGCACCCCACGGTGATCGGTCAATGCGATGTCAATGAGTCCGGACGTAGTCACCTGACTGGCTGCCAACATCTTACGTTGGTTATTTTGGATGATTCTCACATCCTTCATGCCCTCGATGGCAATGTTATGCAGGTTAGCTCCGCGCTCAGCCTTTGGGTAGTAAGTGTCCCAACTGGTAGCCACGGCAGCGTAAACCTTCACGTCTTCGGCACTCGTGCGTGGATTGAAAATCAGCAAACTGCCGTTTCCAACGTTGATAGTCTGGAAAAGAGCGAAATAAGAAGATGCCTTCATCGGCTCCTTGTAGATGTAGTTCATCTTCACCTTGTCCTTATAGGCCTCTACCACCTTCTGCAAACTGTCGTTGATGGTCTGCGAATTCAAGTTCAAATTCTGAGCAATATCCTGAATTTGCTGTTGCAATGCCATCTGCATCAGCGTGAGTTCCTTAATTTTCGAGCAGTTCTCCGACCCCGTCACCTCATATTGCGAAGCCATATTGGGGTATTGAGCCTTGACGTTGACCGTCTCGGTAGAGTCGATTGACACGTTGATGATTTGCCCTGCCACGCGCAGGCGGTAGAACTCCGGCGCATCGGTTGCTTTCTCACTGAATGCGAACGAGCCGTCTTCACCCAACCGAACAGAATCTAACACCTCCGGTCCGTTCAGTCCCATGTTCTCGAAATACAAGGTGGAATCCTTGGCATTCGCGATGGTACCGTTAACATTGAATTTCTTCTGCGTACACGAAACAGCACACAAAGCACCGCAGGTGATGGCTGTCATGAAAAGAATATGGCGAAAAGTCTTTTTCATATTTTTCAAAATAATGGTCTTTCAATGCTGCAAAGATATAGCAAATAATTGAGATTGTCAGTCTGCCCAGACAGTTTTTTACAAAGTCATGCGTTGGCAGACCATCAATCATGCCCACCCTCGTGATTGAATTTTCTTGACAAGAGGCCTCGTCATGCTTGCCGTATTTGCAAACCATCACCTGCCTGCGTGCAAATACGCCAAGCATAGGCACAATTCCTCAACTCGCTGTCACACAAGATATTGCGATTTTATCTCACCATTCTAACTCCACCTTTTAAGCCCCCATTCGGCAATAGCATAGCTTTTGGGGGTTAATAGACATGCTTTTGCAGTGCTACACCATACACTTTAGGTACCAAAGAGATGTCTGTTTTTGATGAATCTCATTGCTTTTATAGCGAAAAAGGCTTTTCATCCTACCAAAATGCGCCGCGTTTTCATCCTACAAGCCTATTGATTTTTTCTATAATGAAAGTTTTGAAGGGCCGTTTTTGAGCCCTTTTTCGATAAAAATAACCAACATTTTACAGCGCAGGACATGATGAATCACGCCCCTACTATCGATTATTGAGCACGCTTAAATTTCACAAAATCATCTTAAAAACTTAAAAAACAAAGTAAAATTGCCTATATATAAAAGGTATAAAGAAACTTTTGTTTACTTTTGCCGCAAATTATAAGATTCACAAAGTAACAATGCAGAAAAATTTAGTTATCGTAGAGAGCCCCGCAAAGGCGAAGACTATCGAGAAATTTCTTGGCGAAGACTATAAGGTCATGTCATCATACGGACACATCAGAGACCTGAAGAAAAAAGAGTTGAGCATTGATCCAGATACACTTGAACCCAATTACGAGATTCCGGAAGAGAAGAAAAAGCTTGTCAACGAATTGAAAAAGCAGGCCAAAGAGGCAAAGAAAGTGTGGCTGGCTTCCGATGAGGACCGCGAGGGAGAGGCTATATCGTGGCATCTGTGCGAGGTGCTTGGTTTGGACGAGGAGAAGACCAACCGCATTGTCTTTCATGAGATTACCAAGCCAGCCATTCTCGAAGCCATCAAGAATCCGCGTCATTTGAACATGGATTTGGTCAACGCACAACAGGCACGCCGCGTGCTCGACCGCCTGGTGGGTTTCCGCTTGTCGCCCGTGTTGTGGCGAAAGGTGAAACCAGCCCTGTCGGCCGGACGTGTGCAGAGCGTGGCCGTACGCCTCATCGTGGAGCGCGAACGCGAGATACAAGCCTTCGAAAGCGAACCTTACTATCGCATCAACGCCATCTTCGTCATCACCAACGAAGACGGATCGGCATCGGAAGTGAAGGCCGAACTGGACAAACGGTTCAGCAAACACGAAGAGGCCATGGCCTTTCTGGAGCAATGTAAGGATGCCAAGTTCACCGTGGACAGCATCACGCGCAAGCCCCTGAAACGCACGCCAGCACCGCCTTTCACCACTTCAACCCTGCAACAGGAAGCAGCCCGCAAGTTGGGATTTACGGTAGGGCAGACCATGATGGTGGCTCAGCACTTGTATGAGAACGGACAAATCACCTACATGCGTACCGACAGCGTGAATCTTTCACAACTGGCAGTGAACACCTGCAAGGATGAAATCGTAAAGGCTTACGGTGCAGAATACAGCAAACCACGCAAGTACCACACGCACTCGAAAGGCGCACAAGAGGCTCACGAGGCCATTCGCCCAACGTACATGAGCAAGCATGAGATCGAGGGTACGTCGCAAGAACGCCGGTTGTACGACCTGATTTGGAAACGCACGGTAGCCAGTCAGATGGCTGACGCACAGCTGGAGAAGACAACCGTGACCATTGACGTAAGCGGTGTGAAAGAACAGTTTACGGCCAACGTTGAAATCATCACGTTTGAAGGTTTCATCAAGGCTTATCATGAGTCGAACGATGAGGATGAGAACAACCAGGATGACTATACCCACTCGCTGCCAGCCTTGAAGGAAGGCGACCTGTTGGAACGCCGTGAAATCACCTCAACCGAACGCTATTCACAAAGTCCGATACGCTACACGGAAGCCAGTTTGGTGAAAAAGCTGGAAGAACTGGGCATCGGCCGACCCTCTACCTACGCTCCCACCATCAGCACCATACAGCAAAGAGAATACGTGCAGAAGGGCGATAAGAAGGGTACCGAGCGGACATACACCATCGATTCGCTAAAGGGCATCAAGATAACCTCCAAGACTAAAAAAGAAGTGGTGGGCAACGAAAAAGGAAAACTGTTGCCTACGGATATCGGAATGGTGGTGAACGACTTCCTGATGGAGAACTTCCCCAGCATCATGGACTACAACTTCACTGCGAATGTGGAAGAGAAATTCGACAGCATCGCAGAGGGAAACGCCGAGTGGAACAAGATGATGAAGGACTTTGACAAGACCTTCAAACCCACTGTAGAAAAGGTGATGAACGCACGAAGCGAGCACAAGGCCGGCGAACGCGAACTGGGTATCGATCCCAAGAGTGGCAAACCGGTGTTCGTAAAGATAGGCAGATACGGACCAGTGGTACAAATCGGTACGGCCGATGATGACGAGAAGCCCCGATTCTCACAACTCCCATCGGACAAGAGCATGGAGGAGATGACCTTGGAAGACGCACTCGAATTGTTCAAACTGCCACGTACCGTGGGGCAGTTCGAAGGCTCTGACGTGGTGATTGGGGCTGGACGCTTCGGACCCTACGTGCTTCACCAGAAGAAATATGTGTCACTCCCCAAAGGAGAAAACCCACTAACGGTGACTTTGGAAACGGCCATCCAACTGATAGAGCTGAAGCGAAAGCAGGAAAAAGAGAAACACATCAAATCGTTTGAACAAGACGCAAAGCTGGAAGTACTGAATGGTCGTTACGGTCCTTACATCGCTTATGACGGCAAGAACTATCGCTTGCCCAAGGTCATGCATGGCAAGGCAGCCGACTTGACATACGAGGAGTGCATGGACATCGTGCATGCAGCACCGACAAAGAAGACGGCTAAGAACAGGAAATAATCAACCCACCGCTAGCATGGACCGCATCATCATCATGGGATACATGGGGTCGGGCAAGACTACCCTTGGAAAAGCCTTGTCAAAAGACCTCGACATGCCGTTTTATGATCTTGACTGGTACATCGAAAGCCGGATGAGAAAAACCATCAAACAACTCTTTGAAGAGCGAGGGGAAGAGGGGTTCAGACAGATAGAGTACCGCATGCTGCACGAAGTGGCTGAGTTTGAACACGTTATTCTGAGTTGTGGAGGTGGCACACCGTGCTTCTTTGACAACATCAAGTATATGAACCAGCAGGGCGAAACCGTGTTTCTGAAAGCCTCACCCGAGGTGCTTTACGGCCATTTGAAGATGGGCAGGACGGTAAGACCCCTGTTGCTGGACAAGACGCCAGAGGAAGTGAAAGCCTTCATCTGCACACAACTCAAAGAGCGCGAGCCCTTTTATACGCAGGCAAAGCATACGCTGGACGTCAGTTTGATGGACTCCTACGACAAGATACAAGCAACCGTAGACCAATTAAAAGCATCATTAAATTTATAAAAAACAGTTTCGTAAAACAACAATGAAGAAGTGGACGATTGAAGATTCAAAAGAGTTGTACAACATCAATGGATGGGGTGTTTCTTATTTTGGCATCAACGAAAAGGGCAATGCCTACGTGACGCCGTTTAAGGACAATACCGAAATAGACCTACGAGACGTGATGGACGAGCTGGCTTTGCGCGACGTGAGCTCGCCAGTATTGCTGCGTTTCCCCGACATTCTTGACAACCGCATCGAGAAAACGGCCAGCTGCTTTGCGCAAGCTGCAAAAGAATACGATTACAAAGCCGAGAACTTCATCATCTACCCTATCAAAGTGAACCAAATGCAGCCCGTGGTGGAAGAGATTATCTCACACGGACAGAAGTTCAACCTGGGTTTGGAGGCGGGCAGTAAGCCTGAACTTCATGCCGTGATTGCCGTGCAATGCCAGAGCGACTCACTCATCATTTGCAACGGATACAAAGACCAGAGCTACATAGAGCTGGCACTTTTAGCGCAAAAGATGGGCAAGCGCATCTTTATTGTCATTGAGAAACTGAACGAACTGGATATCATCGCCAAGGCTGCGAAGAAGATTGGTGTGCGACCGAACATTGGTATTCGAATCAAGTTGGCATCATCTGGCTCGGGTAAATGGGCAGACAGCGGCGGCGATGCCTCGAAGTTTGGCCTGAATTCATCTGAACTTCTGCTGGCCTTGAAGATGCTGGAGGAGAAAGGACTCAAAGACTGTCTGCATCTCATCCACTTCCACATCGGTTCTCAAATCACCAAGATTCGCCGCATACAGACGGCTCTCCGCGAGGCCGCGCAATACTACATCAACCTACATAAGATGGGGTACAACGTTGATTTCGTGGACTGTGGGGGCGGACTGGGCGTAGATTATGACGGAACGCGCTCGTCGAGCAGCGAAAGCTCGGTGAATTACTCCATCCAAGAGTATGTCAACGACTGTATTTACACCTTCATTGATGCGGCCAACAAGAATGGCGTGCCACACCCAAACCTCATCACAGAGAGCGGTCGGTCATTGACAGCGCACCACTCGGTGTTGGTCATTGACGTGCTGGAAACAGCCAGTCTACCGTCCATGCCTGATGAATTTGAGCCAACCGAAGAAGAACACCAGCTGGTAAAAGATCTGTATGAGATATGGGATAACCTCAATCCGCGCTCGATGTTGGAAGATTGGCACGATGCAGAGCAAATACGCGAAGAGTCACTCGACTTGTTCGCTCTGGGCATTGTCGACCTACAAACGCGCGCAGAGATAGAAAGCATGTACTGGAGTGTGTGTCGGGAAATCAACATGTTGTCCAAGTCAATGAAGCATGTCCCTGATGAGTTGAGGAATCTTGACAAGCTATTGGCCGATAAATACTTCTGTAATTTCTCCCTCTTCCAGTCACTTCCCGACAGTTGGGCCATCGATCAGCTCTTCCCTATCCTACCGATTCAGCGACTGGACGAACGTCCCACACGCAATGCCACACTGCAAGACATCACCTGCGACAGCGATGGAAAGATAGCAAACTTCGTGACCAACCGCAATATTTCACATGTATTGCCTCTACACCCATTGAAGAAAGGCGAGCCTTACTACCTCGGTGTGTTCCTTGTTGGGGCCTACCAGGAAATCTTAGGCGACCTGCACAATCTCTTTGGCGACACCAACGCCGTGCACATTTCCGTGAAAAACGGCAAATACAGCATTGACCAAGTGATTGATGGAGAGACCGTAGACGAGGTGCTCGACTATGTTCAATACAATCCGAAGAAGCTGGTTAGACAACTGGAAACATGGGTAACGAAGAGTGTTAAGCTGGGGAAAATATCCTTGGAAGAAGGAAAAGAGTTTTTGAACAACTACCGTTCAGGACTTTACGGATACACTTACCTGGAATAATCCGTGGTGGCGGCACGCTTTTTTATACCTGCTGCACACAGTTCCACCAACGTCTACTTCTTGTAAAGAAGGCTTCACCAATAGCAAAAAAGGCAAGATTCATCCTACTGATTAACCTAAAAAAATAGTTAAATCTGCAGGTGCATGTAACTTATCCCTATCCCAATCGTCATTTAATTAGAGGCAAAGATGAAGAATATCAGTTTTCGTAACGATGTCTTACCGCTCAAAGATGCGCTCTACAGGTTAGCTTTGCGCATCACCCTCAGTCATGAGGAGGCCCAAGACATCGTACAAGACACACTGATAAAGGTTTGGGACAAGCGTGAAAGCTGGAATGAGATAGAATCAATAGAAGCCTTCAGCATCACTATCTGCCGCAACTTAGCGCTCGACAGAATCAAGAAGCACGACAATCTCAATGATTCGCTCGAAGAAAGGCAGACAGAAAGCCCAGACACCTCCTCGACACCATTCGAGGATACCCTACAACAAGACAGAATAGAACTTGTGAGAAACCTCGTTAATGCGCTTCCAGAAAAACAAAGAAGCTGCATGCAACTCAGAGATTTCGAGGGAAAGCCTTACAAAGAAATTGCCAAAATACTGGGCATCAGTGAAGAACAAGTGAAGGTAAACATCTTCAGAGCCCGGCAAACGGTAAAAGAAAGATTTCAAAAATACGACAATTATGGATTATAAATATATCGAACAACTATTGGAACGCTATTGGGCATGCGAGACAACGCTTCAAGAAGAAGAGATTCTCCGCACGTTCTTCAGTCAGGAAGACGTTCCTGCGGACTTGCAAAAGTATCGCGCATTGTTCGTATACGCTCAACAAGAAGCAACCCAAAAGGTACTGGGAAGCGACTTTGATGAGAAGATTCTGTCCATGATCGATGAGCCAACACCGGTCAAGGCGCGCACCATCAAAATGAGACAACGGCTGATGCCGCTCTTCAAGGCAGCCGCCGTGGTAGCCATTATCCTGACGTTGAGCAACGCATTGCAGGTTCCGTTCATGCAGAACAACGATAACATAGGTGCATCCTATGATGGAACAGAACAACTACAGCAAGGTACTTCAGTGGCCATTGGCGACTCTGCGACGATAGACAGCATGCAACAAAGCAACATAACACCCGCAGATGTGCAGCCGGCTACCATCATCAAATAAGATAATTTCTATGCTTTCTCAATTATAAAACATGTTTAGTAAAACAAAAACGAAGCTGTGAAGCTTCACTTTTCTCTCAAATTTTTCATAACATACTAACGTACTTAAGAAACGCCACCAATGGGGTGGCGTTTCGCTATTTTAGACATTTCATGTTCATGTCTACCCACCAACAACCCAACAGCTATGCCTCTGGTTCGGCTTTCTTTAGTCTTCGGGACAATTGGAACAAGGCTGGAAGCATGATGCACAGTGATAAGAGCAAACTCATCCACACGGCTTGCTGGCTACCTCCAAAGATATCAACAAGATTACCATTAGCTGAGCTGGGAATGAGATTATACACCATGAATACAGTAGAGTTGTTGACACAATGCAAAACAATGCCAGGTACAATACTGTTGGTGCGTACATACATCCATCCCAACAACAAACCCACGAGAAAAGCGTGCGGCAATTGAGCCATATTGAAATGTGCAAGACCGAAAAACAACGCCGAAAGGATGATGGACAGCCAAGCTGTACGCCCCCGGAAGAGTTGGAGTAAGGTGCGAAGAATGGCGCCTCTGAAAACTGTTTCTTCGGCAATTGGCACCAAAATGTCGACCGATAGATGCCCCCACCGATTGCCCATCAGGGCATTGAGCATTCGTTCTAAGCCAGAAGGTGCCTCCACTTCCATCTGTTCAAGTAGCCATGCAGAGGGGATGATGGTGCCCAATGATAGTAAAACCACCCAAAACAACGCCATCCAAGGCTTACTGCGCACATACGAACGTGCCACAGGTGTCCATTTAAGTGACATGAATAAGACGATTGTCAGCACACTGGAAACGACAGAAGTGGCGATGACCGTCGTCGAACTGAACACACGATGCGACTGAAGATAATGCAAAGCGGTTCCGAAGTCCATGCCATTGTGCAGCAAAGACACGATGCTGACCAGATAAGTGACCAACACTTGAAGCATGATAAACACCACTAAATACCATGCAATGTCTAATATTCCTTTGATTGATTTGCGCATCATTTCTCTATTTTGTTAAAATAATGATTTACTTCCTGTGCATCTTCCGTTATTTTAGCATGTAACAACGCCAAACTGTCAAACCGCTTTTCACCGCGAAGCCGTTTGAAAAAGGCCACGGAAAGTTGCTTATCATAGATGTTTTCATGAAATCCTTCGAGGATATGAGTTTCAATTGTCAGGCTTGTTCCATTGTAGGTAGGTCGCATACCGATGCTGGTCATCGCCCGATACCATGGTCCTGTCCCCGCTACCTGCGCTTTCACAGCATAAACACCCATGGCCGGAAGCAGCTGAGTGATTTCGCTTAAATTGAGATTGGCTGTAGGAAAGCCAAGTTTCCGACCCTCTTTACACCCATCAACGACATGAGCCGTGAGCACATAGGGACGCGCCAAACAGCGATTGACCTGCTCCATTGAACCCTCATGGATGTATTTTCGAATGGCTGAAGAACTCACATGCACGGCATCTTTGCCCAAAGAAAACTCCTCACTGCGTATCACCTCGATGCCTAATGCTCGTCCATAGCGCACATAATCGTCAAATCCTTCTTCCCGATTGTGTCCAAACCGATTATCATAACCAATCACCAACTTTCGTACCTGTAACCGACGTTGGAGCACATCGGCCATGAATTGTTGGGCTGTCATACTCGCCATCTCTTGCGTAAAGGGCAATACCACGACCTGATCAACAGCAGTTGCTGACAGCAGTTGCAGCTTTTGCTCGATCGTGGTCAGCAGTTCGGGGACATAATGGCTGTGTAACACTTGGCGAGGATGCTTGTCAAACGTGATGACCATGGACGACAATCCCGCATCACGAGCTGTCTTCACGACCTGATGTATCAAGAATTGATGCCCCAAATGCACCCCATCGAAGAATCCAATGGTTGCCACACAGGGGCTCGTTAGAACCGTTTTCTCATCCAATATCATGGTTTTCATATCCTTACCACGCATTTAACCAATCGTTACCTGTAGTCTCGTGCATCACCTGGATACCCAGTTGTGCGGCCGATTCACAGTTTTCTTTCACGTCATCAATAAAGAGTGTCTCTGCTGCTTGCAGCTGTGAGTGCATCAACACGGCCTCAAAAATCCTGCGATCGGGCTTCGCAAGCTGCAACTTGTACGACAGATAAACGTCTTCGAAATAATCGTTTACCCCCAAATTGTGATAGGGAAAGAAATCTTTCACACATTTCTGCCAGTGCATGTCATTGGTGTTGCTCAACAAGAAAAGTCGATATTCCTTCTTCAAGTCAACCAAACGTTGTTTCTTCTCATCAGGAATACCCACCAAAAGTTGGTTCCATGCCCAGACAATTTCCTTATTCTCGGCCTTGCATCTGCTCATGCTGCGAACCTCATCACAAAACTCTTCCGTCGTCATTCGGCCCGTTTCAATGTCAAAGAACAAATCAGCCGTGCGATGATCCCGAACATAAGAGGCAACGTCCCCAGCCCCTATCTGTTCAAAAGCACGCACGCAACGCTGTTTATCAAGCCCTACAAGCACGCAACCCAGGTCAAATATGATGTTTTTGACATTCTGTTTCATGACTTTCTTACCCTTAATCGTTTCGTCCATCGCCATAGTTCACCCACCCAAAGCACGACAGAAGTAAAGCCAATGATGCCCAACCAGTCGCTGAGCGACAGCGGTACGGTGCGGAACATCTTACCTCCGAAGGTCACGATGAGCCACTGTCCCAAGATAACCAACAGCAACACGAGTAGCAGTCCCTTGTCTTTCCATAGATAACGGAATGCCGAATGGTTAGAACCGAGCGTCTTTGCATTGAACAAGTTCCACAACTGAATCATCACGAAGGTTGTGAAGAAGATGGTCAACTCACGCATACTGATGCCTTGCGAGCCATCACGCTCGCAATAAACAAGCATGGCAGACAGCAGAATGAAGAAGGTCACGCCGCAAAACAGAATATCTTGTCGCATCTCTTTATTAAGAATGAACTCGTTTTCCTTACGCGGTTTGTCTTTCATCACCTCGCGCGAAGGAGGCAAAGTGGCCAATGCCATGGCTGCAAAGGTATCCATCAAGAGGTTCACCCACAATATCTGTGTGACCGTAAGCGGCATCTCCACACCGATGAAAGCCCCTCCAAGAACAAGAAGTAGTGCAGTGATGTTGACAATGAGCTGGAAAAACAGGAAACGTTGGATGTTCTTATACAACGAACGACCCCACATCACGGCATGCGCGATAGAGCCAAACGAGTCGTCGAGCAACGTCATGTCGCTGGCTTCCTTGGCCACACTGGTTCCCGAGCCTAATGACAAACCCACATGAGCATAATGCAATGCGGGCGCATCATTGGTTCCATCGCCCGTCACAGCCACTACTTCCTTGCGCTTTTGCAGCATTTCCACGAGTCGTTGTTTATCCGATGGACGGGCACGCGACATCACTTTGATGGTATGAGCACGCTCGTATGCCTCTTCATCCGACAGTGCATTCCACTCTGGACCAGTCAGTGCAGCCTCCTTGGGCGTATCATCATTCCAGACACCTATCTGCCTTGCTATCTCTATAGCGGTGGCTTGCGTATCTCCCGTCACTACCTTCACCTCGATACCCGCTTGCTGACATTGGTTAACAGCATTTGGAACATCCACGCGAACAGGGTCACTAATCGCTGCAACGCATTGCAAAGAGAGATTTTGTAAGTGATTCCTTATTTGGATATTGGATAGCGCATCCGCTTCAAGTTGCTTGCAAGCAAACGCCAAAGTACGCATGGCTTTGAGCTGATAGCCCAACAAAGTAGACTGATAGGATTGTTTCTCGGCCTCAGACAAGGTGCAGAAGTTCATCACAATCTCAGGTGCTCCCTTAACAAAGAGATACTTCCTGCCGCCCATCTCTGCAACGGTTGCCATGTATTTGTTTTCTGTTGAGAATGGCAACTGTGCAATCGTTGTGGCTTGGTTACGGATGGTTTGATAGTCAACACCATGTTTTTGCAGCCATGTCAGCAGAGCTATTTCCGTTGGATTACCAATTCCAGCGCCATCTTCTCCCAACTCAGCCGTTGTATTGAGGGCAATAGCTTGAGCCAGTGCATCGTGTTCAGACACCTCCGTAACGACTAAAGAGCCTGTCATCTCCATAACCGTCATCTTGTTTTCCGTCAAGGTACCCGTTTTATCCGTACAGATTACCGTCACTGCCCCCATCGTTTCACACGCATGCAGCTTCCTAACGAGGTTGTTGCTCTTCAACATCCTGCGCATGTTCAGCGCCAAACTCAAGGTTACGGCCATGGGAAGTCCTTCGGGTACGGCCATCACAATCAGCGTTACAGCCATCATGAAATACTGCAACACCACCTCGGCCATCTTGAAATAATCAGTGCCATGCCATACCGCATCGTTGACAAGGATGTCGTGTATGAGGAAGATGATGAAGGCAGCAACAGCCACTGCCGACCCAACTACCGAGATGAGTTTAGCCAATTTGGCTAATTGGGTATCCAAAGGCGTTTGGGTATGCGTTATCTCGCTCGAGTTACGAGCCACCTTGCCAATCTCCGTAGCGTCACCAACTGCTGTAACAACGGCTGCGCCACTGCCATTCATGACCATCGTACTGCGCAAGACTGCATCATGAGGGTAGGTTTTTTCATGTGCTTCATCCTCCTCGTCATCATCCACATCAATACCCTTTGAGCAGATGGGTTCGCCCGTCAACGACGACTCGTCTATCAACAAATCCACGCCCTTGACGAGTTTTCCGTCGGCAGGTATCTCGTCACCCACCTCGATAATCATCAAATCGCCTACTACCACATCCTTACGAGGAATCTCAACAACATGCCCATTGCGTCGAACCTTCACCAACGACTCTTCATTCAGCGCATTGAGAATGTTAAATTTCTTGGCTGCATCCCGCTCAAAGTAAAAGCCGATGCTGGTTGCAAAGAAGATGGCAACAAAGATACCAATGGTCTCTGTAAAGTTCTGTTCAACGAAAGCCAATACCAAAGAGACAGCAGCAGCAACCAAAAGCACTTGAATGATGGGGTCACGATACTTGTCCAAATACAATTTCCACAATGAGGCTGTGGGGGGTGGCGTCAGTATGTTTTTACCAAATTTTATCCTGTTAGCCGCCACCTGTTCATCTGTCAAGCCTGTATGATGGTTCCTTACGTTTTTAATGTCTTGCGTACTCATAATTTGTGCAAAGTTACTTGAATTCAAGAGCATAGCAAAATAAATGCAACGATTCCTCTTTATTCATTTTGCTAATAATTGTAAAAAGATGCTACAACATCTTCTTTCCGCCTACTATTCGGATGAAAATGCGTAACTTTGAAGCATCATTATTTATCTTAACATCGTTATAACTAAAAAAAATGAAAAAACTAAGCGTTCTTTTACTCGCCTTGTCTGTCTATACGGCAGCCATGGCACAATGGAAACCTGTTGGTGACAAGATTAAGACAGACTGGGCCAACAAGGTAAACCCCAACAACGTGTTGCCCGAGTACCCCCGCCCAATCATGGAAAGAAGTCAATGGCAAAACCTCAATGGATTGTGGAACTATGCCATTCGCAACCGTGGAGCTGCCGGAACGAATATCAACGACGGCAAGATTTTGGTGCCTTTCGCCATCGAGTCGAGCCTTTCAGGGGTACAGAAGACCGTTGGCAAGGACAAAGAACTGTGGTACGAGCGCACCTTCAATGTGCCGGCTGCTTGGTCGGGCAAGAACGTTCTGCTGCATTTTGGTGCGGTTGATTGGAAAGCCGACGTGTTCCTTAACGACATCAAGATAGGCTCTCACAAGGGTGGTTTCTCCGCTTTCAGCTTTGACATCACACCATATTTAAAGAGCGGACAGCAAAAGTTGGTCGTGAGGGTATGGGATCCGACGACTGACGGACACCAACCTGTAGGAAAACAACGTACTAAACCAGAAGGAATCTGGTACACACCCGTCACCGGCATCTGGCAAACGGTATGGTTGGAGCCTGTCAACAAGAAGCACATTGCAGCCGTTTACAACACTCCTAACATTGATGAAAGTAAGCTGACGGTATGCACAAAGACAGAAGGAGCTCAACAGGGCGACGTGATTAGCGTTGTGATGAAAGACGGCAACGAGATTGTTGCAAAGGGAAAGGCCATCGCCGGTCAGGAAGTAGAGCTGTTTGTACAGAACCAAAAACTGTGGACACCAGATTCTCCGTTCTTGTATGACCTAGAAATCTCCCTCCTCTCGGGTGGCAGAACCGTGGATGTTGTGAAGAGCTACAGTGCCATGCGCAAGATTTCATCGGTGCGTGATGGTGCTGGTGTGTGGCGTATGCAGCTCAACAACAAGAACCTTTTCCAATATGGCCCACTCGACCAAGGTTACTGGCCCGACGGTCTTTTCACAGCTCCCACAGAAGAAGCCATGGTGTACGATATCAAAAAGACCAAGGACATGGGCTTCAACATGATTCGCAAGCACATGAAAGTGGAGCCGGCTCGTTGGTATACATCCTGTGACAAGCTGGGGATTCTGGTATGGCAGGACATGCCTATGGGCGACATTCAGCACGGACCCGATTGGCAGAACCACGAGTACTATCAGGAAACAGGCCGCTTGGCCAGCCGTTCAGCCGAATCGGAAGAAAACTTCAAGCAAGAGTGGAAAGCCATCATCAACCAGTTCTACTCCTATCCTTCCATCGTTGTGTGGACACCTTTCAATGAATCTTGGGGACAATTCAAGACCAAAGAGATTACCGCATTTACGAAAGCGCTCGATCCTACGCGTCTCATCAACCCGGCCAGTGGTGGCAACCACATTAAGACGGGCGACATCCTGGATCTACACAACTATCCTGGACCGATGATGTATCTCTACGACTTCAACCGCACGACAGTGCTCGGCGAGTTTGGTGGATTGGGACTGCCGCTGAAAGGACACCTCTGGCAGGCTGATCGCAACTGGGGTTATGTAGAATTCAAGAACAGCAAAGAGGTTACAGACCGCTACGTTGAGCTGCTGGAAGAACTCAAACCCATGATTCGTCAGGGCTTCTCCGCAGCAGTATATACACAAACAACCGATGTTGAAGGTGAGGTGAACGGACTGATGACCTATGACAGAAAGGTAATTAAGCTGGACGAAAATCGGGTAAGAAAGGCTAATCTGGAGCTGTACAAACTGTATAAATAACCAAGATTTTGATGCGAAAAAGGCTTAAAATCACATTCATTACTGTCACCATCGTTGTGCTACTGGCACTCGTTGGTGGCAGTATTTACATGATAGAATACTCGTTGAGACGCCCCTACCCCATCAACGTGTCCTACCAAGACCGTTTTGCGCACGTCATCAATGACAACCCAGAAATTAAACCCTGGATAGACAGCCTTACCCAAGGCAACCTCATCCATGACACCCTGGTAACGATGCAAGACGATGAGCAGCATCATGCCGTTTTCATTTATGCGCCACAACCCACACACAAGACGGCTATAGTATTGCATGGATACCACGACACTCACGCAGGCATGATGCAGATAGCCCACATCTATGCCCGCATGGGTTACAACGTGCTGCTACCCGACCACCATGCCCATGGTTGGAGTGAAGGCGAAATGGTACAAATGGGATGGAAAGAGCGCCACGACGTGCTGCGCTGGATGGCCATTGCCGACTCGCTTTTCAGCGATTCAACCGGCCATTCCGAGCAAGTGGTCCACGGTATCTCCATGGGAGCCGCACTCACCATGTGCGTTGCGGGTGAAGACACGCCCAACTATGTCAAGTGCTTTGTGGAGGATTGTGGTTACACCAGCGTGTGGGACGAGTTCAAAAACGAACTGAAAACACAGTTTGGGCTACCACCCTTCCCCCTGCTTTACACGGCCAGCGCACTAAACAAGCTGCTATACGGATGGTCGTTTGGGGAAGCTTCGCCCTTGAAGCAGGTGTCCAAATGCAAAAAGCCCATGCTCTTTATCCATGGCGACAGCGACACATATGTGCGAACCGATATGGTATATCCGCTTTACAAAGCCAAATCTCAACCTAAACAGCTATGGATAGCTAAGGGTTCTAAACACGCTGAGAGCTACCGGGATCATCGGCAAGAATATACGGAAGTTGTCAAGAAATTTGTCAGTCGATACATTCCTTGACATAAACTGCCTACCCCTCTCTATCCAAGGCTGACAAAGGGTTCAACAACAGCATTGACTTTGCATGGAAAAGTCCTTGACTTTGGGGTACAAACTCAAAGAGTTTTCCCACCAAAGTCAAAGACTTTAAATGCTTAACAGTAAACACTTGCTTTGCTGTTCAACTTTTTTACTTACGTTTCTTCACCTCCTTCACACCCTCCACGGTCATCTTGACGGGTTTGATGAAGCCGTTTTTATCGAAATACATGCGGTCAATGCAGGTCTCACGATGGTTTCCATCGGTTTCTGTCAATGGGCGTCTGTGGTACACAATGTACCACTCGTCTTTGCCATTGCCCTTAATGACGGAGTGATGGCCTGCTCCCCGTGCGATTTTGTCATCCTGTTCGAGAATCTTTCCTACGCGCTCGAAGGGACCGAAAGGTGAGTCAGAGATGGCATAGGCCACGCAATAATCTGGGCCAGTCCATCCACCTTCAGACCACATGAAGTAGTATTTTCCGTCTTTTTTCAACATGAACGGGCCTTCCACATAGTTCTTGGGGGTTACTTCCTTGTACGTTACCCCGTCGGGGAAAGGTACAATGCTCAGCAAGTCGGGAGCCAATTTCACCATGTTGCAGTGTCCCCAGCCGCCATAGTACATGTAATACTGTCCATCATCGTCCTTAAAGACAAACTGATCAATAGGTTGTGCCCCATTAACAATTTCGTTGATGAGCGGTTTGCCCAGCGCATCTTTGTACGGACCTTCTGGCCTGTCGGCCACAGCAACGCCAATACCGCCCACTTCTCCTTCGTGTACGTCGTTTCCACCGAAGAAGAGATAATACTTGTTGTTGGCATGTATCACCGCCGGAGCCCACATGGCGCGCCGTACCCACTTCACATTTGAGTTGTCAAGCACCCGTGGATGCTTCGTCCAGTTCACCAAGTCGGGCGACGAGAACGCATCCAGAAAGGTTTGTTCTTCAAAAGGTGCCGAGTAAGTGGGGAACACCCAATACTCACCATTGTATACCACAGCTTCTGGATCGGCATACCATCCCGGGAAGATGGGGTTGCCGCTCATTTTCTTATTCTGTGCCATGCCGCTTGTAGCGAGTGTCAATGCAGCCACGACCAGGATCATACTTTTCCTGAAAGAATTTACTTTGCTTGTCATTTTAGGTAGTTTTGATTTCGTTTTTGTTGTTGTTTGATAATCTTTGTTGGATGGCATCCATCTTCTTGAGGCGGTCTATCGAGTAGGTCTTGCTGTAATGATCGAGGAAATCGAACAGCGCAAAAGACTTCTTAAGCAACAGGTCGCCTTCGGGTTTCGACACCATGTCAGCCTCTGCCAGATAGAGTTCAGCCAGCATTTCCATCTTGTAAAATCGCTTTTCTTCATCCTCTTGGCCAAGGGTCTCAATGACTTTTTCCACCGGGGCCAGATGGTAGAAAGTGTAAGGACCCACATATTGGTCGTACAGTTTCTTGAGTTCCTCGTGCCTGTCGGTCACTTCTTTCTTCTCTAACAGTCGGGCCAGGGCTGCCAGAAACTCGCGGATAAGCCGCATAATGTAGTCGCGTTCTAACATATTATTTTGTGTTTAGAGATTTAGAGCATGTTTACCAAACAGCATCTTGTTGTAAACTCTGCGTATGGTCATACAGTTTTTTATAGAAAGGATGGCGCACCAGCGTGGGAACATGTCCTAAGATGATGAGTTTCATTCGGGCTCGTGTCATGGCAACGTTCATCCGCCGCAGGTCACGAAGAAAGCCTATCTGTCCATCATCGTTTGCCCTGACCAGCGAAATGAGAATCACATCTCGTTCCTGTCCTTGAAAGCCATCAACCGTGTTCACGCTGATGAGATGACGAAAGGGCTTGAAAAAGGCGCGTTTTTTCAACAATCGTCGCAAATACTGCACCTGTGCGCGATACGGAGAGATGATACCTACGTCGACAGTTTCGTCCAATAAACGCTGCTTACCAATCTTATTGAAATACTGTTCAAGCGTGCTGAGGGTTAATTCGGCCTCATCTTCATTGATTCTGCCAAAGCTTTCACCCACAAAATGTTCTTGAAAAGTCGGTGTGTCCGATGCAGATTCCTCGATGAAATGGGCGTTTTCTGCCTGTTCGGCGGTATCTATCCACTGGATGGGAACATCATAATCCAAGATTCCCCGATACTTAATAGCTGGCGCACTCTGAACTTTTCCGTGATAAAACCAGTCGCTCGAGAAGCGCATAATCTGATCATTCATGCGGTATTGCAAGCCAAGCATCGTCACTACTTCTGGTTTATTCTCTACAATGCGTTGCATCAGCGTTTTGTCCAGACCACCCTTTAAGGCAGCAATGCTTTTGATTGTCGGCGGCAACTGGCAGTGGTCGCCCGCCAACACCACGCGGTGAACCTTGCGGATGGCTATCCAGCAGGCAGCTTCCAATGCCTGTGCAGCCTCATCAATGAACAGTGTCTGATACTTTTGACCCACCAGAAGACGGTTTGCAGCACCTGTTAAGGTGGAAGCGATGACCCTTGCTTCTCCAAAGAGCTGTCCTTTGATGCGTATCTCCAATTCGGTTGCCCGTTCTTGAAGACGTTCCACCTTCTGATGGAAGCCAGAACCAGCGGCCTTACGGTGCTGTTTGAGTTGCCGCAGGGCTTTGCGTATGGCCCACAATTGCGGATAATCGGGATGTGATTCGAACCTACGTTCGTAGGTAAACGACAGCATTTTATCGTTCACCCGTGTGGGATTGCCGATGCGAAGCACGTTCACGCCCCGGTCAACAAGCCGCTCACTAATCCAATCGACCGCCATATTGCTCTGCGCACAGACCAAAACTTGACTCTCACGCTTGAGGGTTTCGTAGATTGCCTCCACGAGTGTGGTGGTCTTGCCGGTGCCTGGAGGACCGTGAACTACCATCACATCCTTGGCTTTCAACACCTTGTTCACGGCTTCTGCTTGCAGGTCATTGAGCCAAGGAAACCTAATGTCATCAAAAGAAAAGCACTCGGCAGTCTGCGAAGTCGAATAAAAAAGGTTGCGAAGATAGGCCAGTCGGTTGTCTTTGGCATTCATCACGCGGTCTAAGGCATCGAACATCAACCGATAAGAAGTCTCGTCAAAGAACAGTTGTACGCCCACCTGCTCGGCCGTTTGGATGGAGGTAACCATGCCATTGTCAGGCAACGTGACCACCATTCGGTCGTTATCGGCATAGCTTACCATACCTGTGACGGGGAAATAAGAAAGTGATTTTGAAGCTGTGGATGCATTGTTTTTGCCCATTTCATCGTGTCTTCCTGCCTTCTGAACCATCTGAAAAAAGGCAACCGGCCGGCCGTATTCAAAATTGTGACTAATCTCTTCATCGACATGACGAAACACTTCGACAGCCAACTGATTGAGCGAATTGTAAAAACTCTTGCCCACGCGGACGGGAAACCATGCATCACCGCGCTTTACCTTTCGGGCTATACCCATCATCTCCGTCTGCTTACGGAAAGCATCCTTCTCGGTTGCGTACTCCAATTGGAGTAACAACTTCTGACGTTTGAGTTCTGAAATGGCCGATTGTAATGACATAAGTACGGACAAAGATACGCTTTTTAGCAAGAATTGACGAGCTACGAACGTTATATTTTGCGTAAATCGCTATCTTTGCAACAGACATGCAGACCATTCAATTATACAATTTGTCCATCGGATACGGCAAACATGCGGTCGTATCGGATATCAACGCTACTCTGAACAGCGGTCGGTTGACCTGTTTGCTGGGGCGGAACGGCGTGGGAAAATCTACTCTTTTGCGTACACTGGCGGGCTTTATACCGCCCATAGCGGGCGAAATATACATTCAAGGTACGCCCTTGGAAAGGCTATCCCATCATGAATTGGCCGAAAAAATCAGTGTGGTTCTGACGGAAAGAATGGACATCCGGAATCTTACCGCGAGCGAATTGGTGAGCTTGGGACGCACGCCCTACACGGGATTTTGGGGCGTTTTGTCGAACGAAGACCGCAAAATTGTTTCGAATGCCATGCAACTGGTGGGCATCGAGCAGTTGGCTGAAAGGAATATTTCGAGCCTAAGTGATGGTGAACGGCAAAAGGTGATGATGGCAAAAGCCCTGGCTCAGCAAACGCCCATCATCATCTTAGACGAACCAACGGCCTTTCTTGATTTCCAAAGTAAGGTAGACACGCTGCGTCTGTTGGCCCAATTGGCACATGAGTTGGACAAAACCGTGTTCTTATCCATCCATGACATCGAACTGGCTTTACAGATAACAGACGAGATATGGCTGCTGGATAATCAACGAAAGCTACACACTGGGACGACAAAACAGCTCATAGAAGATGGTACTTTGCGCCATTTCATCGAAAGTGAACATATCCGTTTTGATGCCGATGACAGAGCCGTCAGACTTCGAAAATAAAGATTTCATCGGATCTTTCCTATGTGAGAAGTTACACCTGGCCAATCGTCTGTGCGGAATGGGACAGCAGGAAGATCAGCACTGTTATACAAATTGCAGATGGGATTGTCTGCCCAAGCGTATCTGACTACTATCGGAAAGGTAACTTCAGGACAATGAACCACCACACTGTTGCCGTCAATCGTAGCGTCAGCCCAGTGGAACTTGTGGTCAAGTCCTGCCACCGCGAAGCCTTGTAGCTTATCACCCGCCTTGCTTTTCAAGCCATTCTCCACATGATTAAAATAGATTCTTATTTTATTTCCTTCAACGACATGTGAACGATACACAGGCCCCGAATAAGGCAGTTTCATGCCATAGGTGTTGGCCAGTGCAGCCAAAGCCAACCGGCGGCCTACCTCTTGCTTGTTTTTAGGATGAATGTCATTCGCCTCACCAATATCTATGGAACATGCCAAGCCCGTGTTTGCCGTGCGCAGGGTCATGGCTTGCGCTTCACGAAGCTCTGCCCAAGCCGACTCAGACGGCTGGTCTTTCACCTGCATGAAGTTGGCCAACTGAACGATATAGAACGGAAAGTCATACCCCCACTTATTCCTCCAGTCCGTAATCATCAACGGCAGCAACTCACGATACTGATAAGCACGGTCGGCATTGGCTTCACCTTGGTACCAAATGGCGCCCTTGACTGCGTATGGAATCAACGGATTGAGCATTGCATTATACAAGAAGGTAACTACATTGGGATCATTAGCTGTATTCACCGGCATCGGAGCTATGTCCTTGATGCCGACGGATGCACGACTTTTCCAAATCCCTGCCAGTGAAATCTCTTCGTTTCGTGGCCCCGACAACTTCATGTCATGCGCCTCACCGTACATACCTCCATCGCCACCGGTATCGATGATGCGCACCGCAATGACGGCTTTACCCTTCTTGACGAGCTTAGCCGGAACGGTATACTTGCGTGGCAAGTTCCATCCCTGTGTGCGTCCGATCTCTACTCCGTTAAAGTAAGTGACATCGTTGTCGTCTATCGCACCCAAAGAAAGAGTGAGTTTCTTACCTTGCCACTTAGCGGGAATCTCAATAACCTTGCGGTACCAAACCACACCATCGAAGCCCGGATAGCCGTTTTGTTCAAAGATCCCAGGTACTTGTGCATTGAGCCACTGTTCATCAGACAACGATGCTGCGGCCCAAACAGGCTTTGATTGCGTATATCCCTTGTCAGCCTTATTGAGCTGAGTCCACCACTTGTCCAATTCTTGGTCGTACGCTGCCTGCCTACCAGCTTGATCCGTCGGCATCTTACTTACGGCTTCAAGCGCGTTCTGGAAGTCAGGCATCATGGACAAAGCCTCCTTACTGGTCCATGCCTCTGCCACTGTTCCACCCCAGCAAGTTTCTATCAAGCCGATGGGTACATTGCGGTATTTCTGAAGGTTGCGGCCAAAGAAATATCCTGCGGCCGAAAATTCATGAATGCTCTGTGACGAACAAACTTCCCAACCATTATTCACGGCCTCCACATGGCTTAGCGGACTTGAACTCGTTGCTCGCTTAATGTTCAGCAGACGAATGTTGGGATGGTTTTGAGCCTCA
Source organism: Prevotella sp. BV3P1 (assembly GCF_000479005.1). GTDB lineage: Bacteria > Bacteroidota > Bacteroidia > Bacteroidales > Bacteroidaceae > Prevotella. The sequence goes on along the minus strand of NZ_AWXC01000053.1, from coordinate 105,677 downwards.
ACAATTTCTTGCTGATAGTTCTTGATTTTTCCCCATCCATCAACGGGCATTTCCATGTTAGACTGTCCTGTACACAGCCACACCTCGCCTATCATCACATTCTTCAAGGTCACAGGTTTTCCGTCGGATACGATGATTTGGTAAGGACCGCCAGCCTTTGGTGTCTGCACTTTGACATTCCAACGACCATTAGTGTTAGCTTTCGCCGAATAAGTTTTATGGTTCCAAGAGGTTTTCACCGTAACTGTTTTTCCTGGTGCAGCTTCACCCCAGATAGGAGCATCAGTTTGTTGCTGCAACACCATGTTGTCACTGAACATGGGCTGTAATTTTACTTTCGCATGAACCGACACAGTACATGCCAAGAGTAGTAAAATAAGTTGATGTTTCATGTTGATTGGTTAGATTAATTGACAAACTATTTTATGATTTACTTGCAAAGGAACAAAAACTTTTTGAAATGCGAATAGAAATTAAGACAATTCTCAAAAAGCAAGCGACGGCATCACGATTATCATGGCAGATGACAACAAATTTCCAAAATCATGATACTGCTTTGTGCTGTCGTCTGTGCTTTTTTCCGCTCCATCTCTACGCACAACAAGTGGCTCATCAACCACCAAGACACCCTCAATAGGCCTACCTTAGCATTAACGATAGAGCATAGGCCGAACAAGCACTTTGGAATACAAAAGTAATTGCATTGACTTTGGGCTTCAAAGTCAATGCAATTGGCATCCAAACTCATTGATATTGGCACCCAATCTCAATGGGTTTGTTTTTGTATCTATAAATCTTTATTTTTCAATGAGTTGCCATGTCGTTCCTAAACACCTTGAACAGACCTTGACAACCATGATCGTCAGATGTCCAAGGTTTCCCCTCGACCGAACGTATCCACCACGTTATCATCGTACACCTCACGTTTCAGCAAAGTCAGTCCAGCTGGTAAAACGGGTGCTTTCGTACCCTCCGAAACCAACAAACCACTGGTCTCCACGCGTATTTCGTCCCACAAACCTGCATCGATGAAGCTCTGCAACGTCTTGGCTCCACCCTCTACCATCAACGACTGTATATGCTGTTGATGCAAATCTGCCAACAACCGAGGGAGCGTGATGCCGCCGTGCAGCACCAAGCGCAAGGGATCGGGGCCCGACCACTCACGCACCGTGAGGAGCGGATGCTCGCGTTCGTCCGTCACACGACCAACAAGTATGGCGTCGTACTGCGCCCGCAACCGATGCACCAGCATCTGGGTGAATGGCGTGGACAATACCAATGGCTCTCCATCGGCATCTAAAAAGCCATTGACGGTTTGGGCCCATTTCAGTAGGATGTAGGGGCGTTCATGGGTATTGTACACGTTAAACTGCCGATTCAACGCACGGCACTCGTCGCCCAACACACCAACCGTCACGTCAATGCCGGCATCACGAAGTTTCTGCACACCACGTCCGTGCACCTGTGCAAATGGGTCAATACAGCCACACACTACGCGTTTCACTCGTTTCCGGATGATTAAATCGGCGCAGGGAGGGGTCTTGCCAGTGTGACAACAAGGCTCCAAACTAACGTAGAGCGTGCTTTGCGGCAGCAAAGGCTCGTCAGCAGGATGGACAGATGCGAAGGCGTTGACCTCAGCGTGGGCCTGTCCACACCGCACATGATAGCCCTCACCCAGTATTCTGCCTTGATAAACAATCACCGCACCCACCATGGGATTGGGCTTAGCCAAAGCCCTACCCTGCCTGGCCAGCTGAAGGCAGCGGCGCATGTACATTTTATCGAGCTCTTCTTGGTTCATGTTCTTATTTTTTTAGTATATTTGTTGCCATGAAAAATTATCGGGAACTCTGGGAACAACTCACCCCCCTATACGATGAAGCCGAAGCGAAGGCAGTGGTTAGGACGGTATTGGAGGTGCGTTATGGATTGACACTCACCGATATTCTGTGTGGCAAAGTTAACGATTTATCGGCAGAAGATGGTCGTTCTTTGGAGAAAATCATGCAGCGGTTGCTGCAAGCAGAACCCGTACAATATGTATTAGGTGAAGCTGAGTTTGCCGGTCGCAGGTTCAAAGTGGCACCGGGGGTGCTGATTCCACGCCCAGAAACGGAGGAGCTTTGCGCATGGATTGTCAGCGAACATACATCGGCTGACGGGGAACCCACCACGATTTTGGACATCGGGACAGGCTCGGGATGCCTCGCAGTGACGCTCAATTTGGACATTCCAGGTGCGGCTGTGTCGGCGTGGGACATCTCTCAGGATGCGTTGCTCATAGCGAGCGAAAACGCAAAGGCATGGAAGGCACCTGTTGGTTTTGCGCTTCGGGATGCCTTAGCGGCACCAAAAGGCTCGATGAAATGGGACATTATTGTATCAAACCCACCCTACATCTGTCCTTCGGAAGCAGCAGAAATGGCGCAAAACGTGCTGAAATACGAGCCATCCACGGCTCTGTTTGTTCCACAAAGCGACCCACTGCTGTTCTACAAAGCCATCGCCAGCTATGCCATCGAAGCACTCAAACCTGGCGGGAAACTGTATGTTGAAATCAATCCGCTATATAGAAACGAACTGGAAAAAATGCTCAAAAACGTAGGTTTCATCGATATAGAAATCCGAAAAGACGCTTTTGGCAAGGACAGAATGGCCAGAGCGACCCGCTCTTGTCAAACCGAAAACCCATGAAAACATTACGGATGATGAACGAAAAGAAAGAAATGACCGAAAAAGAGGCATGGAACAAGCTGTCTGCCCTTTGTGCCAAAGCGGAACACTGCAGCGGAGAGATGGTTCGGAAGATGAGCCTTTGGGGCTTGGACAGTACGGTTCAAGAGCGCATCATGGATCGACTGATTGCCGGGAAATACGTTGATGACGAACGCTACACGCGTGCGTTTGTCAACGACAAGATGACTTACAACCAGTGGGGACGCCGCAAGATTGAGCAAGCCTTATATCAGAAAGGGGTGTCGAAGGATGTGTCAAACAGGGTTCTCGATGAGGTTCCGGACGAAGACTACATCGCCATCCTGCGGCCACTCATCCATCGTAAGTGGAAAACCGTTACGGGTCGTAATGACTATGAGCGCAGCATGAAGCTCATCCGCTATGCCATGGGCAGGGGATTTGACATTGAACAGATTAAACAATGTATCGACCAAGCCGACGACTGGATGGATGATTAGTTTTATCAGCAGAATCCTTGACCTGGTATCTCCCCGCACCTGCGTGGTATGCAGGCGGAGATTGACCGAAGGCGAACAGGCGTTGTGCGCCTCGTGCAACCTCCATTTGCCCCGCACCCATTGCGAAGACGACGCCTACGACAACGAGATGGCGCAACTGTTCTGGGCCCGCATCCCCATTGAACGTGCGGCAGCACTGTTCTTCTATCAAGCTCGGTCGGAGGCAAGTCGCATGATTTACGCCCTGAAATATGGCGGTCATCCAGAGATTGGCGAACAATTAGGATGCCTAACCGCCGAGGAGTTTCAGACTAAAGGATTTTTCCAGGGCATCGATTGCATCGTACCCGTCCCGCTGACGAAAGGCCGCGAGCGTCAAAGGGGATACAACCAAAGTCTTGAAATCGCAAAAGGGGTGAGCCAGGTGTGCGGGTTGCCCATCATGAGGCATGCACTGAAACGCATGAAGTTCAAGGACAGCCAGACGCACAAGAATCGGTTGGCTCGCACGGAGAACGTGGAAGATGCCTTTCAACTGGTCGAAAACGCAGGATTGGTGGGCAAACATGTGCTGCTCATCGATGACATCGTGACCACCGGGGCCACCATCTGCGCCTGCGGAAAGGCTCTGCAGCGGGACGGAATGGTACACGTCAGCGTACTCTCTTTGGGTTGGGCAAAAGGATAGAACAGCACGAATGGCGCCAAAAAAGCCGCTCATCCCTTTGAAATATAGGAGATTTCAACTATCTTTGCAATATATACTCAACAACTTACGATATGGAAAATAACACATTAAAAAGAGATTTTGCATCCAAACTATTACGCATCAAAGCCATCAAGCTACAGCCCAACGATCCTTTCACATGGGCTTCAGGCTGGAAATCGCCTTTTTATTGCGACAACAGGAAAACGCTTTCTTACCCCGACATACGCACTTTCGTGAAGGTAGGGATGGTGCATGCCATCTTAAAACACTTCCCCGAGGCTGACGTCATCGCAGGTGTGGCGACGGCAGGCATCCCACAAGCCGCCCTCATCGCTGATGTCTTGAACATGCCTTTGATATATGTAAGAAGCAAACCAAAGGATCATGGACTGGAAAACCTCATCGAAGGTGAGATGAAAGAGGGCGCCAAGGTGGTGGTCATCGAAGACCTTATCTCTACCGGAGGCAGCTCTTTGAAGGCGGTAGAGGCCATTCGAAAAGCCGGAGGAGACGTTGTTGGCATGGTTGCCTCTTACACTTACGGATTCCCTGTCGCCGCACAAGCGTTCACAGATGCCAACGTCAAGTTGGTTACCCTGACCGACTATGACCATGTAGTGGCTGAGGCACTGGCTACAGGTTATATCCAAGAAAGCGACATCGAGTTGCTAAACGAGTGGCGAAAGAACCCATCCGGCTGGAGAAAGTAAATCTCCATTTAGTAAAAATCATACATGCTATAAAATTATGTCAAGCAAATTTGAAAGTTCCGTACGCGAGATTCCCTATTCACAGCAGTCTGTTTACAACATGCTGAGCGACCTTACAAACATCGAGAAGGTACGCGACAAGATACCGGAAGACAAGATTAAGGACCTAACCTTCAACGCTGATTCCATCTCCATCCATTCTCCAATGGGCGACATACAACTCAACATCATCGAAAGAGACGAACCTAAGTGCGTCAAGTTCGAGACGAAGAAGAGTCCGGTTCCCATCACTTTATGGATTCAGGTATTGCCTGTGACCGACTATTCGAGCAAGATGAAGCTGACGATAAAGGCCGAAGTGAACCCTTTCATCAAGGCCATGGTGAAAAAACCGTTGCAAGAAGGTATCGAAAAGGTGGCTGATGCCTTGCAAATGATACAATATGAATAAGGATAAAAGCAGGCAAAGAACTGGGATAAGACGCCTGAAACGCATCCTTAAGATGAATAGAAAAGGAACATTCCTATTTCTTTTCCTGCCCCTATTGCTGTCATCGTGCGGAGAAAATCAGAACCAATACAGTTCTGTTCGGTGCTTCGTGGCGATTAACAATCAAGAACACAACGATGCAACGCTTGCCAGTGCGATGAACGCCACGTCGCCTGGCGTGTTTTGTTTGGTACAACAAACCATGAAAGGCGGTGCAACTTATTTTGTTTTCAAAAACAACCGAGGCAGCCAAAGCATGTCCATTTTCAACTCGAGGGACCAAAGAACGGCTCTCACCTTTGGTTATAATAATGGCGTAATCGTTGGCTTTGGCAACTTAGACTATCCTCCCGTCTTCTATGCTTACGACAACCAATGTCCCAACTGCTTCGACTGGCTCACGATACCACGCAGGAATTACCCTTTAACCCTCTCATCCAGCGGTATTGCAACGTGTAACAATTGTCACCGTGAATACAATATGAATACGGGTGGAAATATCATTAAGGGCTCTCGAGGTGAGAAAAATTACCTCACTCGCTATGTTGCTTCCACGTCAGGTCCATTTGGTTTGTTGACCATACACTAAGCGGAAGATCCTCATCTAGCCCTACTTTCAGACCAATTTACATTCTTTTCTAATATCAACGCAACCAGGAAGGTGCGAAAACATATGTAACTTCCTGTAAATACGCAAGTTGGCAACACGATTTCAGTTATGCCGACCGTTCCAAACCCCGCTTCCGATACATCCAGATTTCAACGCTATTGATGATGTTCTGCCAAAGGATATAACAACCAGGGCCAACGGATGAGATGGGATTGAGGTAGGAGTAGGCTATCCAGATGGCAAAGGCTGTATTCTTTTGGCCCAGTGCTTGACCAGCATTGACGGTGGCATTGAAATAGTGACCGATGAAACGTCCGACGGAAAACTGTATCACACAGAGCAGCAAGCCCAGCAAAGCGATGAGCAAGAGAAAAGGAACGGACGTTTCTGCATGCACGATATTCTTCATCGTGGTGCCCGTCACAATCATTAAGGAACATCCCCAAAGATAATAAGAAAGGTCTTTTATCCCCACAACCCACCGATGAAACCGATGAAAATAATGCTTAACGACATAAGCTAAGCCCATCGGAACAACCAAAACAAGACACACTTGATTGAGTATTTTCAAGAATGCACCCATAAAAGTAATGTCACTTGTTTTCTCAATTAACGGGAAACAAATGGGAATGAGCAAAGCGGTAATAAAGTTAGATAAGAAGGTATAGGTGGTCATCTCCTCGAGATTGCCACCCAATTTCTGCGTCACCACCGCTGCAGCGGCCGCACATGGGCCGATAATGCACGTGAGAAGAGCCTCCATCAAAATAAGACTGTTGCCCTTGAGGCGAAAAGACAGGATGATGGCAATGATGACAAAGACGAACAACACCTGAAAAACACTCACCCAAAAATGCCACTTGACCGGAATTAAACGTCTGAAATTGACCTTACAAAAGGTCACAAACAGGATTAAGAACATGAACAAAGGCAGAATAGTGTCAAAAAGAGGAGCAAACAAGTTTGCGGCTTTATCCAAAGAAGGGATGAAAGCAAACACAGAATAGGCTGTCACTCCTATCACCATCGATATGGGCAACGTCCAGTTTTTGATAAATCTAATGATACTCATAAGATGTTTAAATTAACCAATACCATCATCCATTGTAAAACAATCACCCACAAACACGGCTGACACAATCCACATGAACCAAGAGCACCTGATGCACATGGGTGCGAACACCTGTGCCAGGGGCTGTCTGTCCTTGCGTTTATCACCACCAAACGGGAACGCACCTATCTTAACGCGTCTTTGTTTAGTAACCGTCGTCAACGTCCAAGCGGATTCTCTCATGTGCGTGGTTCGTCCGTTGGCCATCGTGTTATTTCAGTTTTTCGGTACACTCCGGACACAAGCCTTTCAGCACATAATTGATGCTATGCAGGCTGAATCCCTCCGGAAGTGGGACTACGGGAACGGCAATGTGCTTGAGACAGAACGTGCGATGGCAGTGCTCGCAATAAAAATGCGTATGCTCTTCGTCAATCGAACAGTCGCAATCGTCGTCACAAACGGCGTACTTCAACGCACCTGAACCATCATCAATGGCATGAATCAGGCGATGAAGGAGAAATAAAGACAAGGTTCGCGATATGGTTGACTTGTCAACAGTGGGCAGATAACGCTCCAAATCGGGCAACGATACGGCCTCATCGCCACGCATCATCTCGCGAAGAATGAGCAGTCGGGATGCTGTTGGCTTGATTTCCCGATGGGTTAACTTTTGGGTGTAATAATCTTCATGTACCATTTTCATGCAAAAATACACACAATTCTCGTATTTTCAAAATTTTGGTGGCTACTTTATCTTGCCGAAAAATCATTGAATGATTCTGGAGTTATCGGTTCGTTTTCCTGCCTGTTTTTCAACCGTTTTGTTAGAAAAAATGACAATAAAACGAGCAATTAAAAATGATAAAATAGGAAAAAACGCATCATCAGAAATCCATTTGCAATGTGAAAAAGGTTAATGAAATATCACTTTCGTCGCCAATAACATAGCTTTTGCCATCCCATCTCCACCCAATTCAACGAAAAATGTATCACTTTACCGTGCTATCTACATGAGATTGAAACGCAAAAGCGTGGCTATTGGCAGCCAAAAGCAATGCTATTGACCTCAAAGAGCATAACAATTGACAGGAAAAGTGCGCACAATTCATGGAAAAAGTTGAATGTCAACACGTTGCGAAAGCGCCGCATATTTGCCGTATTTGAGACCAAGGACATGGCTGGTTGCAAATAAGCGAATCTTGAAGGGGTTGTTGTCAAGAAAAATATCACCTGCACATCATCCGTATGGGCGTGACTGAGCAGTTTCAACCGCTGACCATGGGGCAAATTAGGTCTGATACTCTTCGCACACAAAGGCAAGAAAAACAGGGAACGCAAGCGTCAATAAAAGCAAAAAACAAAGTACAATATTTTGATTTTCAGCCGATTTAAAGTATCTTTGTCATCATTTAAGAACAAGCGAAATGAAAATAGCATTGATAGGATATGGCAAGATGGGAAAGATGATTGAACAGATTGCCAAGGACAGAGGTCACGAAATCGTGAGTATCATCGACGTACAAAATCAGGAAGATTTTGACAGTGAAGCGTTTGCAAGTGCCGACGTGGCCATCGAATTCACTACGCCAACGGCCGCCTACGGCAACTATCTGCGCGCATTCGCACACAACGTGAAGGTGGTAAGCGGGTCTACGGGATGGATGAAAGAGCATGGTGACGACGTGAAGCGACTGTGCAGCGAAGGCGGACAGACGCTATTTTGGGCATCAAACTTCAGCTTGGGCGTGGCCATCTTCTCGGCTGTGAACCGTTATCTGGCCAAAATCATGAACGATTTCCCGCAATATGAGGTAAAAATAGAGGAAACCCATCATGTTCATAAACTGGATGCGCCCTCCGGAACAGCCATCACGCTGGCCGAAGAAATCATCGATGAAATGGGCAGAAAACGCAGTTGGGTGAAAGGAGTGCAGCAGGCAGCTGACGGAAGTACGTCCGGCACAGACGACGTGGCGGCTGACCAGCTACCCATAGACAGCGTACGCCGTGGAGAAGTGCCAGGCATTCATACCGTGACCTACGACTGCGAGGCCGATAAAATCACCATTTCGCACGATGCACACAATCGCACGGGCTTTGCCTTGGGGGCAGTGTTGGCGGCCGAGTACACCGCAACACACACAGGATTGCTCACCACGAGCGACTTGTTTAGGTTCTAAGCAATCTTATTTTTGAACATTTAAAAATTCATCTTGTTATCACTATGATTGATAAACAGAAAGCAAAACTAAATATGAAGGTACAATGGACCAAGTTTATCGTGGTTCTCGCCTTGTATCTTTTGTTTCTATATTGGGTAAAAAGTTGGTGGGGACTGCTGGTGATTCCTTTCATCTACGACGTGTACATCACCAAGAAGATACGCTGGCAGTGGTGGAAAGACGCCGAGGCACCCGTGCGTTTCGTGATGAGTTGGGTAGACGCACTGGTGTTCGCACTGGTGGCTGTGTACTTCATCAACCTGTTTGTTTTTCAGAATTACGTCATTCCATCCTCGTCATTGGAAAAGTCACTGCTCACTGGTGATTACCTGTTTGTGAGCAAGGTGAGCTACGGACCTCGCATTCCGCAAACGCCATTGACCATGCCGCTTACCCAACACACGCTTCCCATCATCAACACGAAGAGCTATATTGAGTTTCCGCACTGGGACTATCGACGGGTGAAAGGACTGGGCAACGTGAAGCTCAACGACATCGTGGTGTTCAATTATCCTGCGGGGGACACCATTTGCACCGAATTGCCCTATCAAACTGAATACTACAGCATGGTGTATGGCTTCGGACAACAGATCTTTGAGCAGAACAACGGGGCGCCTATCGACCTCAACACGCTGAATAAGCAGCAACAACACGACTACTTTGAGCAGGTGTATGCACTTGGAAGACAATACATAGCCAGCAATCCTGTGGAGTTTGGCTCTATCGACAGCCGCCCTACCGACCGTCGCGAGAACTATGTGAAGCGATGCGTTGGACTGCCAGGGCAGACGCTTCAAATCAAAAACCGCATTGTTTACTTGGACGGTAAGCCCAACAAGGAGCCTGACAACGTACAATATACCTATTACATCAAACTGAAACAGCATATTCCAGACGACCTCATGAAAGAGCTGGGCATATCCATGGAAGACCTTGGCAGCCTGAACCAACGTGGTTGCATGCCGCTGACCAAGGCTACGGCAAAGGCTCTTGCGGCGCGCAAAGACATCGTTGAGAGCATCCGCATCAACACCGATGCCACCGTGGGCGACCTTTATCCGCTGAATGCCGTGACGAATTGGACACGCGACAACTACGGTCCGATATGGATTCCGGCCAAGGGAAAAAGCATCAACCTGGACATGAACAACATCGCTGTGTACGAACGTCCCATCCGCGTGTACGAGAATAACGAGCTGAAGATTACGAACAACCAGATATACATCAACGGACGACTGGCCAAGAGCTACACCTTCAAAATGGATTATTATTGGATGATGGGCGACAACCGTCACAATTCGGCAGACAGCCGCTATTGGGGATTTGTACCAGAGGATCACATCGTGGGCAAACCCATCTTCATTTGGTGGTCTTCCGACCCTGACCGTAAGGGACTGGGTGGAATCCGTTGGAACCGATTGTTCAACATGGTTGACAACATTAAATAGCAGTATGAACGCCGTCTGACCGCAACAGGCCAGCCGATGATGAGAAACAAAGCATCTCTTTTGCGAAACCTCTTACAATGGATGTTATCCATCGCTGTTTGCACCATAGTCATGTTGGCTATCCGTGCATACGCCTTTACCATCTTTACCGTACCCGATGAGGGACTCAAGCCAGTGCTTCGAAAGGGTGACAGGGTGTTGGTAAACAGGCTGGCACGCACTGACTTCAAGCGCGGTGAGGTGGTGTTGTTCGGACAGCAACAGCAGGCGTTGGGGCAAGTGATGGCGCTTCCCGGCGACACCATTACCGTCAAGGGTGAAAAATATCTCATTCCCAACCACTGCAACGCACACTGTCGCTGCGGAACTTGCCAATATCTGTTGCTGGGAATTGGCCGAAGACAGACTCTGGTACAGCATGGTGACATCGCCGGGAAGGCTTATTCGCTGTTCAGATGGAAGCGTTGGCCACATCTTGAAAAGCATCATGAATAGCGTTCTTCTTTCTTCCACCTACTTTGGTCCCGTGCAGTGGTACCAGAAACTCAATCGTTATGACGTTTGTTATCTAGAAAGTCACGACAACTATGTCAAACAAACGTACCGCAACCGTTGCAACATCGCCATGACAAACGGCGTTCAGGTGTTGAGCATTCCGGTGGAAAAGTATGATTCCCTCAAATGTCCAATGCGCGATATTCGCATCAGCGACCATGCCAACTGGCGTCATCTGCACTGGAACGCCCTACAGTCAGCCTACGGTGAGAGCCCTTTCTTTGAGTATTATGCGGATGACTTGTACCCTTTTTTCACGAAGAAATGGACTTTTCTGTACGATTTCAATCTTGAAATCACGATGAAGATGTGCCAGTTGTTGGACATAGAACCGAACATACAGGAAACCACCACCTATCTGAACGCTGATGACTTATCCCTGCAGATGCCCCAAATAACAGATCTAAGGGATGCCATTCGCCCCAAACATCCTCTCCCTGATGACGCTTTCACGCCCAAACCCTATTACCAAGTGTATGCCCAAAAACACGGATTCTTACCCAATTTGAGCATTCTCGACTTGCTCATGAACGAAGGAAACGAAGCCGTGCTTTACCTCATGTAACATGGAAAGCTGGTAATGGGATAGAAATTGGATTCATCATCATCACTTTTAGACGCAGAAGAATGATCGCGTTGTGAAGATTACGTAAAAAAAATGCCAGCATTAACGGCCATTCTTAATTATTTTGTATCTTTGACTTTTGTAATCACCTATAATAAACATCGAATTATGAAAATGAAGAAATTGAAAGTTGCCACGCTGCTATTAGCTGGTGCTATGTTAACAACGTCATGCATAGGAAGCTTTGGTTTGTTCAACAAGCTGTTGAGTTGGAACAAAACAGCCACAGACAGCAAGTTCCTAAACGAAATCATCTTCCTGATTCTCGCTCCGGCCTACGCTATCTGTGGCACTGCCGATGTCGTGGTACTCAACACCATTGAGTTCTGGACGGGTGACAATCCCATGGCCAATATCGGCAAAACGAGGCAAGTGATGGGCCAAGACGGCAAGTACTATGCTGTGAAAACTCTGAAAGACGGCTATGAGATTACGGCACCAACTGGCGAGGTAACGAAGTTCTTGTACGACAAGTCTACCGACTCTTGGTCACAAATAGCCAACGGAAAGCAAACAGAGTTGTTCCGTTTCAATGAAGATGGAACCATCAAAGCCACCCTACCAAACGGCAAAAAGATGGATGTTGCTTTGACTGAAGCAGGTGTTTATCAGGTACACATGGCTGTGAATGACGGCACATATTGGGCCATGAAATAAGCAAACGCACGGTAATACGAATATAAAACAGGCTGCTTTTGCAGGTAACCCGATGATGTTACTTACAAAAGCAGCCTGTTTTGTTTCTCACATCCGCTTATATTTAATCGGCTTGTCATTGAAAAACCAACGTGGTAAGCTTGTCTACTGACATGATATCTTGTGCCACTTGTTGGATTTCTTGTGACGTGACAGCATCGATTTGCTCATACAGCCAATTGATATCTTTCTCGTATCCGTAGTGTAGGAAGGCCTTCCCGAAGTCTAAAGCGAAGCTTTCACGATTGTCGCAAGCCACACCTATCTGCCCTTTAATTTGTTTTTTAGCCGCTTTGAGTTGGTAATCTGTCAGCGGTTGTTCTATCACTCTATCCAACTCTTTACGCACCAACCGCTGGCATTTCGGCACATCGTGTGGGTCACAGCCAAAGTATAGGCACCACAACCCCGTGTCCGTGTAGCTCACCATCGAACTTTCAACCGTATAAACCAACCCATGATGCTCGCGAAGAGATAGGTTAAGGCGGGCATTCATGCCAGCACCACCCAGGATATTGTTCAACAAATACAGCGGAATCCGCTCATGATTGTGAATGTCGTACGCCTGGTTGCCCATCATGACATGCGCCTGATGCGTGTCTTTCTTACGCACAATGACCGTCGGGTCATTGCTCTTGGCCCACTGATGCGGATGATTTACTGGCATCACAGGTGCATTTTTCGGCATGTCTGCGGTGGCTTTGGAGAGCAATTTGACGATTTTGTCGAACGAAACATCCCCATCAATGAAGAAAATGGCATTCTCCGGCCGGTAAAACTTGTGAGTAAAGTGCTGCGTGTCGGCCGTCATGAAGGAGCGAACCGTATCGGTTGTGCCCAAAATATTGTGTCCAAGGGGATGTCCTTGGAAGATGGTATTCTCGAAATCATCGTATATCAAATCGGCCGGAGAGTCGTTATAACTCTCGATTTCATCGCAAATCACCTCCTTTTCTCTTGTCAGTTCCGCTTGCGGATAGGTACTGTGAAAGACGATGTCGGTCAGTACGTCGATGGCTCGGGCGACATGTTCTTTCAAAATGGCCACATGATATACCGTATCTTCCTTGTTGGTAAAGGCGTTGAGGTCGCCTCCCACGCTCTCCAGACTGTTGATGATATGCCATGAACGACGCCGCTGCGTCCCTTTGAACGTGGCATGTTCGCAGAAATGAGCCATGCCCTCTTCACCAGGTTCCTCATCCCTTGAACCCACATTGAGTTGATATCCGCAATAAACTACCGACGATTGCGAAGGACGATGAATGATTCGCAGACCGTTATCGAGCACAAATGTATGATAATTCAGCATGATTTCGTTCTTACATAGCTCGGTATCAAATCATCTTTCTACGGTTTCAGACTTGACCAAGCCAATGGTTTGCAAAGATAATCAATTTAGACAGATTTAAAATTTAATACTTCTTTTTATTTTGAGTTACTACCTATTTACCGTATATTTGCATGAGCAAAATCAAGTTTGTTATGCGTAAGGTAATAGGTATCGGCGAGACTGTGCTCGATATTATTTTCAAAAACGACCAGCCCATCGGGGCTTATCCCGGTGGTTCGACATTCAATGGCCTTATTTCATTGGGGCGATCGGGGGTTCACACCACCTTCATTAGCGAGACTGGCAACGACCGTGTAGGGAACATGATTCACCGTTTCCTGGAACAGAACGGCGTGGATGCCAGTCATGTAAACACCTTTCCCGACAGCAAATCGCCCATTTCCCTGGCTTTTCTCAACGAGAAGAACGACGCGGAGTACCTTTTTTACAAAGATCACCCTCACGACCAACTTGATTTTGCCTTCCCAGATATCCAACCAGACGATATCGTTATCTTCGGCTCTTATTATGCCGTCAACCCCGTCATCAGGCCTCAAGTGATTGGATTGCTCGACTATGCCCGCAATCATGGCGCCATCATCTACTATGATGTCAATTTCAGACCGGCTCATCAGCATGACGTGATGCGCATCACCCCTAATCTATTGGAGAATTTGGAGTATGCCGACATCGTCAGAGGCAGCAGAGAAGACTTTCAGACGCTGTACAAACTTGACAACGCAGCCAAAGTATATCAGGCCGAAATATCATTCTACTGCAAACGATTTATTTACACACAAGGAGCCGAAGCCGTGCAATTGTTCGCAGAAAACAATTTCCACAAGGCCTACCCCGTGTCTGATGAAGTCCCCGTGAGTACCATCGGAGCGGGCGATAACTTCAATGCAGGCGTGTTGTTTGGGCTGCTCAAACATGGCATTACGCACCAGATGTTGGAACAAGGCCTGTCGGAGAAGCAATGGGATCAAATCATCAGCTACGGTTTACGCTTCGCCTCGGAGAGCTGTAAGAGCATACATAACTATGTTGACACCAGTTTTGCCAACCAGATGAAAGACGAATTGGCACAACGATAAGCAGATTTTACCTCATTAATCACATAATAAATTCAAATATGATAGAACTCAAGAATAAAGTCTATTATGTAGGTGTGAACGACCGCAACAAGACTCTGTTTGAAGGCTTGTGGCCTCTGCCAGCGGGTGTTTCATACAATTCGTACCTGATAGACGATGAAAAAGTGTGCCTCATCGACGCTGTTCAAGTGGATTTCTTCACGCAATTCATCGAAAACCTGCATGAGGTGCTGGGCGACCGACCCATCGATTACCTCGTAGTGAACCACATGGAACCCGACCACAGCGGTTCTATGGGACTGCTAAAGAAGTACTATCCCAACATTCAAGTCATCGGCAACAAGAAAACCTTCGATTTGTTGGCCGGCTTCTACGGCATCAAAGACCAAACGATTGAAGTGAAACATGGCGAAGTGATAGACCTTGGTCATCACAAGTTGAAGTTCTTCATGACGCCTATGGTGCACTGGCCCGAAACGATGATGACGCTCGACGAAACCGACCACATGCTGTTCTCGGGCGACGGCTTTGGATGTTTCGGCGCATTGAATGGTGGTATCTTGGACGAAGAGATAGACACCAGCTGGGCTTGGTTGGAAATGGTGCGCTATTACAGCAACATTGTGGGCAAATATGGCGTACCCGTGCAGAACGCTCTGAAGAAGTTGGCCGATCAACAGATTGATTACATCTGCTCCACCCACGGTCCTGTATGGCACGAGAAGGCAGCGAAAGTGATAGATCTTTATGACCAAATGTCCAAATACGAAACCGATGAGGGCATCGTAATCTGCTATGGAACCATGTATGGCAACACCGAACGCATGGCAGAAACCATCGCGAGAGCAGCCAGTCAGGCCGGCATCAAGAACATTTGCATGTACAACATCTCGAAGACGCACCACTCTTACATCCTTCGTGACATCTTCCGTTACCGTGGATTGATTGTGGGAGCGCCAACCTACAACAACGGATTGTACCACGAGATGTCAGAACTGCTGTCAGAAATAGCCAACCACGACATCAAGAACCATTACATCGGATGGTTTGGCAGCTATGGATGGGCCAGCAAGGCCGTACCCACCATCGCCGAATGGGTAAACACCAAGCTGAAATTTGAGCCTGTGGGAACGCCCGTAGAAATGAAACAAGCCATGTCAAAAGACGTACGCAGCCAGTGCGAAGAACTGGGGAAGGCCATGGCAGAACGCCTGAAAGCCGACCGAAAATAGTGTTGTTTAGGCCATTTCCATAGACCCATGACTTCTTGTTATCATGGGTCTATGGATTTTTTCTTTTATAGATAGGTACCTATTCTTTGGCGTATCGCACATTAACGCATGCGAAAGAAGCGATCGTACACCTCGTTTATACCTATACGGAACACGCCGAACGCAGACAAACTCACACTGTCATTTCTTCTGACAACAACCCCTTTCTACTTGCATTATTTACAACCAACCAACCTGTTGGGCGCAAATACGCGAATTATGCGCAAGTTTTATAACTCGCAAAGACACAACGTGTTACAAAGAAATCGATATTATTAAACATCAAAAGACGCCATTTAGGAGTATTAAAGCATTGAGTTTACCTACCAAACACAATGCTTTTGCACCACGAACCCATGTCAATTGTCGCCCAAAAGGGCGTGAAAAACGAAACTATCGCTACGCTTTATAGTCAAAATACGGTTTTACTTGACTTTCAAAGCCATTAAAACGCACAGTTTACACCGTCTCCATTTCTATTTCAGGAGTTTACAGAAGCCATTTTATTGTCATTTTTCAGGACAAAAAAGAAGGAAACAGACTAATCCTCGTCCGGCCACTTGCATGGCTTACCCGTACGAATCAACATGGGACGCTGGGCTTTCATGCCGCGCAACTTCTTGCCCAACAATGCAGAAAGTTCCTTCACTTTCTGCGGATTCTGCTGGGCCACGTTCTCGTTCTCCCCGATGTCCGAGGA
Source organism: Prevotella sp. BV3P1 (assembly GCF_000479005.1). GTDB lineage: Bacteria > Bacteroidota > Bacteroidia > Bacteroidales > Bacteroidaceae > Prevotella. The sequence continues at coordinate 88,957 of NZ_AWXC01000053.1, read as the reverse complement.
AACATGGTACAACTCTTTCCGCCCAGTGGGATAGTCATAAATCAGTTTCCAATCACCTTGGCGTATGGCACAATTAAGACTGATGCCCGGTCCGGAGCCATCCCATATATTCGGTACGTTCCACACAATGGCTCTATGTTGCAGAGCCTTGTCAGTACGTCCTTGCAACGAGGGCACCAAGTCCATACCATCAATGGTCTGTGGCACCTGGTAATGGGTGATTTGTGCCATGTGAAGGATGGTAGGATACAAATCTTCCACCATGATGCTGGCATCGTTTCGCACGCCTGCCTTTACCACGTCGTTCCATTTCACGATAAAGGGAACTCGGATTCCCCCTTCATAGAGCGAACCTTTTCCGCTTTTCAAGGGAGCGTTTTGGGTGTACAACGGTCCGTCGCGCCACTGCTGAGAAGAAGCCAGTCCGCCGTTATCTCCTAAAAAGATGATGATGGTATTGTCGGCCTCCTTGTTCTTTTCGAGCCAATCCATGATGTCGCCCAAGCTCTTGTCCATGCCTTCAACCAGCGAAGCGTAGGCAGCATCCTTGTCAGAAAGCCCCCGGCGGACATATTTGGGGAAGAAACGCATGTCCTTGTCAATCGGGATATGCACCGCATAGTGCGACATGTAGAGATAGAATGGCTGCTGATAACGCTTGGCTTTGTCAAGCGCCTTGAGCGCTTCTTTGGTGAGAGCCTCCGTTGCAAACGTTCCCGTACCCCAATAAGCCTCCAGCCCAGGGATAGCATTAATTGCGTATGGCTTTCCATCCTTGGTGTGACCGTAATTCAATTCGCTGAGATAAGTGGCCAAACCACCAGCAGCCGTGCCCGTAATGTTAACATCAAAGCCAAAATGACACGGATTCTCTCCCGGTGTGTCGATGGCTCCCCAATGCGCCTTACCGCAATGAATGGTGTGATAGCCGTTGTCTTTCAGGAGCTGGACGAATGACTTAGCCGTGGTGGTATGCGCAACCGTAGACACCTGCGCGATGCCGTTGCAGTTCCAGTCGGCAGGCTTCACGCTGTCGTTTCTGGCATCCGTCATCACATCCCGCTGCAAAGTCCAGTTGGTAACACGGTGACGTGCCATGTTCATGCCCGTCATCAAGCTGCAACGCGTGGGCGAACTGACCGGACAGGCGTATGCCTGCGTGAACATCATGCCTTGACTGGCCAACCGCTCCATGTTGGGTGTGTCGTACATCTCGTTGTAGCGTGTCTTCTGATTCCAAAACTGCACCGACGTATCCTGCCATCCCATATCATCAACGATGAAGACGATGATGTTGGGGCGGCTGTCTTTCTGCTGCGCACAAGCGGTGCCACAACTCAAGAAGGATGCAGCAGCCATGGTTGTGAAGAGTTTGTTGGTCATAAATGAGGTAGGATATGATTCGGGAAGCCCACGCTTATTCTCTGGTTAGTTCATTGATACAAAACTGGAAAATCAAACTAAATTAACATGATTCACCTGTATTTTTTCATGCAAGAACACTTGGGCTTGCTCTTGAAAACGGATGGGATTTTCGGTAGTAAAATATTGACAAGTGCCAGTTTTAGTACACTTTTCGTTCATTTCCGGGTGGCGTTTCAGATAGTCTTTCAAGCTATTGGCCACATATTCGCCTTGTGCGACGATGCGAACGCCCGGACGTTTGTATTTCTCTATCTTGGGCATGAGCAGCGGATAGTGCGTACATCCTAAGATAATCGTATCAATCAGGGGATCTTTTCGTGCCAATGCGTCCAGTCGCTTCTTGACAAAATAGTCGGCTCCTGGACTGTCAGCCTCGTTGTATTCAACCAATGGCACCCAGAAAGGACAGGCAATTCCTGAGACTTGTATGTCTGGAAAAAACTTTTGTATCTCGAGTTGGTAGCTCCCACTCTTCACCGTTCCTTCGGTAGCCAGCAGACCTACATGCCGATTCTTGGTGAGACTGCCAATGACTTCGGCCGTTGGACGAATCACGCCCAATACCCTTCTGTTGGAATCGAGCGAGGGTAAATCATGTTGCTGGATGGTTCTCAGTGCCTTGGCCGATGCGGTATTGCACCCCAAGATGACGAGATGACACCCCATTTCGAAAAGTTTGACTACCGCTTGCCGCGTGAATTCGTACACCACATCGAACGAACGCATTCCATAAGGCGCACGAGCGTTGTCACCCAGATACACATAATCGTATTCGGGCAGCAACTGACGGATGCCATGAAGGATGGTCAATCCGCCATAACCAGAATCGAACACCCCGATGGGGCCTGGCGTTTGAGGCATTTGAGTCATAGGGTGGCTGCCGCGATTACTTGCCTCCTCGTGCCAAGAGGCTCAGCACGGCGTCATTGAGGTTGTCGCCGTAAGCCATATCTATATAAGGCACAGCATCGCCATCGGCGTTCAGTATGAAGGCGTAACCACGCTCCTGCCCCAACTTCCGGATGGCATCAAGCACTTTTCCCTTGACAGGTGCCATGGCATCTTGTTCGGCTTGTGCCAGCAACCGTTGTGCTTCTTTCTTAAAAGCGATGTTCTTTTCCATCATATCTTGCAGTTCGGCTTGGCGTTTCTGCATAATGGTTGGTGCGAAATCACGTTGACCATCGAGAAATTCTTCATATTTCTTATTGAACTCATCCTCCGACCTTTTGGTTTCAGCCTCATACTTTACGCGCAGGTCAGCAATGTTTTTCTGAACCGTAGCATACTCTGGAACGGCTTTCATCAAGGTGCTTAAGTTGAAATAACCAAACTTCGGCAGCATTTGTTGGGCCTGTGCCACGAAGGGCATCATCAACAAAAATAGAAATAAGAGTTGCTTTTTCATCATCTAATGATTTATGTTGTTATTATCGGAGGGTTGTGTTTCCCTCCTCTTCTTGATTCTTTCATGCGGCATTCCGTCACAAGTGATGGCCATTTGCCGTATGAAAAAAGCTGAAAAGAGTTAGCAAACAGTTGTCTGTGTCTTGCACATCAGCCCTTGTCTGCCAACTCCTTTTCTGTTTAATTGTAAGTTTTATCCAAGTCTTCACTTCCCATCAATTGGTTCTTTCAATGTTAATGAACCCGAGGAAGCGTGTCGGAAACACTTCAAATTACTTTGTCTTGGCCAGCTCAGCCTTTACCTTTGAGGTGACATCTTCGCTCAGCGTCTGACTGATATAAGGGATACCCGATGTGACATCCATGATGTAAACATAGTTTCCTGCCTTACCTACAGCCTGAATGGCGTTGACCAATTTGGCCGTGATGGGCTGCATTTTCTCTTGTTGAGCCTTCTGTAAAGCCTGTGAATTGTCGTTGTAAGCCGTGCGAATCTTCTCATTCAGCTTCATCAACTCATCCTCTGTCTCCTTTTGCTTCGTAGCATTCATGGTCGATTTTGTCTTCTCATATTCCTCAGCCTTGCGCTGCAATTCGTCTTGCATGGCCTTCAAGTCATTCTCATACTGCTTGGCAGTGGCTTCAATCTCGCCGCGTGCCTTCACAAATTCAGGCATGTCGTTCATTACCTGCTGTGAGTTCAGATGGCCAAACTTTTGTGCAAACATCGACATTGGTGCAAACAGCATCAACATTAAAATAAGCTTTTTCATTTTCTTTTGTTCTTTATTTGATTAATTATTAATTCGAATAACCCAGTTTCTGCAACACTTCGTTGCTGATGTCTATCTTGGGTGAGCCGAAGATAATGCCCGAATTGGACGCACGGTCAACGACCAATGAGTATCCACGCAATTCGGATATATCCCTTACGGCGTTATATATCTCTTCTTGGATGGGGCTCATCAGGCTTTCACGCTTCTTAAACAGTTCGCCTTCTGGCCCGAAATACTTGCGTTTCAGCTCGCTGGCGGCCTTCTCCTTCTTCATGATTTGCTCCTGTCGAGCCTTCTTTTGCTCTTGCGAGAGAAACACTACCTCGTTTTGATAGTTCTTATACATCGTGGTTGCTTCCGTATTCAGGGCTTCCACCTCAGCTTGCCATTTCTTGCTCACCTGGTTCAATTGTTCATTGGCACGTTCGTATGCGGGGATATTCTTCAACACATACTCCATGTCAACCAGTGCGAATTTCTGCGCACCGATACCTAATGTCGCCATCAACATCAAGCTCATCAATATTATTTTCTTCATCAGCTCTCTTTTAATTTAATTGTATTATTAGATGGACGTTATGCAATGTCCTTTCGTTTAGCCACTAAAGAGTATTTAACCACTGGCAAACCAGTTTTAACTTCCTTAAAATTCTTGACCGAGAATGAAGTGGAATTGGCTACCACCTTTCTTTCCAAACACTTTATCAAAGCCGTAAGCCCAGTCGATACCCATCAAGCCCACCATGGGAAGGAAGATGCGTACGCCAAGTCCGGCACTACGTTTCATGTCGAAAGGATTGAACTTTCGGGTGTCATCCCAAGCGTTTCCGGCCTCAAGGAAGCCCAGTCCGTAGATGGTGGTGTTACCTAAAAGGAATGGATAACGAAGCTCCAGCGACATGCGGTCGTATGCATAACCCTCGTATCCGTATGGTGTCAGCGAGCCATTTTCATATCCACGCAGTCCAATGGTTTCCTCCGCATAGCCAGTAGAATAGCCACTCATGCCGTCACCACCCACATAATAGGTCTCAAAGGGTGATTTCTTAAACCGATTATAGCTGCCCAAGAGTCCTAATTCCACACGCGTCATCAAGACAAAACATTTCTGTCCACCTGATAAAGCCGTATAAGTCTTGGCCTTAAATTTCCACTTGTGATACTCCACCCATTTGTATTTCTCCTGTTGTTCCGCCAAGAAAGTACTTGATTGGCGGTCCAATGCCAAGTTCTTATAGTCTTTCTTGTCCCACTTAGACCATGGTGGCGTGAGCGAAACCGATGCCGTAAACTCTGATCCACGACGTGGGAACAGCTGGTTGTCCGTTGAAGTACGGTTGATAGAGAAGTTCAAGTTCAAGTTGTTGGCATTACCGGTCGTCATCAAGAAGTACTTCCAGTTTTTCAACATATAGCGTGTATAGGCAAGCTGTACCGACAACATAAAGTAATCGTCAGGCCATCTCAGGCGCTTACCCCAACCCAAACTGGCTCCCATCATCTTGATGTAGGCGTCAGGGTCGAGGTAGTTTTCGTAATTATTGTAAGCATAGCTTCCGTACCCGTACATGTAATTCATGTAATTGTTGCGCCATGAACTGTTGTAAAAATTGCTGGACACATCCGTTGACTTTGAATAATAAGCACCGACGGAGAATTGGGTAGGTCGCTTACCTCCAAACCAGTTGGTAGAATAGTTCATGTTGTACGACTGATAAAAACGGCCGTTGGTCTGCACACCCAATGACAACACCTCACCATCTCCAATGGGCAGGATGCCTCGTCGCTCACTGTTCTTATTGAAAAGGTTGCGGATAGAGAAGTTATTCAGCTTCAATCCCACACGCCCAATCAAACCATTTTGTCCCCAACCGAGTGAAAACTCAATCTGGTCATTACTCTTTTGTTCAAGATTCCAGTTGATGTCAACGGTTCCATTCTCTGGGTCTGGCTTCACATCTGGATTCACCTTTTCCGGGTCAAAGTGTCCCATGGATGCCAATTCACGAGCCGATCGCATGAGTGCCTCTTTGGAGAAGAGATCGCCCGGCTTTGTCTTTAGCTCGCGACGCACCACATTTTCGTACAGTCGGTCGTTACCATTAATGCGTACATGGTTCAATCTTGCCTGCTGATTCTCGGTGATACGCATCTCCAGGTCAATGGAATCGCCCACGATATTCACCTCCGTTGGCTGCAAGTTGTAGAACAAATAACCATTGTTCCAATACTTATTACCCACCGCATCCTCATCTTCGGTCAGTCGCTTGTTCAACAAAGTCTGATTATACACGTCACCTTTCTTCATGCCCAGCAGCGCATTCAGATAATCAGTAGCGTACACCGTGTTGCCCACCCAAGTGATATTGCGGAGATAATACTTGGTTCCCTCGTCTACTTTTACTAAGATGTTGACATGTTTGTCATCCACATTCCACACGCTATCCTCAAGAATGACAGCATCGCGGAACCCGTATTCATTGTATTTTTTGATGAGATTGCGCTTATCTTCCTTCCATCTTTCGGGCGTATATTTCTTTGATTTGAAGATATTGCCAAACTTTCCCGACTCATGAATCTTCTTAAAGGCACCCTTGGTGAACAGGGTACCCTTGATTTTCTTGTCGCTGAGAGCCTTGTTACCAACAATCTCGATGTGTCGAACGCGCATCTTTGCCTTCTTATCCACGATGACATCCAGAATCACACTGTTCTTGTTGGACACGTCATCCCGCTGCATAATGTCGATGTCGGCATTGTTGAACCCCTTGTCATCAAAGTATTTCTTGGCCAGGAACTTCGCTCTACTGATGGTATTGGGTGTTACCTGTCCTCCTTTGAGCAACCCCAACTTCGTCTCCATGGCTTCGCGTTCCGACTTTTTCAGTCCAATATAATTGATTTCAGACACGCGAGGCAGCGTTTGCAGATAGATGTTCAGATAAATCTTGTTACCAACAATGGAGTCGGCCGATATCGAAACGTCGGAAAACAAACCATGCTTCCAATAGCGTTTCACGGCATCCGTAATGTCATTACCAGGCACCGAGATGGTCTGTCCCACCGACAAGCCGGAGATACCCGACAGCATATAGTCTTCATACCCCTGCACACCAGACACGGCAATGCCCCCAATAACTACCGTTCGGGGCGTCCCTGCGTAATTGATGTCAGGATGTATTATCTTATCTTGTGCATGAACGGTCACCCCACAGGTGATTGCCGTTGCTACCATCAACACCTTATATATATGATTCATCTTGTTGAATTATTATCAATCTTAATCTGGTCTTCTATCTGACGCTCTGTCTTTCCAAATCGTCGCTGCCTACTTTGAAAGTCCATAATGGCATGGTGCAGGTCAGCCTCGTTGAAGTCGGGCCAATAGGTATCGCAGAAATACAATTCCGAATAAGCTATCTGCCACAACAGAAAGTTGGAAACCCGCAATTCTCCACCCGTCCTGATGAGCAAATCGGGGTCGGGCATGAAAGATGTTTCAAGATGCTGACCTATCAATTCCTCATCAACGTCATCTGCATGAACACGTCCTGCCTGCACATCCGCCACGATATTTTGCAGGGCATGGGTCATTTCCCACCGTGCCGAATAGCTCAGAGCCACCACCATGGTCATGGCTGAGTTGGGTGCGGTATGCTCCTCGGTCTCACGAAGTTTTGTTCTCACGCTTTCCGGCAAACGCTTGATGTCGCCAATGACCCGAAAACGGACATTATTCTTCATGAAGATTTCGTCTTCCAGAGAGCTCAATACCAAGCCCATGAGAGCCGACACCTCATCTTCCGGCCTATTCCAATTCTCCGTAGAGAAGGTGTACAGCGTGAGGTACTTAACGCCCAACCGGACACATTCTGACGTGATTCGGCGCACAGTTTCCACGCCTGCCTGGTGTCCGAAGCTGCGTTCCTTGCCGCGTTCGGCTGCCCAACGCCCATTACCATCCATGATGATGGCGACATGTGTCGGGATACGTTTCATGTCCAGTTCGTTATTCATCGTTGTTCTTGTAGTCATTCTGTTACTCAGCATCATTATGACACGTTCTACACTTGGCTTGGAAACTGTAAGTAAGCGTCACCAGCAGTGCCGAATAGCCATCGGTGTTCTTGAACAGTCCGCTGCTTTTGACGAGATAGGGATCAACCACGCCGTCGAGTTTGTCACTCAACGAGAAGTGTGCCGCCCACTCCAATCCTACATTGACACGGTCGCCAAGCTTGTATTTCACACCCAATCCCAAAGGCACATGGGCGGTCAACACGTCTTTCGGTCCACCCGAAACATACGTACCTCCCACTCCTCCGAAGATGAAAGGGGTGAGCCGTTTGGCTCCCCGATAGTCTCTGCCCGTGCCGTATGGCCAAAAATTATATTCGAAGGTAACGCCCAGGTCACCCAACGAATGATTAAACTGGTAAGGTTTGGCCTGCATGTCAGGATAATAAGTCTGCACATCGGCCGACGAGCCTTTGAGCTTGCCATAGCTACCCTTGGCTCTTAGGGCCATTCGAGGGTTGAGTACCCATCGCCACACAAGCGAACCCATGGGTTGCATGTTCTTCACTACGCTACCATTGAAGTCGCCCAGATACGACACCAAGCCCGCTCCGGCCCCCACCTCCATACGATATTCCACGTCGTCCTGCGCCTGCGTTTGCACAGCGGCCACGAGCAACAATATGGAGAGCAGACCTTGACGCATGTTTCGTTATGTTGTATCGCTATTCAGTAATCACCCTTTTCACCACTGGCCAGCCCATCTTGTTGAGCCGCCCCCGCCAAACTTGTCCGGTTTTTCCACAGACAATCCACAGGTAGTGGTCGGCATCGGTCGTCATGGCAAACGAGGTTTCACTGCTGTGAAAGCCTTCTGGGACGACCAACGTGGCATGTTTCTTCCACGTCAAACCGCCATCCACGCTGCCATATATCTCACTAAACGCTTTCACACCACTGCTCTCGCCTTTTCCGGCACCACCCATAGCCACGAGTGCGTCGCCATATTTCACCACCTGAAGGTTGGTCAAGTTGGGTAATGCGAACCGGTTTCCGGCCGATGGCGTATAACATGTCCAAGGCTGATTCTCGGCCTTTTCATCGTTCTCTTCAAGCTTTCCCCACTGCGCAACACGCTTATCAGTGGTTCCTGCCATGAACAGCTGATTGGCACCCGCATTGGTTTTCGAGGGTTGAACCACAAAATTCAAGTCAGCCTCTGGCAACAGCGCGTTCGAGGGACTCAAGGCTTCCGTCGTCCAGGTAGCACCTCCGTCGGCCGAAACTACTATTTCATGATTTTCAGTCAGGGCATACAACTTAGCTTTGCTGGCACCTACCAGCTGTTTCAGTGCGATGGTAAACACAACAGACCAGTTTTTGGCATCGGCTGATTTCACCACTTGGCCGTCATGATAGCCATAGAACGTGTTGCCCTGTAATACTACCTGACGACAAAAGTCACTTGCCAACTGGATGTTGGGCTTGATATCTTGCCACTGTCCTGCCGCCTTTCGTGCGGCCGTATAAATCTTTGCTTCCGATCCCTTGTTGCCAAAAACATACAAGTTTTCCCCATTTGCGAGCAAGCGCATGGCTGTTAGCTCGCCCAGCTTAGGCTCATTCTTTGTCTGACTGTTCCAGTTGAACGTGTCACCATCCTGCTGGTGAACGTTCACATGGACGGTATAGGTATTCATACCCGTACCCGAATTGTTGTAAACAACAACCTGACGGGGCTTGGTAAAATCGAGTGAATCGGCCGAATTGAAATATTTAATCGTATCGCTGGTAGCGCTCTTGATGCCAATCACACCCGCATTCTTAGCCGAAATGGTCGCTACCACTTTCGAAGCGTCAACACCTACCGGCAACGAGTCGGGATTATAAATCACCCTGTTGATTTGGTCAATATAAAACCGATAGTCGCTTGCAGCAAAAGTCGTAGTATACGTGCTGTCGGTACCTTTGCTCGATTTGGTATGCACCAAGCGTTTGACATTTTTAACCGAGAACCCTATAATGGCCGCATCGTCGTATGACATCTGTTCATCGTCGTTGCCACCAAGACAAGAGGCGAACAGCAGCATCACTGAGCACAGCATGAGAAGCGGTAAAAATCTTCTATTCATTTACTTCTGATTATGATTTTAGCTGCAAATTTATATAGAATTCCGCAAATAGCACATCTTTTTAAGGCTTAATTATGCAAAATAGTGATTTATAGAACGTTTTTTAAGGTTGTTTAGGGTTTAAGCCGCGGCTGTTCACAAGCAGGCTGATTACTCACATGCGGCTTCCTATATTTGCAAAGCAGGAGTGCGATTTATCAACTTACATACCACCAACGACCTGCCTCCATGGAGTGTTTCAAACACAAATGAACAAGCGAACAGCATAAAAACGCAAAGCTGCTTCTACAAAAACCACAGCTAACCAAAAAGCAAGAATTAATTCAGAATTTATTTTACATTAACTTTCGTATGCTTCGATTATTTTGAACAAGATGGTCTTCTGCTCAGAAATACGCGAATTTTGAAGCTTTTTACATGGCTTTGACTCACAAACACTTATAAGAAAACGGCCAAAATAAGGACTGAAAATCAGGTGCTTTTTTGCCAAAAAACGTGCAAAATCGGCCGATTTCATCGCCACTTTTCAGGGTAAAGTCAATGCTTTACGGGCATCAACTCATTGAGTTTGATCTCCAAAACGATAGAGATTAGAGAGAAATGGCTTCCCATACAACTTTTTTCTCGTATTATCTTTCTAGAATAAGTTATTGAGAAGTGTTAGATTATTGTCATTTTAATTGACATTAACAAACAAAAATAGGGGAAGAAAAAAGAGTATTTTCATTCTATCTCTACACTTTTTACCGTTACCGTCTGCCGTGTGTCCGTTTGGTAGGAAGGTGCCCTTAGATTGTCAACGTCATCATAATCCACCGGTGTCCACGTGATACCACCCTTCCCTTTGCCAGAAGAGCCACTGTTAGTCCGAATCATTCCGTTACAAAAGGCGATATCCCAGTCGGTGCGCAGCATCCACAGGGCATCCTCATGGGTATCGCCCAAGGAGCTGCTTCCCACCACCTCATGGGCAGACAGCGAGACGTACGTCCACCGGTTAGGGACATCGTTGACCGTCAACGAGACATCCTGAACACCACGACCGACAGCATCTTCTGTGGCACAGCTTGCAAGAAGCAGCATCATGCCAGCCAACATCCATAAGCATACACGTTTCATTCTGTTTTATATTTGAGGGTTACTTTTTGGCTTTTGGCATCCGTCTTTTCTATTTTCAATTTGGCTGCCTTGCCATCTGCAGTCCTGAGCAAGAACACTTTGGCAGAGGGCTGACCTTCATCGGTATACCGATAAGGCGAAACGCTCACATCAAAGGTCTTGAAAGGTTCGATGGTGAAGACGTTGTCACCGCCAACCAATTCGACTGGTGCTTTTGGCTGAAAGACATACTCCGTCGGCGCTTGCGTACGGTAATCGATGACAGAGACACTTTCCAGGCACCCCTGCCCTACCTTTTGCCCGATGGCTGATTTGACGACATTCAGTTTGAAAGAGGCGTATTGCGCTTCCGGGCTGGACATGAACTCAGTGAAATCCATGGCAAACTCTATGCGGTTTTCCAACCACTTGCCTTGCATGGGCAAGTCGCCACCTTGGTTGTGAAAGGCGTAGCAATAGTGATAGTTGGGCAGTGCGTCGCCTTCCCCACGCTCAACGCCAGCCATGGAAAACTTCAAGTCGTCGCGCGAGTCATAGCTCAACCGCACCTTGAAGACCACTTTGGGCTGATACCGCTTAGGCACCACACCCTGCAACTCACCGCTGAGCAGACGATTGCCTACACTGGGGTCACGGAAGAAATCGTACGGCAGATAAAAGCGGCCATGGTCATGCGCCCACGAGCCCCATGTGTTGGCCACGATGAAAGCACCTTTGTGCAGTCGTCCTTTCTCATCCTCGTATTCCACCAGGTCGTCATAGCCCACAATGGTCAGCGCATGAGCGCCGCGGGTAGCCAGTTTTTTCAGCAAAGAGTGGTAGCCTGTTGCCGACGGTCCCTTGTATTGTTCATCTATCTTCCACCCGTCACTCTGCGTGGAAAAGGTTAATATTCCACCCGGTCTGCTGCCGTTTCCTGCATCATAAAGATAGCGTTTGAGCAAAGGGATGCTGTCATCAAAGACCAGAATTCGTTCCACCCGGTTCTGCATGGCCCGCAAGTATTTGTCATAGCCGGTGCACCATCTGAACTGCGAGACGGCCGACCCGCCATAATCGGCCTCGCTCATCATGCCATACCGTTGGGCCAGGTACAGTCCTTCCTCTGCAAACCCTCCCTGGTCCTCACCGCCATTCAGCATATTCCATGAAAACAGATAGTCCATGCGATTCTCAGCACTGGCCGACGCGTCACGATCCAACAGTCTGTTGATTTCGTAAGTGAGCATGTAGCCGATGGCCGAAGCCTGTGCGCACGAGCCACCACGCTGTGAAAGGATGGGTGGAAAATACTTCGTCTTGCTGTTATCCACCGAGGTGGGCAACTGAACGGCATCTTCCGCAGACTCGCTAACGGTGGTACGTAGCTGCCGAATGTCCACCACCGCCTGCGTGAGGCGTGGTTGTGGGTAGATCTTGCGTTGTACAAATTGAGCTTGTACCCGACCTATTCCCACCGCCAGGCACAAGCTCCAACAAAAGATTATTTTATTCATTAATCCGTTTATACGTTTTCAGCGCCTCGTCTTTTACTGCTTGCGTATAACCGTCGCCATTGATGATGCGCTGGCATGCAGCCGAGATAAGTGGACGCTGATAAGAATGCGTACGCCAACCCATGGCCTCCAGCAAAGCTATCTCAACCTGCTCATTCTTCTCTTGCTCGAGATAGCGCAACAAATCTGGAATCATGGCATGAATCATATAATTGCGTGTGAAGCGTATCAGCTGCAGCTTTTTCTTTACGGGAACGGTAGGATCCAAAATCTTACGCGTGTCCTCAACCCAGCGTTCTGAAGCATGATCGATGGCATTGTATATCAACGTACGGACAGAGTCCTTATGTATGTAGCACACTTCAGGTCGGTCAAACTGAAGTGCGAACTCTTTCAGGAGCTGACTCTTGGGGAATACGGTTAACGAGTTGAGCGCATCGAAATTGATTCGGGCAGACGTGGCATTGGCGATGGCAATGCTGATGAGCTGCGGGATGAGCCGCTCGTCACCGCTCTTACCCATCATCACCACGGCACAACGCTGCAACAGTTCGTAACTGTCGTTGGCAGCCAGCTGCAACAACTTGATGAAATTGTCGTCTTTGTAATCACAAATGAGTGTAAAGGCTTGCATTCTGACGATATAAGAAGGCGAATTGCGGTAGATATTCAACAATTCGGCCGATGACATCGCCTTGAGCTGACAAAGAGCCTCCATAGCTAAGCACTGGCGTTCAGGCTGGTCTGACTTGAGTAGTTTGCGCCATGCGCCCTTTTTGTTCTCGCTCACCAACCGGTCTACGTCCATGGCCTTGCCCTCAGTGGCGAACTTAAAGGTGGGGTCTCCAATGACATGCAGCTCCAAGTAATGGGCGTACTTCACGACATCACCCACGCAACCGCCATCCGCGATCAGTCCAATGAGTTTGTCTGCCCATTTGTCTTGCAGCGCATTGACGCTGTTTGCGATACACACCACGGTGTTCCCGGGCTGGAAGACATACTCGTTGGCGATGCAGTCATTCAGATGAAACGACCCACAAAAGCAGGCATCAATCACCACGACAGGCGTGTTGGGAGTGAACTGATATGCGCGGAAGTCTTCAAGATGCAGGTCGGCTGCGGCCTCGTAGATGGAGTCCAGGCGAGCCAACGAATCACTCTGCGCATGCAGAACCCACGAATCGGGCAGGTCAAACTTCTTCAAAAGGGCGGTAGACAGCGAGTCGGCATTCTTATTGCGCTGCTTAGCGTGATAAATATGCTCCCTAAGATTGCGCATGATGAAGGTCTTGGCACTGGCTACCGTGTTGGGCAAGATCAGATTATTGAGGTATTGGGTGTCAAAAGAACCGTGATGGTGCAGCATGGCAAGGTCCATATCCTTGCGCATGAGCTCGCTCATCAGTCGCTCCTTCACGGGATTGACATCGTCGTGAGAGATATAACCAACTTGATGGGTGCGCCGTTTGAGCTGTGGAAAATGCTCGAAATAAGACATTTTCTCGTCAATCCGGGCATCTTTGGAAGCCGAGATGTATCCATGTCCATCAAAATAGAACATGTTGTTCAGCTTTCTGTTCGTCCGTTTGAGTGCCACCAGCTTCTGAAGATAGGCCTTCAGCTTGGCATATCTACTGGTGCCACCTACGTCGGTGGGTCGTATTCTTCCCGTGTAAATGTTGGGTTGCAGGCGTTGAGAACCCTTTGCCATGAGTGAATAGTAATAATAAGGCGTACCCTCATCATGCCCCACAGACTTGAATTGCAAGGAGAAGTCGTCATAATATCGGTCTGAAGGAACCGACGACTCCTGCCTGGGGTTGGTTTGATTCATCTTAAAGGCAGAGGTGAGATGCTGTGCGTCGCGTATCATAGGCACAGGAATGTCACCCACGAAGACGGCTCCTACAATTGGGTCACGCTTCTGAGAATAGAGTCTTTGAAGTGCGGTACGGATAGAATCGGGTATCCCCCAACGGTCAACAACCGTATAAACCTTGAGTCCATTGACTTGTTCTACAGCCTCAGCATAAGCCTTCAACTCAGCTTGGGCATATTGGTAACTTTTGGTATCAACCACAATGGCAAATCCACTCTTGGCCATACCATGCCCTACCAACACAAGTAGGCAGAGCGATATGATGATGATTCGTTTCATTTCAATGTTTTTTAGATGTAAAAAAGTATTCATTAGGCGTTTTTGATGCTTGTCTTATGTATGCTCATTCAGTCTTCTTGGATTTCAACATGTCAAAATTGCATGTAAAGACCGGTACTGATACCCACCCGCGATGTATGACTCAGCGAACGAGCGAATGCGGCATCGTCCGCATGAAGCCATGCATCCACCTTGATGTTCAGTCCGACATTCATCCGTTTCAGGGAACGCTGCACGTCCAACATGCCGCCCATGCGCACACGCTTCGCACTCAAATACTCAAATTGAGGAGCGACATAGCGGTCGGTGATGTTACCCGTTTCTTCAGATGCTGATGCAAATTGGCGTTCTGACAATGGGAGATAGAACCCTCCATGTACTGAAGTGTTGAGCGTATAATGCCTCCATTGTACGCTTGTACCCACTGTTGCCTGCATGAAAGCAAGCATCCATGCCTGTTTTTGTGCCCCCAAATCACTGGCATGTTTAATCCATGTTTGCGTTGTTCCTATCTTGCCCTCCACAAAAAATGGCATGTCCAACCGATAACCCAAGTCGGTTGACAACCGATAGTCTTGGTGTACGCGCGCCTTTCCCAATACCTTGTAATCGGTTCGGTTGCCATGTTCGATGTCTGTTACTGCCTTCTGGTCGTACCAATAGCCATCTCCCTGATGGAAATGTACATGCGCCAGAAGCTGATGAGTCGTGCTGCGTCCAGAATGAAAGATAAGCCGGGCTTGTCCTTTCAGGCTTGAAAACTGATAATCTCCACCTTTGAAGACGTAAGCCTCACCACCGTCTACAGCGTTTTCATACCCACGTGAGAACGCTATCTCTGTGAAACCGCTCCATCGAGAGGCCGTGGGCGTATAGGTAAGTTGGGTACCAACTTGTGCTGTTTGACCGTCATATTTGCGCTGATAGCCAGGATTGCTGGCTGTAGACCGCCTGAAATATTCGCCAAGTCCTTTCATGAGAAAGAAACGATGGTTGTTAAGCGGATTGACAACCGTATAGCTTATGTTTGTACGAACCATTTCCATACCCACCGATACGCCCAAGTGCCAGGCTGCGTTTAGTTGGCATTCGGCACCAAGCAAAACGGGGAAGGAGGATGAGAGCGTCTTGGGACGAGGGTCATCCTGGTCGGAAGAGCTGCCCATCATCAAACCGACACCGGCTCCCAACAGCCATCTTTTGGAACATTGCCATGCCAACTCGGCGCTCATACGGAACACTTCGGAGGAAGGTTCGCTCCAAACAGAATCACCCAATACAAAGGGATTGTCCGGCATGAGATAGAATGACGAGTTCCATCGACGGTCTGTTTCCTGCCTGTTTTGATATTGCAGATGTCCACTAAGCTTGACCTGATTCAAATCTTTGAGCCCACCGACATACACATCCAGCTGCCGTTGCCTTTTGGCAGCATCCACAGCCTTGAACAATCCATTATGTTCGTCATAGGCTACCCTCGCTGTTCCTGCCGTAGACCGCTGATTATAAGCGATGCGAATGGGGTTATTGCCGGAATATCTGACATTCGTCAACTCGTTCAGATGGTCCTCATGCCACGGGTCATCAGTATGGATAAAGACGGTTTGTGCAACAACAGCCTGCACAAATAACGTGCACGACAGGCAGCACAAGACGCGAATGGATGGAACATGTATCATAAATGACTGAATAAAGGTTCCACCGCCAAGACCTCACGACGATGGTCTTGGCAGCGGAAATGATAGCTGAATGAATTGGATTATTTATCAACCTCCGTGAAAACACGCCCCGGCTGAAGTGGCTGGTTGTTGAGGAAGTCGACCGATGAATTATTGGTGTCCTTGAAATAAGCACGCCCGTTCACCACTTTCTCCACCTTGCGACGCAGGCATTTGCCCTCCCAAGCCTTGCTGGCCTTGACAGCTTTGGCATCGTCAACAGGCAAAAATTGTGGGAAATATGTCTCTGCATCGGATTCTGACATATCCACAGCATCCAGCACATACTTGTTTGGCATCAGCAAGAATTGCATCTTTGATGTGGTTCCTGGCGTAGTCTTTAAATTATTCTGGTCGGCAGCAAACTTCTTAGGGGTGATGCCGGCGGGCAGTTTGGCCAAGATGTAGCCACCATGGAAGAAACTTGCCCCAAAGGCCTTCATGTTTTTATTGTTCTGGAAGATGACATCCATGTTGGGAGCGGGATAATCCACCTCACCTTTTACATTGTCTATATATACCTCCCACTGTGCTTTCGACAGGTCTGGGCAATGGTTTCCCTCTGGAGCCTTCTTGCCATGGTCCACAGCGTCACTGGCAATCACGGTGCTTTCGCCAGGCTTGAGGGCAATCGACTTACCGTCCTTACCTACGGGGAAGGCGATAACGGTACCTTGTCCACAAGCATAGCGGTCTTTGTAGCCGTTAGCTTGCCAAACGTTCTGCTCCTTCTTTTGTCCTCCACGATTAGTCATCAGGATAACACCGTCGAGATATTGCACCTCATCAGAGTTGTTCACAATCTCAAAATAGTTATCCAACACATAGCCCTTTTTGCCTCCTGTGGTATAGATTTCCTTGAAGATGAGCGTCGACTTGCGCACCTTTTGCAACTCAATAGTGGCTTTTTTGTTCGCATAGAGGTCTACTGAGAGCGTCCCTGTGAGGTAAGCGTTGGCCTCATCCTTGACCTTTGCCGTGAGCAGCAAGTTGTACTGCCCCTGCGGAAGCGTTGTTGATAAGTCCTTCATATCCTTCAACACCAGAGTATCCTCTTTCGTTCCCTTTGTCAATACCAGCTTAGCATCGCTGACATCGTCTGCCTTCAATCCGTCAGGAAGTTGATAAGACAGCGTCAACTCGTAGTTCGCAATACTCGGCTCATCGTTTTTATTACAAGAAACGAAGCCTAAAACAACGGTCAGCAGCAACAGAGCCGAGACCATTTTTCCAATACATTTGTTCATACTTATTACTGATTTAAATTGTTTTTTATAATTTGATTTTCACTTCCGCACCAAAATAAGGAGCAGAGTACAACTGTGTTCGTGACAGACTGTGAGGATTGGTGTGCCATCGTGATACATTAGGAAAGTTGTTGGCCGTGAATGAAAGTTCGGCCACCTTGCCTATTTCTTTTGTAAACCGCAGGCTCAACAACACCCATGGATGCGTTACATCTTTCTCAAAGTCGTATAGATAATAACGTCCCATCATGCGTTGACGCACGACATCACGCTCTGCATCGGCCGACCAGGGATAGTAATGACCGTCCCGTGTGTAATATCCTATAGGCGCGACACCCAGATATTCATGCCCCTCATAAGTAAACTGATGATAGCGACTCTTGCCATCCGGCTGTTTATATACCGCCCTTTCGCTTTCATACCACACCACTTGCACGGCCGTAGTGAAGACCATTTTGACTGCCGGCACATGGGTAACGAAGCGGAAAGTAGAGTTGACGCGGTCCCGGATGTAGCCCGAACCGCTTGGCATGACAGGAACATAGTCGTAGTTGTAGTCAACATACCTAAGCTGGTCTTTCTCATCAGTACGCTCCGTATGGAACCAAGCGCCATTGATGCTCAAGGATGTACGCAAAAGACTGAGCGACCCCAGGTCTATGCCATATTCTATTCCATGCTTGTGCGACCGTGTATTGTTGGTTGGTCGGCTCCAAGTAGACATATCCACCTGCTCAGTTTTTCCGGCCATCATACGCACACCATTGTGCAGATAGCTCACATCCCCTGTCTCTTCATGATATTTCGGGAGGGTAGCCTCCACCGGCAGGCTGAATTTAGGGTATCTATTCCAATACAATCTGCTTTCAAATCCAAACTCATGATGATGACGCTCGTTGTAATAAGTCACAAAGCCTCTAACCTTCCCGATTCGGAAAGTAAGCCCACACTCCCATTTTTGAGTATGCGTAGGCATCAAGTCGGGGTTGCCAACCTGCCCTATCACATCTGTCTGCAGCAGAGCCAACCGGTCTTCCTCACGCTCACCGTATTTACTCAGGCACACGTTGTCATAATAAACATTGTCGGGGTAGAGATACATCAAGGTGGGCATCTTGTTGGAAATGCCATAACCACCCGTCAAAGAGAGTTCGTCTATCCATGAATTACACGTCTTGTCCAGCAGCGTATACGAAGCATTCAGTCGAGGCTCTGCAACAAACATTCCTCGCTTTCCGCCGCTCTTTCGCTTGTTCAGGAACAAGTTGCTTACCCGAAGGCCACCTTCCACCGTCAGATGCCGCTGAAAAACCTGCAACGACAGCTTGTCACTGACGAATGCCGACAGGGTGTTCAGCGCAGGAATATCCTTAAAAGCACGGGGGCGAAGGGTCTGCGTTCCCATTGACTGAGGCGGATTTTGCATGTCGAACAGCAAGCCCTTGCCATGGTTGGCACTATGAACGAACTCTACGCCCAGCTTTACATTGGTATAATTGGCGGTTCCCAATTGCAGATACTTGTTGCCCACAACCTGACCATAGAGGTTAAGTGGGGCCCCAAGAATCTCGTATTTGGAGAAATAACTCTTGTTCTTGAAGATGGCAGGATGGATGCCCGGCGTGCGGACATCCGTGATGACACCGTCGGGATTGGACACAAGATTGTCGTGTTGGTCAGTGGTTTTGGAATATTGTAACGACAGATTGTACAACAATGCCGAAAGAAAGGTACTGCGCGCATGATATTTTCCGGATACAGACAGGCGCGTTCCAATGTTCTTATTGGTGAAACGGAGCTGCATTTCCCGGTATTGTGGGTCGTCTTTGCGATTGTTGACGTTGCTGTAGAAAGCCCCTTTGATACTAAAGGTATTACGCCCGGCGGTCTTTGAATACCCTCCCGTGAACGTCAGGCGGTCGTATCCATTGCTATGTTTGCGCGTATCAGCCCACGACTGGCTCCAGTCTGCACTGAAGTTGACTGCGCCTCCGCGTTTCAAGTTGAAGCCCTTTCCTACATAAAGTAGCTTGGAAAACGGGTCAGCCTGCGCCTTCACCTCCCACGGCGTATACCCCATCTTGGTCTTGACGATGAGCATGCCCGACGTAAGGTTGCCGTATTCGACTGACGGAATGCCCCGAATTACCTCCACGCTCTCCACATTGCCGGCACTCACCGTACGCAAGTCGGCTCCACGTCCGGCCGTGGTCTGGTCGCCCATACCGTCAGCTTGCGCTCCCGAAGAAGCCCTGAACCGGGCCGTACCCAACACTTGCAG
The DNA here is from genome assembly GCF_000479005.1 of Prevotella sp. BV3P1. GTDB lineage: Bacteria > Bacteroidota > Bacteroidia > Bacteroidales > Bacteroidaceae > Prevotella. Next base: position 69,178 of record NZ_AWXC01000053.1, on the reverse strand, counting down.
GTTGGCGTCGTTGCTTACCGGCGTGCCATCCACCACCACAAGAGCACCAAGCGCGTTGTTTCTGTCACCGTCTATCTCACGGATATGGGCTTGCGCTAACTTGTTCAGCGTGGGATTCTCAATCAGATTACCCGGAACCAGTTGCAGGATGTCGGTCACGCTCTTGGGTTGGATGTGCCTGATGGCATCTTGCCCGATGAGCGACTTCGAACCCATTGCCTGCTGTCGGGCGGTAACCTCTACCGTCTTGAGCTGCAAGCCCAACTCACGCATCTGCACCTTGAGCTGTGGGGTATGGGCGTTTATCGCCACCACTCCACTGACCGTTTCGTACCCAACGAACGTGATGCGATAATCATAACGACCGGCCGGAACGTTGAGAAACTCGAACAGCCCGTCCTTGTTCGTAAATGCCACCAAGCTGTTGTTGAGGCTGACCGAGGCCAACTCGATGGCCTGGCCATGCTCATCAGTCACCTTACCTGCAAACTTACAGCCTTGCGACTGTGCGTAAGCCTGGTTCAACAACACGCTGATACTGATGAAAAAGATAAAAACGGTCAATCTTTTCATAAGAGAAATGGAATAGGACTGCTGAAAACAACAAAAATTTTTAAGACCATAACTACCAATAATTTGCAAAAGTACTCATTTCGCCATTTTTCGACAATACCTAAAAATAGGTATTTACTTGTTTGTCGCCTCACGTACAGTCACACTTAGCCCTCCAAAAGCCAATACCTACCGACCGCTTGTTTGGCTGATTAGAGCAGAGCGTGACAAATCACGCCCCTGCGAGAACCAGAGAAAGCCGCCATAAATGTCATGTTTTTTCATAAAAAAGCGGCCTTAAAACGGCACTACGAAACTTTCAATCTGGAAAAAATCAATAGGCACACAAGATGCAAACAGATGATGATTGAGTTGGAGTAAAACGATTTTTACCACAAAAGCAATCGTATTACTTTATTAGACACATCACTTTGACGGGTAAATTACATGACTTTGCACCATAAATGCATGATGATTGCGGTACAACATGAAGGCTTTTGTCGTTTTATTACTTGAAAATTGCGGTGCAAATAGATAGACTTTGTTGTAAAACGTTGATAACTAAAACCTTGCAAATTTCGCTCATATTTAGCGTATTTGCGACAAAGAGAGGAGCGATTACTAAATACGCTAAATATGAAGAGGTTGCCTGTCAAGAAAATTCACAACTAAAACCCATTTAATTTTAAATTAACGATAGTGGGGTTCATAAGGAATCGCAGTATGAAAGTAAAGCTGCCAAAAAAATATCAACGTAAAAATTTGGCGGAAGACTAAAAAACGATTACCTTTGCACCGTCTTTTCAGCGAGTGACGCTTTTCATGAAGCAAAACAAGAGGATGAGAAGACTGAAATGTTTGTCCTATGGTGTAATGGTAGCACAACAGGTTTTGGTTCTGTTTGTAGTGGTTCGAATCCGCTTAGGACAACAAACAAAAGAAAAATAAAAAAAGGTGATTCCACATCGGAAATCACCTTTTTTATTTGTCTTAACTACAATAATTAGTTGAGGGCGTCTGTAAGTTCAGCACCAGCCTTGAACTTAGCAACCTTCTTAGCTGCGATTTTGATCTTCTGTTTTGTCAAAGGATTGATTCCTTCGCGAGCCGAACGCTCAGAAACACTGAAAGTACCGAAGCCAATGAGCTGTACTTTGTCACCTTCCTTCAAAGCTTCCTTAATGGAATCTGTTGTTGCATCCAATGCCTTCTTCGCAGCTACCTTGCTGATGCCTGCTGCCTCAGCAATCTTGTCGATTAATTCTGTTTTATTCATTACTGTTGTGTTTATAAAATGATTAATAAAAATTAATGTGCATGCTAATTGTGGACAAATATAAGTCAAACATTTCAGAAAACAAACAAAAAACCAGGAAAATTATACGATTTGCTCAAAAAATACCGATAAATCACCGATTTTATGCCGAATGATGGAGTTTTTTCGTAATTTTGCGCACATTAAAAAGACTTTTACACAACGAATTATCTATGCGCAGTATACCCACAGTTACCAAGAACTTGCTTATCATTAATGTATTGGCTTTTGCCGCCATGTACGTTTTCAGGTCACAGGTAGACCTGAATGATATTTTAGGGCTTCATTTCTTTTTGGCTTCCGACTTCCGGATTTACCAATTAGTGACCTATATGTTCATGCATGCTTCTTTCGAACACATCTTTTTCAACATGTTTGCCTTGTGGATGTTCGGCTGCGTGGTTGAACGCGTATGGGGGCCAAAGAAGTTTTTGTTCTATTACCTTTCGTGCGGTATCGGAGCCGGTTTATTCCAAGAGCTGGCGCAATACGGATCTTATATGGCCGAAGGACTTGCCGCTTACGACAGCGTGTCGTTCGACGGAATGCGCATCGCCATGGGCGACTTTCTCAACAAATGGACCACCGTGGGCGCTTCGGGAGCCGTGTACGCACTGCTCTTGGCTTTCGGCATGATTTTCCCAGAAGAGAGAATCTTTATTTTCCCGCTGCCCATCCCCATCAAAGCCAAGTGGTTCGTGATTTTCTACGCAGGTCTTTCGCTGGTGATGGCTTTGACCACAACCGGCGGGAACGTGGCCCACTTTGCTCATCTCGGTGGCATGGCATTCGGATTTTTCATGATTCGCTATTGGAAGCATCATCCTTACGGGGGGTCATCGCGATCGGACGGGCAACAATTCTTTGACAACTTGCGGGAGAAGTGGGAAGAGCACTCCCACAAGAAGGCTGACAGCGCGAAGCACGATGCCTACAACGAGCGCCAAAGTGACTGGGATTATAACGCCCAGAAGAAGCGTGAGCAAGAGGAAATAGACAAGATACTTGATAAAATTCGCAAAAGCGGTTACGACAGTTTAACGTCAGAAGAGAAACAAAAACTTTTTGACAGCAGCAATCGACGATAAGCAGAAGGGGAATGGGAAAAGCTATCAAGAAGTTTGTTTTCCAGCTCTTTGCCGGAGCAAATATCACCACCATCATCGCCATGTTACTGGTTGGCTACGCCGACCGAATCAATCCGGCCCTCCACCCTTCACTATCCAACCTGGGATTGCTACTCCCCGTGATGCTCTGCATCAATTTAGGATTTCTTGTTTTCTGGATTTTTTTCCATCCAAAGCATGTCTGGATTCCCCTGTTGGGATTTCTCGCATGCTACCAACCTATCAGGGCTTACTTCCCCATCAACCTTCCCAAACAGACACCCGAAGGTGCCATCAAGGTGCTTTCCTACAATGTTTGGTTCTTTGGTGGTAATGGTTTTGAACACGAGAACAACCCCGTGCTGGATTTTATCAAAGAGCAAGACGCAGACATCGTATGTCTTCAGGAGTCTGACGCATGGGGCAAGTACGCAGACAAAGCAAAAGCACAGATGGACTCACTATATCCATACCATGCCGGTTCGCACGCCAAGAACAAAGGAGACATCATGGATATCTACAGCCGTCACCCCATCATCAGCCAAGAAGACATCAACTATCCCTCTGAAGGCAACCACTCAACGGCTTTCTATCTGAACATTCATGGCGACACGGTGATTGTCATCAACAACCATCTGGAGTCCATCGGTCTGTCATCAGAAGACAAAGCCAACTTTAAGGGTGTTGTCAAAGGCGACATCAAGGGCGAATTAGCTCAAGTAAGCACCAAAACACTCATTAGAAAACTGGGAGAGGCGTCAAGCATTAGAGCCGCTCAAGCCGATGCAATAGCCCAATACATCGCAGCACATCGGAACAAGAGCGTGATTGTTTGCGGTGACTTCAACGACGGACCCAATTCGTATGCCCGCCGAACCATTGCCAAACAGCTGCGCGACTGCTACGTTGAAACGGCAAACGGGCCTGGCATTTCTTATCACATTGGTGGGTTTTATGTGCGCATCGATCACATGATGTGCTCGAAAGACTGGACACCCTACAACTGCAAGGTAGACAACAAAATAAAAGCAAGCGACCACTATCCCATCTATTGCTGGCTGAAAAAGGCTCCAAATGCTTAAAAATGTGCATTTAAATGCCATAAATTTTTCATACTAACAAAAAAATAGTATCTTTGCACGTCTATCAAAAGTTGTGAAAAAACAATCATCAATAATAATAAATTAAAATGCAAAACAAAGGAATTGTAATTGTAACGGCTGTCCTACTGACGCTTGCAAGCATCTTCTATTTGTCATTTTCAGTTGCCACTCGCTATTATGATGGCCAAGCAGCAAAGCTGAAAGATCCGATTGCACAACAAGAGTACAAAGACTCTGTGAAGTATCTGGGCATCTATTCTTACCAAAGATGTTTGGAAACTCAAATCGGATTGGGCCTTGACCTGAAAGGTGGTATGAACGTGATATTGGAGATATCGGTGCCTGACGTAGTAGAAATGCTCGCTGACCACAAGACAGATGCCGCCTTCGTGAAATCGATGAAAGAGGCAAGAGCAGAGGAAGAAACCAGCCAGGAAGACTTTATCTCTCTCTTTATTAAAGCGTACAAGAAGAATGCGCCAGGCCACAGATTGGCTGAAATCTTTGCCACGCAGCAACTTCAAGGCAAGGTGAACCCACAAAGCACCGACGCCGAGGTAGAGAAAGCATTGCGCCAAGAAACCCAATCGGCCATCGACAACTCGTTCAACGTCGTGCGCACGCGTATCGACCAATTTGGTGTTGTTCAGCCGAACATCCAGAAATTGGAGGGACAACAAGGTCGCATCATGGTTGAAATGCCGGGTATTCGTGAGCCAGAGCGTATGCGTAAACTGTTGCAAGGTAGTGCCAATCTCGAATTCTGGGAGACTTTCAATGCTGAAGAAATCATTCCTTACCTGACACAACTGGACGCTCGTCTGGCCAATGGCGACACACATGTGACCGACACAACCGCTGCCGACACCACTGCGGCCAAGGCCGTTGCGGATGCCAGTGAAAAGAAAGCCGTTAAAAAAGCAGATCCTAAGTTCCAACTTAAGAAAGACCAGAAAGAAGGCGACGTAAAAGTTTCGAATGAAAAACAAATCGCTGCTGCCAAGAAAGAGCACCCACTGTTGGCCATCTTGAGTACCACAGGTCGCAATGCACTGAGCCTCGTAGGTTATGCCAGTGTACGCGATACCGCAGAAGTAAACAGAATTATCCATTCAGACCTCGCCAAGCAGATTCTTCCTGCTGACTTGAAACTGCTTTGGAGTGCCAAACCAGCAGATGGACTGCAAGTGAAAAACTATTATGAACTGCATGCTTTGAAGATTACAACCACCACCGGACGCGCTCCGTTGGAAGGCGATGTGATTGTTGACGCATCCGACCAGTTTGACCACTTGTCAGGTAAGCCAGAGGTTTCCATGACCATGAACGCAGACGGTGCACGCCGCTGGTCGGCCATCACCAAGGCTAACATCGGTAGAGCTGTTGCCATTGTGTTGGACGGATTGGTGTACACCTCTCCTCGCATCCAAGGCCAAATTGATGGTGGACAATCATCCATCACGGGTAGCTTCACTATCGAAGACACCAAAGACTTGGCCAACACCCTGAAATCAGGTCGTATGCCGGCACCTGCACGCATCGTACAAGAAGAGGTTGTTGGTCCTACGCTGGGTGCACAATCTATCCAGCAAGGCATCATCTCATTCGTGATAGCCTTCGTGCTGTTGATGATCTACATGATTGTGATGTACAATTTCATCCCAGGTATGATCGCCAACTGCGCCTTGATAGTAAACGTATTCTTCACCTTGGGTATTCTAACGTCATTTCAAGCCGCCCTTACCATGTCGGGTATTGCCGGTATGGTGCTTACGTTGGGTACGGCCGTCGACGCCAACGTGCTGATATACGAACGCATCAAAGAGGAGCTGCGAGCCGGAAAGAATATGAAACAGGCGGTAGCAGCTGGTTACAGCAACGCCTTCAGTGCCATCTTCGACTCCAACTTGACATCAGCCATCACGGGTGTTATCCTGTTGATATTCGGTACGGGGCCCATCCAGGGATTTGCTACCACATGGTTAATTGGTCTGGCTTGTTCGTTCTTCAGTGCCGTATTCTTGACTCGTTTGGTTTATGAACACAAGCTGAACAAAGACAAGTGGCAGAACCTCAAGTTCTGGACGGGCATATCAGAGCACATGATGCAGAACACACGCTATAAATTTATGAGCATGTTCAAGACCAGTGGCACGATTTACGCCATTGCAATTGCCATCTGCATCGGCAGCTTTGTTGTTCGTGGTTTGAGTCAGAGCATTGACTTTACGGGTGGACGCAACTACGTTGTGACGGTTGATAAGAACACACATGTGGAGGAAGTACGCAACGCTTTGGACAATGCATTCCAAAACACGGTAGGTAAGAATATAGGCAAACCCGCAACCACCACCGTGATTGCCATCGGTACCGACGGCAAGACCTTCCGCGTATCTACCAACTACAATCTGGAAAGCAATGACCCGCAGATGGATGATCAGGCAGAAACGATTCTATATACCTCGCTGAAGAAAGCCGGACTTGTGAAGCAATCCAGTATAGAGGCATTCAAGAATCCTGATATCCGCGAAGGTGGATCAATCATCAGTTCTTCTAAAGTGGGGCCATCCATCGCTAAGGACATCACAAATAACGCCATCAAGAGCGTTGTAATTGCACTGATATGTATCTTCTTGTATATCTTACTGCGATTCCGCAACATTGGTTTCTCCATTGGTTCAGTTGCAGCATTGATTATAGACACCTTGATTGTGGTCGGCTTGTTCTCGTTATGCTACGGATGGATAGGCTTCTCCTTGGAGATTGACCAAACGTTCATCGGTGCTATCCTGACGGTGATTGGTTACGACATCAACGACTCGGTGGTGGTATTTGACCGTATCCGTGAGAACTTGAAGTTGCATCCAAAACAAGATATACAAAAGACGTTCAACGATTCTATCAACCAGACATTGGCTCGTACCATCAACACCTCAGTGTCTACATTGATTGTGTTGGTTCCAATCTTCATCCTCGGTGCTGACAGCATTCGCAGTTTCGCCTTTGCCTTAATCATCGGTGTCTTCGTTGGTACGCTCAGTTCTATCTTCTTGGCATCACCAATCGCTTACATAGTATTGGGACGCAAAATCAAGAAAGAACAAGAAGAAGAGGCTGTCGTTGTATCATAACGACATGGAACGCTGAACAAAGAAATAAACCACTAACAAGAGCGGCATAACCTCGGTGAGGTTATGCCGCTTTTATTTATGGAATGAGGAAGATGAAAAGAGGATGCTGGGACGGAACGAACGCCTATAGCCTTGTAGAACAGAGCAGAATATCAAGAGAAGCACAGGCTCGATGGACAGATAAACGACCGAGAAGCATTCTCTTAGCACATTCCATTTAGACAAAGATAGCGTATTGGCGATGTTCTAAAACAGAGAACTTAGCGTTCATCCACTAATCGTTTTCTGCACGCTTCCAAAATGTTTTCCAGTTCTACAACGGTAGATGCCCGCAGCATGGCGATGCGGGTTTGTCGGAAATCGGGGATGCCTTTGAAGATGGGACTGGCTGCCAAATGCCTCCGGGTGTGCAAGATACCACGGTATTCATCGATGCGCGATACATTGATGTGCAGCTGTTCCTTCAATATGTCTATCTTTTTATTGATGTCAAGCGACGCATCGTAAGGTTTTCCGTCGAGATAGTCACGCATCTCTTTAAAGATCCAGGGCTGTCCAAAGGCTGCCCGGCCAACCATGATGGCATCTACACCAAAACGCTCGAAAGCCTGTTTGGCTTCCTGAGGCGAGGTAATGTCGCCGTTGCCAATGATAGGAATGTGGATGTGAGGATTGTTTTTCACCCCGCCAATCAGCGTCCAATCAGCATTTCCGGTGTACATCTGACTGCGTGTGCGGCCGTGAATGGTCAGCGCTTGGATACCACAGTCTTGCAGTTGTTCGGCCAATTCGGTGATAATAAGATTGTTTTCATCCCATCCCAAGCGTGTCTTCACCGTTACTGGCGTACGCACAGCTTTGACCACCTCTCGGGTAATCTCCAACAAAAGCGGTATGTTACGCAGCATACCAGCGCCTGCACCTTTGCTTGCCACTTTCTTGACAGGACATCCAAAGTTGATGTCAATCACGTCAGGATGGGCCTGTTCAACAATCTTGGCAGCTTCCACCATAGACTCGACGTCCCTTCCGTAAATTTGTATGCCTACGGGTCGTTCGGCGTCACTAATAGTCAACTTGTTCAAACTGGCTTGAATGGACCGCACAAGTGCTTCTGCACTGACGAATTCGGTATATACCATGGATACACCAAAACGCTTACACAACTGTCTGAAACCGATGTCTGTCACGTCTTCCATCGGAGCCAACAAGATTGGTTGCACGCCTAAGTCTATGTTTCCTATCTTCATTTTCCTGAAAAGGTTACTGATTTCATCTGTATTAAGCTGCCAAGCCTAAACGACATGGCATAGAATGCTCATGAACGATGTCAATCCATGAGCAGATTCCTATCAACCCAAGAGCAAGTGGTAAATACCACCAGGTAAGGCTTTCAACACGCCTTTCATTTCCAAAGTAAAGAGAATGGCAGAGAGTTTGGCAATGGGAATGCCCGCCTGAACACTCAGCATATTGATTTGTAAGTCGTTGTTTTTTTGCAACACGCCAACAACTTGCTGTTCCTCAGCCGATAAATCCGGGAATAACTGTCGCTCTATTCCTTCATGATGTGCACGACTGAGCCTTGCATCATCTTCCCATCCCATGCTTTTAACGAAATCATAAGCATGATTGATGAGCCCTGCCACGTTGTCTCGTATCAAGTTGTTGCATCCTTCACTATATGGGCTACCCACGTTACCAGGGAAGGCAAACACCTCTCTGTTATAGGTTCGAGACAAACTGGCGGTGATTAAACCTCCACCATGGGCAGCACTTTCTACAACGATACATGCATCAGAAACTCCTGCTACGATGCGATTTCTTCTCACAAAGTTCACTTTGTCCGCATTGGTCTGCGTGAGAAATTCTGTGAGCAACCCTCCTTTTTGCACCATTTCATCGGCTGTTTGCCGATGTCTGGGAGGATAAAGATAATCCAATCCATGCGCCAGAACGCCCATTGTAGGGTATCCATTTTGCAAAGCATGGCGGTGAGCGAGGATATCTACGCCATAAGCGAGGCCGCTAACCACGAGTACTTGTGGACACAACTGCCGCAGTTCTGCCATGAACCGACGAATTAAATCCTCTCCGTAGACAGTGTTTCTTCGAGTTCCCACCACGCTGATAACACGGCGTTGGTTCAGGTTGACCGACCCTTTGTAAAACAACATCAACGGTGCATCGTCACATTCCCTGAGCCGTTGCGGGTAGTTTTCGTCATTCATGCAAAGCGGCATGACACCATTTGACACGTCCCACTCGAGCTCTTCCTCTGCTCTACGCAAGTATTGGTCTACGTTTTGAAGCGATGACACCAACTTAGGCGAAGCATCGGGCAGCACCTCTCGGATGTCATGTCGATGCTCTATCACGGCTGTCGCCGAGCCTAACCTACGATACAACTGAACCATTCCCGTAAGATGAAAATGGTTGATGCGCGTCAAAGCGATGGTGTTGATGAGTTCTTGTGGGTCTGTCATGTTCATAGATATTTAGCAAACGCGCGGTCGTAGTCTTCGCTATGTCCCAGTCGCCCATTGATTAAGCATACCAAATCAGCTTGGCAAGAGAAACATAACTTTTCATCTGCGGCACGATATAGGTCATGACAAAACTCATATCTCAATCCTTTCTTTTTCATCGATAGTCTGGATATAAAGTGGTCATCACATTTCAGTGGCACTTTATATTCCAATTTCATACGTGCCACCACGGCATCTACACCTTCTTCGTGCAGTTTGGCAAAACTCACGCCCAATGATTTTAAGAACAAGTGGCGCGTGTGTTCTGTGTAATGCAGATAATTGGCATTGTTAACGATACCCTGTATGTCGCATTCATAGTCGCGAACTTCCATTTCCGTTTCAAAAATATATTCCATTATTTCAAATTCCTTGGTTTAAAAATAATATTTAGAGAAGGCGTATAGCCAATGATTCTCTTACATGTTCTGTTGTTTACCTTTCAAATATTCATAGCCAAAACGACAACGCAGACATTCTTTCCGGTCACAATATTGCGTCTTGAGTTGGATTAAAGCCTGGGTGTCGCCAGCATTTTGTACATCAAGGCCACATTGTTGCCACATGGTGACAATGTGGTTTCGCTCTGGTTTGAGCTGTTCCAGATAATGAATGGCCTGTTCGCAAAGCGATTCTGACGACTCGTGCCGACCATAGGCGAACAAAAATGGAATGGCGGTGTTGATGAGAAGAACGTTCAGTGACGCTTCCGAAAGCCGTTTTTCGCTCTTCCTACTCACCGAACCAAACACATAATGAGTTTCCCAATAGGGCGAAACAGCCGATTTCATCGCTACTTTTAAGTCGTCAAGGGTCTCACTTTCCACCAAATTACGCAATCCAAACCGACGGGAATGGTATAGATTGGCCAACTGTGCGATGCGGATGTAGGGAAAATTTTGCGGGCGCAATCGCAAGAATCTCCACATTTTTCCATCGATGGGTTGTAGCGAGAACTTTCGTTGCAGATAGAGATATTCTGTTCGCAGACGCTCAAAATAGCCCTCTTCATCCATCGTTCCGTGATATTTCTGCGGAATAAGATGACGCTCGAGTAATCCTGCTTGCCCCATAAAGAACGCCTCTATCTGAAACAGGTCATCGCGATGATGATCCACAGCGTGCAACGGAATCGACCTTGCCCACTGTTCAAAGGCCTCTCCATTGATGCCAAATCCATAGTTGCGCGCCAATGTGATGAAGAGAGCAGCCTCCCAATCGCCGTCACACTGCTGCAAACGGCGTTCGATGTCATGCGTTTTTTGTTCTAAACGCTCTGTCTGCAAGGCCGACATCCATGCGTGAATCGTCAAAGTTGACAGGTTGGGAATAATCTCATAGCACGGAGGATAGGTGTCGATGGTCTGCAATTGCTCGTAATGCTGCGCAACCGAAGCTGGCACAGAAAGCTGCAACTGGGGCACAACACGACCACTCTCGGTTTTTACTTCCGCATCAATTTCACCCGCGACGTGCAGTATCACATTGTTATAAGCCGCATCTTGCTCGTGGCGATGCACATACCAGTCGCTCGTCCTGACGTGTATTTCCACATTACCCACCCACACCGTGTTGCCTATCTTGACTTTAGCATTGAGAAAATCAGGACCCGAATTGGCATTATGCAGCCCCACATCTATCACTTCCAACGCTTGGTTGTCAGTGGTAGTGAGTTGCCGTAATGTAAACAGGCGATGCTTCCAACAATAATGCAATAGCTGCTCCATGATTTTAAAACTGTTTTCAAGCTCGACGAAATGTGGCCAAACGAGCGGCAACAGATGGGGGTTCATCCCGATGATGCATGCCCATGAAAGGCTCTCTACATCACCTGACTACCTGGTTTGACAGGATGTTCGAGGGCCGTGACACTGAGCGAACCGTCAAAGTCCTCGGCAGAAAGTATCATACCCTGGCTCTCTATGCCCATCAACTTACGCGGTGCCAGGTTGGCAATGAAGCAAACATCCTTACCAATGAGGCTTTCTGGCTCGTAGAACTTGGCAATACCACTGACAATGGTGCGGTCTTTACCCGAACCGTCATCGATGGTAAACTTCAGCAACTTATTGGCTTTCTTCACACGCTCACAGTGTTTGATATGTCCAACACGGATGTCTAACTTCTCAAAATCAGCGAAATCAATTGTCTGCTTGATGGGTTTAGCCGTGTAGGCAGCAGCAGCATTGGCCTTCTTCGTATCTTCCAACTTTTTAAGTTGCAGCTCAATGATCTCGTCTTCAATCTTCTCAAAAAGCAATTCTGGCTCAGCCAGCTGGTGACCAGCCTTTAACAAATCATGGTTCCCCAACAAATTCCAGTCGCAAGTATCCATCTTAATGAGGCGACGAAGCTTCTCTGAAGAGAACGGTAAGAATGGTTCGAAGGCAATGGCGAGGTTGGCTACCAACTGTAATGAGATGTACAAAACGGTTTTCACACGTTCTGGATCGGTCTTCCAAACTTTCCATGGCTCACATTCGGTCATGTATTTGTTGCCGATTCTGGCCAGGTTCATAGCTTCTTTCTGCGCTTCTCTGAACTTGAACGCATCGAGATAACCCTCCACTTTGTTCTTCACGTCCTTAAACTCATCAAGCGCTTGCTTGTCAACATCGAGCAATTCTCCACATGGAGGCACCACTCCGCCGAAATATTTCTTGGTCAACTGCAACGCTCGGTTCACGAAATTGCCGTAGATAGCCACCAATTCCGAGTTGTTACGTTCTTGAAAATCTTTCCAAGTAAAGTTGTTATCCTTGGTTTCAGGAGCATTGGCTGTGAGTACATAGCGCAGCACATCCTGCTTACCAGGAAGGTCAACCAAGTACTCGTGCAACCAAACAGCCCAGTTGCGAGAGGTAGATATCTTATCATCCTCCAGGTTGAGGAACTCGTTAGACGGCACGTTGTCGGGCAAAATATAGCCGCCATGGGCTTTCAACATCGTGGGGAAAATCAGACAATGGAACACGATGTTATCCTTGCCGATGAAGTGTACCAGTCGGGTGTCTTGGTCTTTCCACCACTTTTCCCATGAACCCCAGCGTTCAGGTTCTTTCTCACATAGCTCCTTAGTATTCGATATGTACCCGATGGGGGCGTCGAACCAAACGTAAAGCACCTTGCCTTCGGCTCCTTCTATAGGCACAGGGATACCCCAGTCAAGGTCACGCGTCATGGCACGAGGCTGCAAATCAAGGTCCAACCAACTCTTACACTGGCCATACACATTGGATCGCCACTCTTGATGCCCCTCCAGAATCCATTTCTTGAGCCATGGTTGGTACTCGTTGAGCGGCAGATACCAGTTTTTGGTCTTCTTGATGACCGGTTTTGAACCGCTGATGGCCGACTTCGGATTAATCAATTCCATGGGTGAAAGGTCGCTGCCGCAATGCTCACATTGGTCCCCATAGGCGCCTTCATGGTGACAATGGGGACACTCGCCCGTGATATAGCGGTCGGCCAAGAACTGATGTGCTTCCTCATCATAATACTGTTCAGTTTCTTGTTCCAACAGTTTCCCATCCTCGTACAACTTCTTGAAGAAGTCAGAAGCCAGCTTATGATGTATTTTTGAGGTAGTTCGGGAATAGATGTCGAAGCTGATGCCGAACTCCTCGAAGCTCTTTTTGATGAGCGAATGATAGCGGTCCACCACATCTTGCGGCGTTACGCCCTCTTTCCTGGCGCGGATGGTGATGGGTACACCGTGCTCATCGCTGCCACCGATGAAGATAACGTCTTCCTTTTTCAGGCGCAAGTAGCGCACATAGATGTCGGCCGGCACGTAAACTCCAGCCAGATGGCCGATATGAACTCCACCGTTTGCGTATGGCAAGGCCGCCGTAACGGTTGTCCGCTTGAATTTTTTCTCCTCCATGAGTATAGCTGTTTTTTAATGTTTCTTCATGCAAAATTACGACAAATCAAAGAGATGGCAAAATAATGGGAGCAGTTAAAACAGCATCCTGCTGTGCTATCGCTCAGCCCAGTCGCCCCTGTCCAGACTTCGATAGCCTATGGCCTCAGCCAAATGTTCGGTCTTGACATGCTCACTACCCTCCAAATCTGCGATGGTACGGGCCACTTTCAGAATTCTATTGTAGGCTCGAGCCGACAAACTCAGCCGTTCCATCGCCATGCGGAGCATGTTGATGCCATCGGCATCGGGTTCGGCAAAGCGATGAATCATGCGCTCCGTCATTTGCGCGTTGCAATAAGTACCCTTGCAGTCTTTATACCTTTCAATCTGAATGGCACGGGCCGCAATGACACGTTCACGGATATTAGCGCTAGGTTCTCCAGGAGCTGCCTTGGAAATATCCTTGAAAGGCACGGGCGTGATTTCACATTGTATGTCAATGCGGTCGAGCAATGGACCGCTAATCTTATTGAGGTATCGCTGGATTTGACCGGGAGTACAGACGCATGTATGCGTGGGATCGCCATAATAACCACACGGACAGGGATTCATCGACGCCACAAACATAAAACTACAAGGGTATTCAATGGTGTACTTCGCACGCGAGATGGTGATCTTCCGGTCTTCCAATGGTTGGCGCAACACTTCCAACGTGGATTTATTAAACTCGGGAAGCTCGTCACAGAACAAAACGCCATGATGGGCCAACGTAATCTCTCCGGGCTGCGGCGTGGACCCGCCGCCCACCAATGCCACCTCACTAATGGTATGATGTGGGGCGCGGAATGGGCGCTGCGCTATCAATGACATATCAGCACCCAGCTTACCTGCGATGCTGTGGACCTGTGTTGTTTCCAAACTTTCGGCCAACGTGAGGGGTGGAAGAATGGTTGGCAGGCGTTTGGCCATCATGGATTTTCCACTTCCGGGCGGTCCCACCATGATGAGGTTGTGCCCTCCGGCCGCCGCTACCTCCAACGCTCGCTTCACGTTTTCCTGTCCTCGAACATCACTATAATCAAGGTCAAACCGATATTGGTGTTCGTAAAACTCTTTTCGGGTATCGATGACGGTGGGTTCAAACGACTTGGCTCCCGTCAAAAACTGCACGACATCCACCATCGAGTCCATGCCATAGACCTCCAAATTGTTGACAACCGCGGCTTCACGCACATTCTGTTTGGGGACAATCAACCCCTTAAAATGCTCCTTACGGGCACGAATGGCGATGGGAAGTGCGCCCTTCACTGCCTGCAAGGTACCATCAAGACTTAACTCACCCACCATCATATACTGGTCGAGCACCTCAGAAACGATGCTGCCATTAGCGGCCAAGATGGCAATTGCCAAGGGCAAATCGAAGCTGCTACCCTCCTTACGAAGGTCGGCCGGTGCCATGTTCACCGTGATGTCAGCATGCGGAAACTTGTAACCATTGAACTGCATGGCGGCAGCAATACGGCTACGCCCTTCCTTCACGGCCTCATCTCCCAGTCCGGTGAAATGGTACATGATGCCGTTTGTTAAACTAACTTCAATAGTCACAGTTGTCACTTCCATTCCGTTGACAGCTGCACAATAGGTTTTAACCAGCATGATAAGTCGCTTTAGATCAACTCTTCCAACTTCTTCATGAGAGCCTGAGCGTCAAGTCCACATGCTACTACGAGTCCGTTTTTCAAGATGATATTATAAGGTATGGATGAAATGCCTAATTGTCGGACAAGATTGCCCTCGAACAACGCCTCATCACAGATGTTCGACCATCGAATGGAGTCACGATCCAACGTCTCCTTGCAGGCCTTTTTGCTGGGGTCAATCGATAGTCCAACCACCTTGAGGCGACCAGCATGTTTCTTCTGGAACTGATTGAGCTGCCGCTGTATATCCAGACTTTCGTAACTCCACGAAGTCCAAACATTGATGACGGCCAGTGGAGCCTGACTCAAAACTGCGCTGGTCACCACATTGCCGTTCACATCAGTCACCGAGAAGGATGGCAATCGGTCACCTTCTACCACATTTCCTCCCGAGAGTTGCCGTTGCAACCGGCTCAAAGCCCCATTCTTGGGCTGTTTCTTCACCATCACACCCACCAGCTGTTTGGCCTTGGGGTAGTTGGGCTTGGGCGTTCTGAGAAAGTACTTGGCAACAAGATACCTGCCTACATCCGAGCTGGGATGGTCGTTCACAAACTGTTCTACGTATTTCAATACCTCTGGAGGAGATGCGTTGGCTATCTTCTTCTTGAACTTAGACATCAGCTCGTTGTCATCCGTTCCTTTCACTTCCAATTCCTTCAAATGCGAAGCATCCCCCTTCACCTCAACCTTTTTACCAGGTACAGCAAAGACGGGATGTTCTGAAAAGTTAGAAAACACGATGAGCAACGTTCCTGGTTTCTCGCAAGGAATCTCGTACGTGAACCGCCCTCCCGTCACCTTGATGGTGTCCATTCCATCGATGATGCCATCGGGACTGTAAACGTAAAACTCACCTTGGTTGAGATGCAGCAGCCGGCCATCGAGTTTAAAATGATGACTGTCGGTACCGCACGACATCAAAACCAAAGTGAGCCAAAAGAAATAGGCAATATGCTTCATAGCAAACTGTTGCCTTATCTCAAGATAGACAATTCTAAATCGTTGTCAGCGTATGTCTTTAATGAGGGGTCTTTCTTCAAAGCCTCTTTCAAATAAGATTCTGCAGCAAACTTGTTACCACGACGTGCAGCCACGATGGCGTGCAGATAGTCGGTCAAAGCATTGGGGTTAGCTACCTTGTCAAGCGTAGCCGCTGCTGCAGCATAGTTCTTGTTCATCAACTGTGCAAGTGCCGCACTGTTGCTGTTAACATCTTCAAAGTCTTTCTCTGCTTGTGCAAAATTGCCCTTTGCCAGATTCAAACTGCCGATAGCCACGTTTACATTCTGTTCGCCCAGTGCCTTGGCGATGCTGGTTTCGGCCTCTTTCACGTTGCCGTTAACCAGTTCCATGATACCCAGATTAGCCAAAGCCTCAGGAGCTTGCGGATTAACACGCAAAGCACGTTCGAGATAACGTGTGGCTTCCATCTCGTCACCCTTCATGAATGCCAAGGTTGCCAGGTTGTTCAAAGCCCGATAGTCTTTGTCATAATATTCTGCCGTGCGCTTGTAGATTTCTTCCTTCTTGGCCACATTGTCTTCCAAAGTAGCATAATAGAGCATTTCCTCCACGCCAAGTTTGGTAGCATCGGTGGCATACTGTGCCTTGATTTGTTCATCACTTCTGCCGATAGTCTCATAGTTAATGATCAGGCGAGAACGACGCAACTCAGGCAAAATGCCGTCTGCCAATTCGCGGAAAGCCGCGCTCATGTTACGAATCTGCTGCTCTCTCTGCTCGGGGTCTTTGTACATGGACAGCACGCGCAGGATGACATCCTTGTCTTGAATGTTGCTGGCCTGAACCAATTTCTGGAAACCATCCCAGTCTTGTGCGGTGTAGTGAGCGTCAATACCAGTGGCCACACCCGTCTGCTTCAGCTGCGATTTAACATAAGCCTCAGATGTATTCTGGCGTTTGCCAGCCAACTTGTCGTTGAAACTGAATCCACCTTCCGGTGATGCATAAGCCTGAACCTCAACGTTGCGGATGTTCAATTTCTCGCGATCGGCGTTGATACGCTTCAACATGGCAACGAACTCCTTGACAGAATTGTTTTTCAATTCACTCCGGCGCAAGTTGGCTTGATTCACCAAAAACTTGATATTGGCCTCTTGCTTCCGCGCATTGACACGCTGGAATGAATCAGGAGCGATGCAACCACCGTCACCCAGCAGCAATTGCTTGTACAGTTCGGACGTAGCAACCACGCCCTCGGCCACCTTCACGGCCGGTATATTAATCTTCTTATTGCCCCTGCGAGCGCTGAAAGTAAGATACATGTCACTTTTCTGCATGGCTGGAACGAAATCAAACGCCGTCTTCATGGTGTAACGTCCGCCCAAACGATAAGAAATCATCTGATCGTTTCCCAGCACTTTCTCGCCTTGGAACGTAGATCCCGCCCCTTTGGCAACCTGACCGTTTCCATATCTTAGTTCAGGAACCACTGTCACAACAGCGTTTTTCTTCATGTATTTTTCAGGAAAAGCACCATTGATGGTAGCAGGAACCTGACCGCCTTTTGTCTCTAACGGATTGGGGGTAACCGTGAAATTGTCTGCTGACAACGCTCCCATTTTAGAACATGAGGTGAATGCCAGCACTGAACATACTGATAAAGTAAAGATGAGATTTTTGCGCATAGTAATCATTTTTAGTTTTAGTGTGCCGCGAGCGGGACTCGAACCCGCACAGCCATTACTGGCCAAGGGATTTTAAGTCCCTCGTGTCTACCAATTCCACCATTGCGGCAATCAGCCAAAACCGACTGTATCTGCCAGGTTTGTCCACGGAAAAAAGTTTTCATGTCGCACCAACCAGACTACAGCAGCCTGAACAAATATTTAAATGAGCGGCAAACGAGACTCGAACTCGCGACCCCAACCTTGGCAAGGTTGTGCTCTACCAACTGAGCTATTGCCGCATTTTTATACGTTGCAAAGGTAGCATATAATCTTTATATCCACAAAAAAATTTTATTTTTTTATTGATTAAGTTTGGTAAAGCCAAATATCATAAACAAGCGAAAAGCTAATACAGAAATCTTCTCTCTAAAAAACCTTGTCACCTTAATATATATTATACCATGCATTTTAGCCGTCATTACAAACATGACAAATCAACTATATGAAATAAATAGTTGCACAGCTTGTGTGATAGGGCAATCGGTAGGAAATCATCGCAAAGGAGGTAAATACTTCTATCCGTATTTACCTCCTACCCACGTTATTGCTTTCTAATAATTACCATGCCGGACTTTTCAACCAAGGAAGAAAATAATGCCCTCCCGTTGTAGTAAGATTTTTATTACCTTTCTGTGAAATACCATCCAAGGTAAAATCTACATTTGAAAATTTAGGCTCGTATGGATGAGTAATGTTCTTGTCGCTAATCCAATAATTACCTAACTGAAATTTACGTTGGATGATGTCTTCCTTATTCAGCCTTTTCCAGAAATCTTCGTGCGCCAAATAATAGCCAGTATTTTGTATATCTATATTATAATTTGGTCCCAAATAATATACGTCTACTGTTGCTATTCCACCTTTCGCTTTAGCATTTGGAAAAGTCATTCTTACTGCCACTTTATAATTGTTAGTGGCAGATGTATCTCGTTCCTTGTAAGGTTTCATATACATGACTCCGTATAACACCTTGCTGTCTTTCACCGAACAGAACCAGTTGTCAAATTTATTCTGCTTTCCATTGATGTCTACAAAATTAAGATGTGAGCCCATCAGTATACTGTTTCCGTATCCTTCTCCAGCATCAAAGGTTTTAACACCTCCCAAGCCCTCGCCACTATCTAATTGTTTCTTCGGGTTGTTGAAGATGGGGACAAATTCAGAGTATTTGGGCAACCGATAAAGTTTGCTATCCAATGTGGGATAAGGAGCTTTCTCCACTTTCGTGCCCTCAGCGATACCTTCTGCATCGTTATAGTTTCGCCGTTGCATTTGTCCATTTTGCCTATGAGCCCACAACCGCTCAATGGGGAGCATGGGGCGCACGATTCTTAGCATCATTTTGTAGCATGTGCCTTTTTCGAGTTCCTTACAGAAGCTGCCCAAGAGATATCTGTTGCCCATATATGGACACCATGTGTTGGGATCTGACTTGCCAGCGGTTCCGTATATGGAGGAGTCGTAGGTGAAGTTTGTCCTATGGGGGGTGGTGACATCCACCTTTCCATAGAATAAGGTTTCGCCTATAATACTACCGTAGTTGCTTGTCTTTTTATAATTAACTGGCATCAGGCACACAAGAAATCCTCGTGTGGTTTTTGTATTTTTGGCTGCAGTAACACCTGTTGCCGGTTTCTTATAGCTGTTGAAATAGATATAATTGTTGAGGTCACCCTTACCTTGACGAAGCGTTCCATCGTCTTTTCCATCTTGGTAATTGAGCTTGATGGTGGTGGCATATTGCTTCGCATTGTATTTCTCGTAAACAGGAGAAAGCCCCTGAATGGTGTTTGCGCTGTTGGGTTCCCAGTAACTTGCAGCCAAATCTGCATCTTCTGCAATTTGGTCTTTGTTGATATCGAACTTATACGCACCCGAAGCACAGAAGGCGTTGCTCTCCATTCTAATTTCCCGACGAAGCCTTGTATCGAGTGTCGTGCGGTTTTCTACCCATACCATCAAAAAGACCCCTTGCGGCTTGAACACCATTTTCTTATCTTTGTTGTCAAGCTTTATCTGATTGCCGTTTTTAACAATGCGTCGCCAAGTCGTTGCAAAAGGGCAGGACGTGGTGAACTCCTGATTCTTTTCCACGACATTGATAGCAGTCTCGGTGTTCACTTCTAAGTTATCGCCCTTCCTTTCTCCGCCACCTATCATCGACATCAAGTACCATTCGCCATCGGCTATGTTGCTTTGAAGAGACAGTTTTTCTAATATCAGCCTCACGTCTGTTCCTTTCTTGACAACTTTCCAGTTGGCTTCTACGATTTCCTTTTTGTTGTTTCTTTTGTCGTACAGCACCACGAGTGACGGTATGACCTCTTTGGTGATATTCAGCTTAGGGTACAAAACCGTTTTTCCACCGATGTTTTCTTCGCTGACCTTGAATGACATGTCAAAAGGTTTGGCAGACGCATGCTGACGTTCGGGGGCGTTTGTTTGTGCCTCGATGTCTACATCGTAAGTCGTTGACGCATGAGTAGAAGGAGGGGTGTTTGGGTTCAACTCGTTATCCATGTCTGTTTCGCTGCACGAAAAGCATAGAAACGAAACAAAAATAATGGTTATAGAAAATATTTTTGAAGTCATGTGATACGTATTTTTGATTTTGTTTGTTGTTATCATTTTTCTTTCTTTACAATTGCTGGTACGTTTTATGCTCCACGGTAGCGCAGATTTTGCCATTGCTTATTGGTCATCAATGTCTTCATCATAGAGGTCACCACCGTAATCAATATCATGCACACTTGCCTCTGGATCAGAAGCAGCCAACAAATTTACAACTTCTATAAATATAGCATGCGTGTGAGGTGCAACATATTCCTTTTTCTTAGATGCCATGAATAGACATCTTTCCAGTTTGTTTCCATCTTCATAACACATCGTCATAATTCCTAAATTTCGATTAAGTGATAAGTATAATTTTGTCATAAAATCGCTCTCAAGTGCGATAAATAGTATATTTTTGGCAAACGAAAAAGCCTGTTATCCCGTTGACTTATGCGCCTTTACAAAAAATTTTTGCAAAAGTATAAAAATAGAAACATTCCAAATTACCCCCCCCTCCAAATTTAACGCTAATTAATCGTTTTTAACAAAATTACAAAAGACAAAACAACAGTGTCCAAGTTGCTGAGCATGAGCGGAAGAAGAATTCTAATAAGTCAGCTTATCCACAACCAAGTAAAAATGAGGTATAAGGAAACTCATGGGGCCATACCTCACAGAATGTGTAAAATATTTTTGAAAGAAAACGCCCCTAAAACGGCCTTCAAAAACTTTCAATCTGGAAAAAATCAATAGGCAAACGGGATGCAAACAAGGCGTTGATTAAGAAGAAAATATCAACTTTCAACCCAATAGCAAGGCAATGATGTGGCTAAAACCATCATTTTGGCTCTCAATATATAAGTACTTACAGCGAAACAGCATATCTATTGCGTGCCAAAAGCAATGCTTTTACTCGTAAAAGGTCAGAAAAAGGAAGCCACGGCAGTGACAGATACGCGTAACTTCTTGTAGGACTACAAGATAGAAAACTCTCTTATTTTGGGCGAATTTGAAGCAAGAACTGGGGTTGCTGATTTACAAGCCAAGCATGAGCGCATTCGTTGTCAAGATAATTCATCACACTAAGCCTTCTTCGTGCTGAATGTTTGATTCTTACAGCAACGATGACTGCGGCTGCTGAGAATGGCTTGAAAATGCGCTTTCTCAAACAAGTATTTTTCACTCCTACGTTTGTCGATATCAACAGAAATATATATTTTTGCAAACAAGACCGACTTTATAAGTCGGACAAGTCGTGAGAGTGCTTTGTATCTACAGCCCAATATAATAGACAGAAGTCATCAATAAACTGTGGTAGTAGCATGCGGCTTTTTTGATATATAATATTGTTTTTACAACCATAAACAGCATTCAACATGAAAAAGTATTTAGTGTTGGCATTATTGTCGTTGACGACCCTATTCACCCAAGCACAAATTGTGGACCCCATACAGTCGTCTGTACAACTCAAGACGGGCAAAACTGCTGAAGGTGAGATTGTCTTCAACCTTGATATAGAACAGGGATGGCACGTCTATTCCGTGAACCTTGGCAGCAGTGGGCCTATCGAAGCCTCTTTCCATGTTAACAAAATGGACGGTGTAGAGAAAGTGGGCGGCCTGGTGGCGCGCGGCAACGAAATCTCGAAGATGGACAACCTGTTTGGCATGAAGCTGCGCTTTTTTGAGCATAAGGCGCAGTTTGTCCAGAAAGTAAGGTTCACCAAACCCAATTATACCATTGATGCTTATTTGGAATATGGCGCCTGCAACGACCAAACGTGCATGCCACCGCAAGAAGTAGCCTTCAAGAAAGTTGGGAAATCGCCGGCCGTTGAGGCTGCAACAACACCACAGGAACCGACTGAAAAAGAGGCGAAAGATGAGGATTCGCCGTCATCGCTCGTCCCAGATTCCGTGCAGAGCATGGTAGCCGACACGCTACTTCCCGCATCGGTGGATACTAATAAGGTGGCTGTCAGCACAGATTTGTGGCAACCTGTCATCCAAGAATTGCAACAACAGGATGGTCGTAGCGAGCAGAACGGTTCACTGTGGTTTCTGTTCCTGATGGGATTTGCCGGCGGATTGCTGGCGCTGTTCACCCCATGCGTATGGCCCATCATCCCCATGACGGTAAGTTTCTTCCTCAAACGCACCAAAGACAAGGCCAAAGGCATGCGCGATGCCATCACCTACGGCTTGGCCATCATCGTGATATTCCTGTCGCTGGGACTGCTTGTGACGGCTTTTACTGATCCACACAAGCTCAACGAGCTGGCAACCAGTGCGGTTTTCAACATCTTCTTCTTCCTGCTGCTGGTGGTGTTTGCACTCTCTTTCTTCGGATGGTTCGAGCTGCGGCTTCCCGAGTCATGGGGCAATAAAATGGACAGTAAGGCCTCTTCCACCACCGGATTGCTCTCTATCTTCCTGATGGCCTTCACGTTGGTTCTGGTATCTTTCTCTTGTACCGCACCCATCGTTGGCTTCTTGCTGGTACAAGCCGCCACGTCGGGCAACTGGGTGGGGCCTGCCATCGGGATGTTTGGCTTCGCCTTGGCACTGGCTCTGCCGTTTACACTCTTCGCTCTGTTCCCTTCTTGGCTGAAGCAAGCACCCAAATCGGGTTCTTGGATGAACACTATCAAGGTGGTATTGGGCTTTATCGAACTGGCCTTCGCCTTAAAGTTCCTCTCCGTAGCCGACCTTGCATACGGCTGGCACATCCTCGATCGTGAGGTGTTCTTGTCGCTGTGGATTGTCATCTTCGGTATGTTGGGACTTTATCTCATCGGGCACCTCAAGTTCCAAAGCGACATGGTGGGCGGCGAGAGCAAACCCATGCCGGTGGTATGCATTATGCTGGGCATGATTTCCCTGGCCTTCACGGTGTACATGGTGCCTGGCCTTTGGGGCGCACCTGTTAAGGCCGTGAGTGCTTTTGCACCCCCAATCAGCACACAAGACTTCAACCTGAACAACAAAGAGGTTCACGCCGCCTATACTAATTATGAAGAAGGAATGGCTGCCGCCAAAGCTCAGGGCAAGCCTGCTTTCATCGATTTCACCGGCTTTGGATGTGTCAACTGCCGAAAGATGGAAGCGGCCGTGTGGACTGATCCATCGGTTGCGGAGGTATTGACAAAAGATTATGTACTCATCTCCTTGTTCGTGGACGACAAAACACCGTTGAAAGAGCAGGTGGAAGTGATGGATAACGGCAAAAAGCGCACGCTTCGCACCGTTGGCGACAAATGGAGTTACCTGCAAAGCAGTAAGTTTGGCGCCAACACGCAGCCCTTCTATGTGCCATTGGACAATGCAGGAAAACCGCTGACTGGCTCATACAGCTATAAAGAAGATGTGTCGGCGTACCTCGACTTCTTAAAGAAAGGACTGGAGGCATACCGCAATCGCGACTAACCTTGCACGCCCTTGCCACGCGATACGGTCTGTGCCGCGTGGCAAGGCAGCCTGCTTTGCACGGGTAAAGCAATCTTACATACAAACAAACCACGATATAATAACCATTTGAATCTACAAAACCATGCTTGAAGAACATATCCGAAAACAAATCATACAGCTCATCCACCAGGAAGTAGTGCCTGCCGTTGGATGCACAGAGCCCATGGCCGTGGCACTATGTACGGCCAAAGCAACGGAGATGTTGGGCTGTCGGCCCGAGAAAATAACCGCCCTACTGAGTGCCAACATCCTGAAAAACGCCATGGGTGTGGGCATTCCAGGCACCGGAATGATTGGACTACCCATCGCCATTGCCTTGGGTAGCATCGTCGGCAAGGCTGAATATCAACTGGAGGTGATTAAGGATCTCACACCTCAGACGCTGGAAGAAGCGAAGAAATATATAGAGGAAAAACGCATAGACATCCAACTGAAACAGGGAATTACCGAGAAACTGTACATTGAGGTGACATGCCAAGCAAACCATCAAACGGCAAAAGCCATCATCGCAGGTGCGCATACAAACTTTGTACACCTATGTAAAAATGGGGAAATCCTGCTCGACAAAGGCCTGAGGAAGCAAGATGAACAGGAGCAGAACGACATACAGCTTTCCTTCCGGATGGTCTACGACTTCGCCACCACCACTCCCATCGACGAAATCAGGTTCATGCTGAAAACCAAAGAGTATAACATGAATGCTGCCGAGCAGTCGCTGAAGGGCAACTACGGGCACTGCTTAGGCAAGACAATGGATCGCCCATTGAGCCGAGGGATATTCGGTAACAGCATCTACTCGCACATCATCGCCAAGACAGCATTGGCCTGCGACGCCCGAATGGGTGGGGCCATGATACCGGTGATGAGCAATAGTGGGTCGGGAAACCAGGGTATCTGCGCTACAAACCCAGTGGTGGTGTACGCCATGGAAAACGAGAATACGGAAGAAGAGCTTATTCGCGCACTGACGCTCAGTCATCTGTCGGCTATTTACATCAAGCAGAGCCTGGGCAAACTGTCGGCTCTGTGCGGCTGTGTGGTGGCCAGCATTGGCTCAAGCTGCGGCATCACCTACCTTATGGGCGGCGACTATGCGCACATCTGTCATGCTATCAAGAACATGATTGCCAACCTTACCGGCATGATTTGCGACGGAGCCAAGCCCAGTTGCTCACTGAAAATCAGCTCGGGTGTCAGCACTGCGGTGCTCTCGGCACTGCTATCGATGGAAAATAAGCATGTAACGTCGGCAGAAGGCATCATCGACGAGGACGTGGATCGCTCGATACGCAACCTCACCAGCATTGGCAAAGATGCCATGGGCACGACTGATGAGATGGTTCTAAGTATCATGACCAGCAAACAACGGTGCTAAGTATCGTTCCCAAACCTGCATCATTCCCCCGTAAAGTCCATGGACATCCAATGCTGGCGATAGCATCAATGCCGCCTATCGTCATGAGTATGACCTCATTTTGCTGCTATTGGAGGCAGCAAAGAATAAGACATGCGCCATTGAGGAGATAACACAAGATTTCTCATGGCTTGTCCCTTCTTCGCCTTATTTCATCAGTTCAACGGCTTTGAGAACAATGTCATTGGTCTCATTGATAATCTGGAAATACTCGTTCATGTCCCACAAATCGCGTGCAACCAATGCCTTGAGTTGGTTTTTCACAGCGGGTAAGGTGCTTTGTAATTCCTCCTTATCCTTCGGTTTCACCTTTTCTTTCTCACCAGAGCGAATCACTGCATCCACCAACTGCTGCGGAACGTCAAACTCACGCACAAACTTTGCGAAGGTAGGATATTGTTTTTGCAACTGTTTACGGTGTTGGTCAACATACTTGAGATTCTCTGTAATGATGATTCCCTTGGCTGCCAACTGCCGATGATATGGTGTGAATTTGGTCGTGTCGAGTGGAACAAAGTAATCAGGCATGATGCCTCCGCCACCATATACCGTGCGTTTGAGGCGCAAGGTCTTATACTTCAATGAGTCAGCGAAATGAATACTGTCGGCACTATACAGCTCTCCATGCTTGAAACGAGTGTCCAATTCACGGGCATAGCTTTCGTTATCACCTTTAGTATATGGTTTCTGAATACAACGTCCCGATGGCGTATAGTAGTGAGCGATGGTGAGTCGCATCATACTTCCATCAGGAAAATCGATCGGACGCTGCACCAAACCCTTCCCAAACGAACGTCGTCCAACCACTTGTCCTCTGTCTTGATCCTGGATAGCACCTGTAACAATCTCGGCAGCGGATGCAGAAAACTCATTCACCAGCACCATCACCTTGCCCGAAAGCAAACTACCGTTCCCGTGTGCCGTATATTCCATACGCTCCGCACGCCGTCCTTTGGTATAAACAATCAAGTCGTTGCGCTGCAAAAACTCATTGGCTATCTTCACCGCAGCTTGTAAATAGCCGCCTCCATTGTCCTGCAAATCCAAGACAAGATCACGCATTCCCTGCTTTTTCAGTGCGGTGATACAGGTCATAAACTCATCATAAGTGGTCGCACCAAAGCTTCCTATGCGCACATAACCTAATTGGGGACGGAGCATGTAACTGGCATCAACCGTTTTAACAGGTATCTTATCGCGCACTACGGTAAAGTAAAGCCGCTCCCCAATGCCTCTACGGAGGATGCCCAACTTCACTTTTGTTCCTTTCTTTCCACGCAACCGCCGCATAATCTCTTCGCGTGCCATCTTGACACCCGCAATGCTACTGTCGTTAACGCTCACGATTCGGTCGCCAGCCAATATGCCCACCTTCTCCGATGGACCATTGATAATGGTCTGAATGACCATGAGTGTGTCTTGCATCATGTTGAACTGAATGCCGATACCCTCAAAAGAACCCTGCAAAGACTCAGTCATGGCCTTGGTTTCCTTCACCGTTGTATACGAAGAATGCGGGTCTAACTTCTCCAACATGCCACGAATGGCATCTTCAACCAGTTTGTCTTCGTTCACCGTATCAACATAAAGATTGTTGATGGCCATCTCCGCAATTTGCAACTTGCGAAGCGGTGATTCTTTTCCGAAATTGATATTGATTTGTGCGGATACTGAATAAACTATCAATAGTGCCCAACATGAAGCAACGAGTCGTCTCATTTGTTTGATTTTATATAAAAGAATTGTTCGCCCCAATGACCTCGATTCTCCGTCTAAACGACAAAGATTGTCAGTCAATCGGCGTAGGTTCGTCTTCCGGGAGGTCTTCCTCGACCACCAAATTATCAATGATAAAGTTTTGTCGTTCCATGGTATTCTTGCCCATGTAATACTCCAAAAGTTTTTGTACTTGGTCGTTTTTGTGCATCGTCACCTGTTCCAATCGCATGTCAGGCCCGATGAAATGGACGAATTCGTCAGGAGATATCTCTCCCAATCCTTTGAATCGGGTGATTTCAGGCTCGGGTCCAAGATCCTTAATCGCCTCTTGTCGCTCTTCATCGCTATAACAGTAACGGGTGATGAAATCGCTCTTTCGCTCTTTTTTATCACGACTTGCGTCCGCATCCGCTATCACTTGCTTATTTTTAATCTTCGTTCTGCGGTTACGCACACGGAAAAGAGGTGTCTGCAACACATACACATGTCCTTTCTTGATAAGCTCGGGGAAGAACTGTAGAAAGAAAGTGATGATCAACAGACGGATGTGCATGCCATCGACATCGGCATCTGTAGCGACAATCACCTTGTTGTAGCGCAGCGTGTCCAAGCCGTCTTCTATGTCGAGAGCCGCCTGCAAGAGGTTGAACTCTTCGTTTTCGTACACCACTTTCTTGGTCAATCCATACGAATTGAGTGGTTTTCCCCGCAACGAGAACACCGCTTGTGTGTTCACATCCCTGCTCTTGGTGATGCTACCGCTGGCCGAATCGCCCTCGGTAATAAAGATACAACTCTCCTCCTTGCGGTCATTTTTCTCGTCACTGAAATGAATTCGGCAGTCACGCAACTTCTTATTGTGCAGGTTCGCCTTCTTGGCACGCTCTCTGGCGAGCTTCGTTACCCCCGCCATGGCTTTGCGTTCGTGTTCGCTGGCCTTGATTTTTGCCTCCAACACGTCCGCACAATCTTCCTTGTGGATGTGCAAGTAATTGTCCACCTCACGCTTGATGAAATCACCCACATACTTGTTGATGGTCTCACCTCCCGGTGCCATGAGCGTAGACCCTAATTTAATCTTGGTCTGACTCTCGAAAACAGGTTCTTCTACGTTGATGGCTACGGCCGCCACAAGACCGTTTCGAATGTCGGTGTACTCGTAGTTTTTGTCGTAAAACTCTTTGATAGTCTTGGCGATATGCTCCTTGAAAGCGCTCTGATGCGTGCCTCCCTGCGTGGTATGCTGCCCGTTGACAAACGAATGGTATTCTTCTCCGTATTGATTGGTATGCGTGAAGGCGATCTCGATATCATCGCCAACGACATGAACAATGGGGTACAATCCGTCCGTTGTCATGTTGTCGTTGAGCAAATCCTCCAACCCGTTACGGCTTCTGATGCGCCGTCCGTTGTACATGATGGTGAGTCCGGCATTCAGATAGGTATAGTTGCGCAGCATGGTTTCCACGATGTCGTCGTGAAACGAGTAGCTCTTGAACAGCGTGTTGTCGGGTTCAAAATAAATATAGGTACCCGTCTCGTCCTGCGTGTCATCGGTCTGATCGCTCTTGAGCTCACCCTTTTCAAACGTGATGGAGCGAACTTTTCCATCGCGGTACGACTTCACCTCGAAATGCGCGCTCAAAGCATTCACGGCTTTGAGACCCACGCCGTTCAATCCCACGCTCTTCTTAAACGCCTTCGAGTCGTATTTTCCGCCCGTATTCAGCATGCTCACGGCCTCAACCAGTTTTCCTTGCGGAATGCCACGACCGTAATCGCGCACGCTCACGCGCAGGTTGTCCTCCACGTCAATCTCAATTCGGTCGCCCGACTTCATCTTAAACTCGTCGATGGAGTTGTCAATCACTTCTTTCAACAGCACATAGATGCCATCCTCCGGCAAGTTTCCATCGCCCAATCGACCGATATACATGCCCGGACGGGTACGCACATGCTCCATATCCGACAGGTGTCGGATGTTGTCGTCTGTATAAGAAACGGTTTCTTCTGCCCCAATCGGAGCAGAAGCCATATTATCATGATTCGTTGATTGCAATTCTTGCTTGTTTTTATCAGTCATCGGTCTGTTGGTTGTTATTCGTTTTCAGCTGTGCCGTAGGGGATAGTTCCTACCATATCAGCACACTCTACATGCCATCGTCACGCACGAAAGAACGTTTGAAGCCCCAAAAAGAATCCACTTACCCGATATGACCGTGGGCAAGAATCAAATCTTCTTCTTGAAGCAGCTGCGACGCTTATGATTGGTGGGCTTCAGCGGTCCCCACTGACTTTGCACACCTTCGTTGGTTTCCATCTCTACCTGACTCTCGGCCCAAGTAAACCCATACTTGTTAAACACGGGTATCAGGTCGGTGAACAACAAGGCGTTGGCGCCCTTGGCTCGATACTCTGGCAGCACACCCAGCAGCAGTAAATCGCCGCCCCCTCCTGTTTTTTGAAACTTGATGGCCCGCAACAGGTGCCACCAGCCCCATGGAAGCAAGCGCCCCCTGCGGCATTTTTGCAAGGCATACGACAGGGATGGAATTGAAATGCCTACGCCAACGAGCTTCCTGTCCTTGTTCCAATCCTCAATGAGCGTAATCATGTTCAAATCGGCAAAGCGGAGATACATATCCACATAGTGATCAATCTGCTTCGCACTGAGTTCCGAATAGCCGTAAAGGTCTTTATAAGTCTCGTTGATGATGGCGAAAATCTTTTGTCCGTAATTGTACTTTTTCACCTCCCTGCGGGTAAGTTTCTTGATGTGCAGGTTGTAGCGCGTTTCCACCACCTCGGCTATCTTCGCATATTTCTCGGGGATTTCTTTTGGAACGTCCAAGAAATATTCCACATAATTCTGGTCAACATCCCATCCACCCAACTTCTGCAAATGCTGTGGGTAGTAAGGATAATTGTAAATAGTGATCATCGTGCTGAGCTTATCAAAGCCCCAAGTAAGCATTCCTTCGGGATCCATGTCGGTGAAACCCAATGGTCCCACCATCTCGGTCATACCCTTTGAACGGCCATAGGCAGCCACTTGATCGAACAAGGCGCGAGACACCTCCAGGTCATCTATGAAGTCAATCCAGCCGAACCGCACGCACTTAGTCTTCCATTTCTCATTGGCTCGATGGTTGATGATGGCTGCTACCCGCCCCACTACTTTACCTTGTTTGTACGCAATATAATATTCTGCCTCACAAAACTCAAATGCAGCGTTCTTATCTTTACGCAATGTATTCACGTCATCCAGGAAAAGATTCGGAACATCGTATGGGTTTCCCTCATAAAGGTCGTAATGAAAGTCAACGAACGTTTTCAAATCGCGCAGCGACTCGACCTTCTTAATTTGTACAGATGGCATTCTTTTTTAATAAGATTGTATGCAATATAGGCTGGCAAAGTTACGCTTATTTGGCCTATTTTCAAAATAAAATACCTACATTTTTTATCAACCGCAGGGCACGAGCATGGCAGATGGAATTACGCCCCTACAGATGAACATTTCAATTGCATTGAGTTTGACGTCCAAAGTCATTGAGTTTGGCACCCAAAGTCATTGATTTTAGAGCCCAAAGTCATAGAGTTTGGAAGACAAGCGTTTATGAGTATTCTACCAATTAGCAAGAATATAGTTTAAATACCTATTTATCAATGATATACATTGCCGTGATAGTGACATCAAACAAGTTCATCATCCACCGCCACATGCATGCCGAACAGCAAGTTGTTATCCATCTTACGCATCAGCGGATGATGACAATGTTACCGATTACTTGCCGCAAATCAACAGAACATGCCGCCCATCTGCCTGCGTGGTAGCGAAAACATAAACCGCTCCCCCATCCTTCAGCTTGAGCCGTTTGCGCAACTCGGCCACGGAAAGTGGGAAGTTGCGGGTGGTGATGTTGGCCTGGCGCACGTCGCGAAGCACTGACTTCAGTTCTTTTTTGTTCATCGATGAAACGGCATGCATACGGAACTTCCGCCCTGGAAACGACGGGAGATCACGCTCAGAGATAAAGAGATGCGAGTTGGGTGCTATCTTCCGAACGTCCAATTGGGCGCTCACGGCCGGGAAACAACCGGCCTTCATGATTGACGCATGCGGCTCGTAGAGGTACAGTCCCGGCCGCATTTCTTCGGGACTAACGTAAGGAGGCGTGACGACTGACGGTTCATCGGCCGAACAAACAAAAGCCTGGTCATCGTTCACGCAATGGAGGGTGAGCGGCTTATGCCGTTGCTTGCTCAAGACGAATAGCAGTTCTTTGCACTCGTTTCTCACCGACAGAACATGTATCTCGCACACCTTCACTTCATCAGTCTCAAGTTGAGCCACGGCTTGGTGCCAGTCGAGCATCGGAGAGAGCTTCACCATGACGAAAAGACTCTTGTCCGTGAGCAGTTCTTTCAGGCTCAACAAATCAGGTGTGCAGTCGCTGATGGCCACCGTTTTGCCGCCCTGTTGGTCACGACGGGCAGGATCCAGGTAGATTACCGTAGCGTGATTCATCCGCCGAAGATAGTCCACCCCGTCGGCACACACCACCTCTGCCTGCCGCAGACCTAAGAGTGAGAAATTGTGTTGAGCCACCTCGCACAACGCTTGTTGCCGTTCTACATAGACACAACGCTCGAATTGACGGGCCATGAAGGAGAAATCAACCCCAAAACCGCCCGTCAAATCGACCAAAGATGGCTCTATTTCATGGGGCAGGTGGAGTTTCTTTGAGTTGTGCGGCCGTGATTTTTGAACGAAATGGGCACAGAGCCGCGCAGCCAACTGCGCCTTGTAGCGCGCCGTTTGCTCGGAAGAACATTGTTCCATGGATAGATGGGGCGGGTACAACAGCGCGTCTATGGCCGCCCAAGACGGGAGTTTTTGTCGGGCAGTTTGCCGTCCCGCAATCTGTTGCAAGGCCAAAGGCATGTCCACACCCGGGTGTTGACCTCCTTTGAGAGCCAGCTGCCGCACGTCTTCTTCGGCGTGCCGTCGAATGAATGCAGCGGTTACTTCGTTCATCATACCCATGTCTTCATCGGAAACAAAGCAAAAAAAGTAGCCCTTGGGCTACTTGATTACCTGATAATAACGCTTTGCCTGCGCCCGTGAACGGAAGTTAAAATGCCACCATTCGGTACGCAAGGGTTTGAAACCAGCGTAGGTCATCACGTTACGAATCAACTGACGGTTCTTGCGAGCCTGCGCACTGATGCGCTTCTGCGCTACCAGTTGGGCTTCGTTATCAATGTGGGCCGCAGCTCCCATATAGTCAATCTTGGTACCCATGTCAACGGTATCACCCTTCAGATTGCACAACGTGAGGTCGACAGCCAGTCCATAATTGTGCAAACCTCCGCCGCGTGCGGGATTGGACACATAGAAATATTTGGAGGTATGCTTCACCTTGTCCCACATTTTTTGCTGAATGGACATGGGACGGGCAGCGTCATAAATCTTCAACCGGAGATCAGGACGCAACTCCCTGAGCCGCTTTTGTGCCTTAACCAGCGCCTGTGCTGCGTGCGGATGGAGATAGGCTTCGCACAAATCGTCGTACAATACGCCGCCAGTGAAGTTGTCTGCGCGGGCGTACATCAAGGATACTTGGATGGTCTTGTCGAGCTGTTTCACGTTGACATAGCCCCGACGCTCGAGCGACTGTGCCGTCTTACCGAGTTTCTGCTTGTCTTGAGCCACGGCAAAAGTGGTGGCCAAGACAAGCAAAAAGATAACTTTACGCATGCTTTGAGTGGATGTTCTGTTAACGAAGAGATGGATTTTTTCTTTCCATCAGCCTCATCATCGCGTCAACTCAATGGCCAATACGGGTTCGTTGGTGGTGATGTAATCCACCCCAGCCTTATTCATTTCTTCAATACCCGCCTTGTCACTTACGGTCCATACGTTGACTGTCATGCCTAAGTCGTGCGCCTCTTTGATCCATTCGGGGTGCTTGCGCAGAGCACCGATATGGTAATCAATTCCTGTGATACCTTCCTGATGGAGCTGAGCCGGCGTCTTGTTGCCCGAAAGATAAGCCACTTTCGCCTGCTTGTCCAGACGCACCAATTCCAAACATACGTCATGACTGAACGCAATGTATTCTACTTTGTCTTGAATTCCATATTTTTTCACGGCATTCAACGTAGCTTGGACAGCGCGTTTGTTGGCTTCTAACGTTGAATGGGTCTTGATTTCAATGATGAGTTTGGTCTTGCTTTTGGTCTTTTTCATCATCTTCAGCAAGTCCTTCAGCTGTGGCATCTTCTCCCCATTCTTAAGTGTTAGGTTCTTACACTCCTTGTAAGAAGCTTTTTCAAGTACCACGCCATTGAAATCAGCGTCATGATTCACCATTAGTTTCCCATCGGTAGTGAGCCATACATCTATTTCAGAACCATAGATATTCAAGTCGAGTGCCTTTTGGAGCGACGTCCGTGAGTTTTGAGCCGAGCCAGGTGTGGTCCAGTAACCACGGTGAGCAATGACTTTTGAACCTGCAAACATACTGGCTGTTGCAAAAGCGACAAGGGCCAGTGTACAAAATAATTTTTTCATAATGGTATGCGTATTGATTGTTTATGATTTATGTATGTATCTGCAAAGATAAGAAGTTGGCGTGACACAACCAAACCAAAACACGAGAAACAGGCGAGAAACGCAGCATTGTCTCCCGCCACATCAGTAGTTGACCGCCATGGATAGCTTGGATTAGGTTGACTGTTTGTCCATCCATGAGTTAACATAAAAAAGCCTACCTGTCACTGAAACGATGTCTAAAAGGCACGATTCCCGGTGACACATAGGCTGTTTATGTTTCTAAAAACAGAACTGAGAGCAACCAGTTGCTGTTTTATTTCACGGTAATGAGGAAGTAATTCTTCTTTCCACGTTGCACCAACAGGTACTTACCGTCTATCAAGTCGTCTGCCGTAATGGCCTGGTCAAAGGACGAAAGCTTCTCCTTGTTGAGCGAAACGCCGCCACCTTTCACCAGTTTCCGCATCTCACCTTTGCTTGGGAAAATCTCCATTCCCTCCTGATTGAAGAGGTCTACGGCCGTCGAACCCAACTGTTCCTTACCAATTTCGTACTGCGGAACTCCGTTAAAGACATCGAGGAAGGTAGCCTCATCGAGCTTTTGAAGGCTCTCCTTGGTGGCTTTTCCAAACAAGATGTTGCTGGCTTCAATTGCCATGTCCAAGTCTTCCTGCGAATGAACCATCACCGTTACCTCCTCAGCCAAACGCTTTTGAAGAATGCGGCGGCCGGGATCTTGCTGATGTTCGGGCACAAGAGCTTCGATGGTTTCACGCTCCAGGGAGGTAAATATCTTGATGTATTTCTCGGCATCATCATCACTAACGTTCAACCAGAATTGATAGAACGCATACGGTGTTGTGCGGTTTCTGTCCAACCAAATGTTACCGTTCTCCGTTTTGCCGAACTTTTTCCCGTCAGCCTTCGTGATTAAGGGACACGTCAGACAGTAAGCATTCTCTTCAGCGCCCAATGTTCGGCGAATCAACTCAGTACCCGTCGTCATGTTTCCCCATTGATCGTTACCGCCAAGTTGTAGTTTGATGCCATGCTTCTGATAGAGATGAAGGAAATCATAGCCCTGCAACAGCTGGTAAGTGAACTCGGTAAACGACAAACCATCGCTGGCTTCACCGTTCAAACGCTTCTTCACACTGTCCTTGGCCATCATATAATTCACGGTAATGTGCTTGCCTACCTCGCGTGCAAAGTCAAGGAAAGTGAAGTCTTTCATCCAGTCATAGTTATTCACCAGCTCGGCTTTGTTGGGTGTGTCACCATCAAAATCGAGGAATTTGGACACCTGTTGCTTGATAGCCTCTTGATTATGGTACAAGGTAGCAGTGTCCAAGAGGTTGCGTTCCAAGCTCTTTCCCGACGGATCACCAATCATTCCCGTCGCTCCACCCAGCAACAAATAGGGCTTGTGCCCACATCTTTGCAGATGACGGAGCATCATGATGCCACACAAGTGGCCGATATGCAAGGAATCGGCCGTTGGGTCAGTGCCCAAATAAGCCGACACGAGTTCTTTTTCAAGCAGTTCTTCGGTGCCTGGCATCATCTGCGCTAACATGCCACGCCATTTCAGTTCTTCAACAAAGTTCTTTGTCATCGAATCAAATTTATATTTTTCGTTTGTATTATGAAGCTGGGGCCTCTATTCAAAGAGAAACTTACGGCACTGGATCATATCCACTACCACCCCACGGATTACATCGTAAGATGCGCCATACGGCCAACGCCAGTCCTTTGAACGGCCCATGTTTGATGATGGCCTGCCGCGCATATTCCGAACATGTCGGCGTGAATCGGCAAGACGGGGGCGTGTAAGGCGTGATGAATTTCTGATAGAACAAGATGGGAGTCAGCAAGATTCCTTGGAGAATCTGCATCATACCGTGATTTATAGACCTTAGGATATTCACAGTTTATCAGCTATTCGTTTTAACAACACCTGCATACTTCGTGTCACGGTGTCCGAATCATGAAGCTCATCAGACATCCATATAAAGCCTAATAACAACTGACGATTGGGTGAATCTGCCATGGCTGACACCACAATCTCTTTGTTCAGCCGGTATGCCCCGCGCACTTGACGCTTCACGCGGTTGCGTTTAACGGCTCGCTTGAAGTGCCTTTTCGACACGCTCACCATCATCTTGACGGGTACTACATGTTGCAAATCACCATCAGGTTGATCGGTTAGCAAATAGACAACCCTTAAAGGAAACACCGAAAAGGATTTACTTTTGCCTCCGGTGAAGAGCTTTTCCAGCAGTGTTCTACCACATATCCGCTCCCACTTACTGAGTTTAAAAGGCCTAACGGTCGGCAATTGACTTTTTATTTTTTATGTTTTTTCAGATAAGCCTTCAAGGCTCCCGTCATCGAAGGATTGTCAGCATCGGGTGCTTGCAAGTCCAATCGGAACCCTTCTGCCTCAACTGCCTTGCATGTGGCAGGGCCAAAGGCACCAATCTTAATGTCACCTTGTTCAAAATGAGGCAGGTTTTGTTGCAATGTCTTCACGCCCGTAGGACTGAAGAAGATAATCATGTCGTAATCAAACGTCTTCACTTCCTCTTCTGTCATGTCATTGCTCACCGTTCGATACATTACACATTCGGTATGTTTGATCTTCTTTGCGTCCAACAAGGTTTTGAGATCATCGTTGTGAACACTACTCATCGGAACGAGATACTTCTCGGTTTTATGCTTCACCATCAACGGAACCAGGTCGGCAATCTTGCCACTTGTTCCAAAAAACACCTTGCGCTTGCGATACTGCACATATTTCTGGATGTACAGCGCAATGGTTTCAAGTACACAGAAGTACTTCATGTCTTCCGGTATGGTGATACGCATCTCCTTGGCCAGCGTGAAAAAATGGTCTATCGCATGGCGAGAAGTGAACACAATAGCTGAATAATCGAGAATGTTAATGCGTTGCTTACGAAATTCTTTTGCAGAGAGTCCCTCCACTCTGAAGAAAGGTCGGAACACACACTTCACACCATATTCCTTCTCAATATCATAATACGGCGACTTCTCACTTGTTGGTTGCGGCTGGGATACCAATATTTTTTTGACCATCAGTGTCCTAAAAATTTACTTTAAAATGATTGTTTGCCAATCCAAAAACGCCCCACAAGGCGAGCATTGGAATGATTTCAAGTGCACAAAAGTACAAAATTATTTGCAGAAAAGACCCCGTTTGACGGAAAAAGATGGCGTACGCCTTATAGAGTGTAAGCAATTTAATCAGTATGATGACGAAAACCGCATAAATAACAGCACTTTTCATCGAGACATCGAAATAGGATAACAGCATGACGATGGGAAACAATGCCACGCCTTCCATCGACACCAAGAACAACCGAGCCTTCATCCATTGTCCGTTTTTTTTCCTATCAAAGAATACCCAGTTGGTGAATGTATAAATCAAGGTCTTCGCCATGAAATACAAAACGAGAGCGGCGGTATAAATACCCATCATCTGATAGTATTCCAGCACAAAGATATCGGTGACATAGGTGCGTGAATAGAAAAAGAACAAGAGGGCCAACAGCAGGCACGATTGAAAGACAAAAAAGAACTGGAACCGTATTTCTTCACCCGTTTCCGTGACTTCTGTCGTTCGTCCTCGCGGTTGATAAAAGAAGGTCTTGACCTGCTTTTCCAAGAATCGTTTAGACTTTGAAAAGGCGAGCATGGCCAGGATAAAGCACCCCAGCAGCACACCTGTAATCAAGTCGTCACCCGACACCGTGTATGGAACAGGGTCGCCAACCACTCCCACGCGCCCTCCATCGAGTTCAGGATGGAACATCGAATCTTTTGAAAAGAACGACTCCTTGTAATATTGCGGCAGACTGACATCGCGAAAACTCTTCCCTACCGGATGACCCGGCAAGTGAAGGGTGTCCGGCATCTGGCTCCAACTGATTTTGCCGGGCTTGATATGGGCCTGAATGGCCGAGTCTTGTTGTGCCGGAGTGGCATCTTTGGGCAACCACTTCAGCACCTGTGCCGGCGTAAGTTGCTTGGCCTGTCGTGCCATAGAGGACCCAGTATGCGCAGTATCGGCAATGATTGACTGTGAAAGAGAGTCGGTCTGCAACATTTATT
Source organism: Prevotella sp. BV3P1 (assembly GCF_000479005.1). GTDB lineage: Bacteria > Bacteroidota > Bacteroidia > Bacteroidales > Bacteroidaceae > Prevotella. Next base: position 31,336 of record NZ_AWXC01000053.1, on the reverse strand, counting down.
ATTTAATGCCAAAGGCTTGTTTGATGCGCTCCACGTCGTCCAGCTTCTCCCAAGTAAACAGTTCTACCTGCATGACTTTCGTTTCATGATAACGACTTTCAAACGTTTTTTCTTTCACTTCGTACTGCCGTCCCATGTGTCCGTAAGCCGCCGTCTACAAAATAAATAGGATTGCGAAGGCCAAATTTCTTCTCGATGGCTTTCGGTCTGAGATCGTACATCTCACCAATCTTCTGAGCAATCTCGCCATCTGTCATCCCAACTTTGCCTCGTCCGTACGTATCTACATAGATATTGATGGGCTTAGCCTCACCGATGGCATAACTAATCTGCACCAACACCTCGTCTGACACGCCTGCTGCCACCAGGTTTTTAGCAATATATCGCGAAGCGTATGCTGCCGATCGGTCCACCTTGCTGGGGTCTTTGCCCGAGAATGCTCCGCCACCGTGCGCACCTTTGCCACCGTATGTATCTACGATAATCTTCCTTCCGGTGAGTCCGGTGTCGCCATGAGGCCCGCCAATAACAAACTTTCCCGTAGGATTCACATAATATAAGATGTCATCATTAAACAGTGCGCGCGTCTTGTCATCACACGCTGCCTTAACGCGGGGTATAAGAATATTGATGACATCGGCCTTGATTTTGGCCAACATGCGGTCGTCGTCGCTGTCAAACTCGTCGTGCTGCGTACTCACCACAATGGTATGGATGCGACGGGGCGTGTGGTCGTCGTTGTATTCTATCGTCACCTGGCTCTTCGAGTCGGGGCGAAGATAGGTCATTTCCTTGCCTTCCTTGCGGATATCGGCCAGCACACGCATGATGAGGTGAGCCAAGTCCAGTGATACCGGCATGTAGTTTTCGGTTTCGTTGATGGCATAACCAAACATCATGCCTTGGTCACCGGCGCCCTGTTCGTCCTCGTTCGCACGATTCACCCCACGGTCAATGTCGTCACTCTGCTCGTGAATGGCCGACATGATGCCACACGAATCGCCGTCAAACTGATATTCCGACTTGGTGTAACCCATTTTCTTGATGGTTTTGCGCGCGATGGTTTGCAGGTCAACGTATTCTTTCGAGCGAACCTCTCCCATGATCACTACCTGTCCGGTGGTCACAAAGGTCTCGATGGCACAATGTGCGTCACGGTCGTAAGCCAAAAACTGATCGAGCAAAGCGTCTGAAATCTGGTCAGCAACTTTATCTGGATGTCCCTCTGAAACTGATTCTGATGAAAATAAATAGGCCATATCTATGATTCTTGTTATTTATTGAACATGCAAAGTTAGCAAAAAAAACACAATCTGTCACGCATCTGCTTTATTTTAACTCCTTTAAGACGTTTCCGCATGCGCACCAAACAGAGTCAACTCGATACTGTCCGTACGTATGGAAGCGCGATGTTTACACGCCTTTGAATGGTGGTTTTGCGTAGCACCTGCCAAAAGGTGACGACAGCAAAAAACAGGCATGTCCGAATTGTTTTGATGTGCCTTTGGCACGTTTAGCTGACGCTTTTTGTCCTAAAAAAGTGTCTATAAAATGGTATGTGCAAAGTGGTGAAATAGAAAAATTAACTATGCTTACAGGATGCATCAATGGGATAAAAAGCGTAGAAAATCGATATTTTCGACTTAAAACATCGCAATTGACGGCCTATTTGCATCTGTTTGGGCTGTCATTCACATGGGTTTGCGGCGTTAAAGCATTGCTATTGCCAGCCAATCTCAATGCTTTTGCACAAAAAACAGGCGTCAAAAAGGACTGAAAAGCCGACAATTCCACGCAACTAGTTGATAAACATAATATTACAAAATCGACTCATATTTCCCGTATTTACAACAAGCAGGGATGTTGTTGGCAAATACCCCAAAGGTGAAGAGGTGTTTGTCAAGAAAAAGGACAATTGAAATTCTACTTTGAACATGGACGTTTTGGGGCAGTATGATGAAGCGGTTACGGTGCCGTAGGGGCATGATTGCGGGCGGAACGTGATGAATCACGCACCTTCGTTTGATTCATCTTTTGATGTTTCTGCATCGTAACGTGCCGTTACCTACCACCATGAAAAATGCCATTGAACTATTGATCAAGTTCAATGGCAATACCTGTGAACAAACAAGCTAATCACTCCCCTCCCTTTTGGGGAGGGGTTGGGGGTGGGGCTGTCACCCCATCCCTTACTTCTTTTCTTCTGGCAACATGGTTACCGAGATGTAGTTTCCGGCCTTCAAAAATTCTTTCATGAAGGCGGCGATGGTCTGTGGTGTCTGTGCACTAATCACCTTTTTATAGTCAGTGTGCGAGTCAATACCGTGCTTACGATACAAATCCACCACACCATTCCAATAACGATTGGTCTTAGCCACATCATCCGCCTGCTTCAGCATCACGGCTTTAATCTTGTCAACCATCGTAGCATCTACCGTCTTAGCAAGCTCCTGCACGGCACTCTCCATGATGCTCAAGGCCAAATCCTTCTTCTCTGGCTTCATGGGGCAAACGCCTAATAATTGAATCACGTGATAATCATCGTCGATGGTTGCTGCACCTTGCGCCCCACACGAGTAGGCTGCACCGGCATCCTCACGAATCTTCTGCAAATAAACCATCGACAATACCTGTCCGGCGATAGATGCTTTGACATCATTCTCCACGGTGTAAGGCATGTCTTCGTTGTACCATATCTTATAAGCCGTTGACTTTGGGGTTTCCATCTTGCGCTTGAAGGTATTGTCTATCTTGCCTTTCTGCAGGAAGGTGACGCGGTGCCCCTTCACTATCTTCTTCTGCGAGGGCAGACTGGCAATGTATTGACAAATCAAAGGTCGGATTGTAGCCTCATCATAGTTTCCAATGAGGGTGAATGTCCATGCTGCCGCATTGGCTGTACGCTCCTTAGCCATGGCCAAGATACGGTCGTAAGACACGTTTGGAAGGTCATCTACCTTGACGGGAGCCAACCGTGGATTGTGTCCATACATCGTCGCCGTGAGCGAATCAGAGAGGGCCACCTCCGGCGAGAGCGCGCGGTTTTTCAGACTTACCTGATACTGATTGATGAGGTTGTCGTACGACTTCTGGTCCTTATTGATGCCAGTGAAGTAGAGATACAACATTTGCAGCATCGTTTCTACATCCTTAGGCGTGGACGACCCCGAAGCCTCGGTATTTTTAAAGCCCAATGACAGGTCGACATTGGCAATCTTACCGGCCAATGCTTTTTGCAGTTCGGTCAGCGAGAACTGTCCCAATCCGCTGTTTCCAATCACGTCATTAAACATCTTGGCATTGAGGTAATCCTTCTCACCGTATAACGAAGAGCCTCCAAAGCCCTCTGCCGACAACAGCACCTCATCCTTCTTCAAGTCGGTATGCTTGAGCACAACCGTCGCACCGTTAGACAGTTTCAACTCTGTATAGCCCAATTTATCGTTCTTCTTCTCACTCTTGATGGTTCCAGGGTTGGGCTTTTTCGTAATCAGCGGTTCGTTCTTCACGTTGTCAACGTATGCCGTTACCTGCTGTTGTTTAGCCGTTTGGAGGGCAGTGAGCAGTTCTTGCTGGGTTGGATACACAGCACCCTCTTTCTCGTTGTTAAAGTTCACAATGACAATGTTGCTGTCATTCTTGGGAATCAGCTGCTTCATGTATTCGTTGACCGCCTCAACTGGAATGGCTGGAACCATCTGCTTCATCAGTTGATAGGTGTAATCGATGGACGGCATAGGCTCGTTGGTCAAGAAATAACCTAAACATTCGTTGAAGAACTGCGTGTTCTTGCGCTTGTCTTTGTTGCTGTATGCCTTGTCAAGGTTACTCAACAGGTTGGCTTTGTATCGAGCGTATTCGGTTGGGGTGAAGCCAAATTCTACTGCACGGCGTGCTTCTACCACGGCTGCGGTGAGCGAAGCGGCAAGTTGCGAGGGGTCTTTGGGTTGAGCAAAGATACTGAACGCATCTTTTGTCTTCGCAAAAATATAGTTGTCATCACTGGCTCCAGCTCCCACGTATGGGCAGTCTGCCTTTTGTGCTGCTTCGGTATAGCGATTGTTCAGCATGTTAAGCGCGGCTCCTTTCAAATAACCATAGACGATATATTCGACGGAATTTTTCAACGAATCTGGGTAAGTATCGTGCTTGAACATCACTTGTACATCGCTGGTGCGCTGTTCTTTATCCTTGTCGATGATGACGATAGGCTCGGCTGTATCAGGCACTGGCTCATCGAGCACAGGTGCTTGGTTGGCTGGGTTCTTGATACCTCCAAAGAGTTTCTTGATCATTGCCTCAGTATGATCAACGTCCACGTCGCCAATCACAATGATGCCTTGGTTGGATGGATGATACCATTTCTCATAATAGTCGCGCAATTCCTTGGGCGAGAAGTTGTCTACGACACTCATCAGACCGATAGGATAACGCACACCGTACTTACTTCCGGGATACAGTTTGGGCAGATTGCGCTCAAACATGCGGCTCTGTGCACTGGTACGTAGTCGCCATTCCTCATGTATCACACCACGCTCCTTGTCTATCTCCTTTGGATCGAGTGTCAAACCCGTAGACCAATCGCGCAATATCAACAAGCAAGAGTCGAGCGAACTCTGTCGAGTAGTGGGCACATTGTCAATGTTGTAAACTGTTTGGTCAATGGATGTGTAAGCATTGAGGTCGCTTCCAAACTCCACACCAATGGAACGCAGGTACTCTATCAGGTCGTTTCCCTTGAAGTTGTCGCTGCCATTGAACGCCATGTGCTCCAAGAAATGCGCCAATCCTCGCTGACTTTCTTCCTCTTGAATGGACCCTACCTTCTGTGCAATGTAAAAGTTTGCACGGTGTTCGGGCCAGTTATTGTAACGAATAAAATAGGTTAAGCCATTGTCAAGCTTACCCATTCGCACGGCAGTGTCTACCGGTACGGGCGGCATTTGCATCTGGGCATGCAACATACCTGCACACAACAGAAGCAAAGCACTAAAAAGATGTCTGATTTTCATAGGTGAAATAATTTTATAAAATGGAAACTTATATTTATTATTGCATCGTCACTATTTCTTTCGAGGCTTGCGGCGTGCCCAACCTTCTTCGGAGAAATCGGGGGTCTCGCCCTTGAATTTCACCTCGGGCTGCTGGAAGAACTGTCGCCAGTCACCCGTATCTTCCTGCTGATAAGAGGGGCGTTTCGCACTTTTTCCATTCTTTCGTCCGCCCTCCGCACGTCTTCCTGCAGCCCTTCCGCCACCTCTTGTGGCTTGCGCTTTGCGTCCATGACCCTCTTCGTTGGCATCATTGCAGCGCACCTCTCTACCCTTGTAGGTGGCTCCCGACAAAGAACGCATCACCTTGTTGGCATCTTTTTCGGGTACTTCAATATAGGATATTTTTCCCAACAGGTCGATATGTCCCACTTGCTGCCTACCTTTTACATGCTGGTTAATAAACTGCATCACCTCTCCGGGATAGAATCCGTCGTCCTTACCCAAGTTGATGAACAGCCTACGATAACCTCTCTCGGGCGTACGAGAACGGCCTCCGCCTCGCTCCGAACGAGCTTTTCGACCACCACGCATACCCCTTTCCTCACCTCTGTCGCCACGTTTGAGCGAGGGTTTCTCTATCTCTGGCGCATTCGCGTAGTAATCCAAGAAGCGTCCAAACGTCAAACTGACAATCTTCTTGATGATATCATCCTTGTCGACATATTCAAAGTGTCGGTTAATTTCAACCATAAATGGAGCAATCTGATCTTCGTCAACATCAATCTTCTCGATGTCGTGCATGGCTTTATACAACTGTTTGGCGCAAATTTCCTGTGCGGTAGGCAACGTGCCGTCCACAAATTCCTTGCCGATAATTTTCTCTACGGCACGCACTTTGGAACGCTCACGGGTGTGAATGATGCAAATAGAAGTACCTTTCTTCCCCGCACGTCCCGTTCGTCCACTACGGTGCGTGTAATTCTCGGTATCATCGGGCATGCCATAGTTGATGACATGCGTCAGGTCGTCCACATCCAATCCGCGTGCAGCCACATCGGTTGCCACCAACAACTGGGTGACGTGTTGGCGGAACTTCTGCATGGTGAGGTCGCGCTGTTGCTGACTCAAGTCGCCATGCAGCGCCTCTGCGTTGTATCCATCCTTGATAAGTTTGTCGGCAATCTCTTGCGTTTCAATCTTTGTACGGCAGAAGATAATGGCAAAAATGCGTGGGTAGTAATCCACGATGCGCTTCAGTGCCAAGTATTTGTCATGCGCATTCACCATATAATAAATATGGTTCACGTTTTCGGCACCCTCGTTTCGGCTTCCCACTACAATCTCTTTGTAGTCACGCAAGTAGGTCTTGGCAATCTTTTCTATCTCGTTGCTCATGGTTGCCGAGAACAACAAGGTGTTGCGGTCGTCGGGAACACCTGCTAAAATGGTATTGATACTCTCCGAGAAACCCATGTTCAACATCTCATCAGCCTCATCCAACACCACATTGTTTACATGGTCGAGCTTTGCTACTCCACGGTTCATCAGGTCGATGAGTCGTCCTGGAGTCGCCACAATGATTTGTGCGCCATGTTTGAGCGCATGAATTTGGGTGACGATACTGGCACCTCCGTACACGGGTTCTACATGTAGATTCTTGATATATTTAGCAAAATCCTTCAAGTCATCAGCGATTTGCAAACACAATTCGCGTGTAGGACTTAAAATAATGGCTTGCGTATGCTTGCTGGCAACATCTATTTTCTGCAAAAGGGGCAAGCCGTATGCTGCCGTTTTACCTGTTCCTGTCTGTGCTAATGCAATTACATCGTTCTTGTTTCCCAACAAATAAGGGATGACCTCTTCTTGTACTGGCATGGGATGTACAAACCCCAGCTCCTCAATGGCGCGGCGAATCTCTTCGCTAACGCCTAATTCTTCAAATGTCTTCAAATTCTTTTCTTTAATCGGGTACAAAGGTACGGCTATTCCATGGATGCGCAAAGTAAATGCACTTATTTCTACCTATTGTGATACAAACATTAACATTCAGCATCGTTTTGATTATCAATGCCAAACAAACATGATGCATCGGCACAACACGCTGCGAAGAACAAAAGAAGAACCAACGCCTCATACCCATAAAAGACACGACACGCTTCTCTCCCATTTCAGTTTTTTGTAAAGCTAATCCTTTGATATTCGCGGTTTTTCAGTATCTTTGTCCTAAATAAGGAAAATACGATGACAGATGTATGTTGTTTAGGTCATATCACGAGAGATAAGAATACGACACAAAAACAGACCGTCTCCATGTCGGGAGGCACTGCTTACTATGTTGCTTATGCTTTCAATCATCTACCCTCGAAGGTTAGTTTTCAGTTAGTAACCAAGGTGGGTAGCGAAGATATGTCAGTGACACAAGAGATGAAAGAGGCGGGTATTGATGTGAAAGTGTACCCCAGTGAACACACTGTTTGGTTTGAAAACATCTACGGAGAAAATCAAAATACTCGCTCACAGCGTGTATTAGCGAAGGCTGATCCCTTCACCATTGAGGAGATGAAGCCGTTAACGGGAAAGATATACCACATCGGTTCGCTTCTAAATGACGATTTTTCACCCGAAGTAGTAAAGTATTTATCTACCAAAGGACAAATCTCTATTGATGCACAAGGCTATCTTCGCGAGGTTCGCGGACAGGATGTACACCCCATTGACTGGAAAGACAAGCTGGACATTTTGGCATGTACGGACATCATCAAGGTGAATGAACACGAGATGGAGGTCATCACAGGACTCAAAGACACACGCCAAGCAGCCAAACAACTACACGCATGGGGCGTGAAAGAGGTTATCGTGACACTGGGAAGTGAGGGGTCTATCATTTATGCCAACGACCGTTTTTACGACATCCCCGCCTATGCACCTCGAGAAGTAGTAGATGCTACGGGGTGCGGCGACACTTACTCGGCTGGCTTTTTGTACTGTCGCTCACAGGGAATAGGCTTTGAAGAGGCAGGAAAGTTTGCCGCTGCCATGTGTACACTCAAGTTAGAACACAGCGGACCTTTTGACAGAAGCATTGAAGAGGTGCGAGCCATTATTGAAAAGCACGAAAAATAAGAACACGTCGTCATTGCCAAAGATAGAACAACGCCACTTGGTTTTACTGGAACCAAGTGGCGTTGTTCATTAAAAGGGCTTTTATATCAAGTACCTTATATATTCATCATCATAGGAACGACATATTTAGCCAAGCAATAACCACCGCCTATGAGCCAAACAAATAAGATGGCTGCCAACAGAAAAGGCTTGGCTCCCGCTTTCTTAAACTTGTCAACACTGGTCTCAGCTCCCAAAGCTGTCATCGCCATGGTTAAGAGAAAGGTGTCAAACTGATTAATCCATCCTACCCAAGCAACGGGCAACAGGTTGAACGAATTGAACCCAATGACCACCAAGAACAAGATGGCAAACCACGGAATGGTAATCTTTCCTTTGGCTTGTTCGGCCCCATCGCGCTTGGTGAGATTGCGGGCAACCGCCCAACTGATGACCAACAAGGCGGGCACGAGCATCATCACCCGAATCATCTTCACGATGATGGCGGTGTTGGACACGCCCTGCCCCATGGCATTGCCTGCGCCCACGACGTGCGCAACCTCATGAACGGTGGAACCGGTGAAAAGCCCCATCAGCTCGGGAGACAGGTCAAAGACGCCGTTGCGATACAACACTGGGTAGAGAAACATCGACAACGTACCGAAGATGACCACGGTAGATACGGCCACAGCCGTTTTGTAGGGCTTGGTGTTGATGGCCGACTCGGCGCCCAGCACAGCCGCCGCGCCACAGATACCACTTCCAACGGAAGTGAGCAGGGCGATGCTTCGGTCTACTTTCAACAGCCTTCCTATCAGCACGCCGCCGCCAACGGTCACGATGACGATGACGGCATCAACCAGAATGGCAGACACGCCCACGGCCGTGACATCCTGAAAGGTGAGCCTGAAACCGTACAGGATGATACCAATCCGCAAGATGCGCTTGGAACAGAACAGGATTCCCGGAACCCATGTGTCAGGCAAATTGTTGCGCAAACTGTTGGCATAGAGCATGCCAAGGATGATGCCGACGATCATCGGACTGAACGACAGGCTTTTTACAAACCCCATGTCGCCGATATAGAACGCGGCTAACGAAAACAAGGTAATCAATAGCACGCCATGCAGCATGCTGCTTCTTTTTTCACTGAACATTCATTTAAATTTTTGATGATTGAGCGGCAAAGGTACACAAAAGTAACCGACGCGACGCATAGAAAATAACTATGACTTATAACCCACGGTTATAACGGCGGAATTCCCACAACGCTCACCCTCCCTCATATCCATACAAACATGCAGAAATCTTTACGTTTTTTAACTAAAATCCTTGGCGTATTCTGAACGAGGCATAAGATTTTTCAAAATATCGCAAAAATACACCGCACTCATTATCAACACTTTGCTAATTGACCCCCTGCAAAAAGCCCGGCAAAGACAGCCTTTTTGCCTCGTCATCTCTATGCATTCGGTCATCAATCCGCATGCTTTTGGAGCATAAAAGCATAGAGATTGGAAGGCGAAAGCATATTAGTAAGTTTTCTACACGCAAAATGTACCCTGAAAAACACATATTTGAGGTCTTGTTTTTTCTATTTGAAAGAAAAAACGACACAAAACGTGCATGTATAAATATGTGTGTTTCTGCAACTTTTAACAGTTGCCTTGAATAGCATTTCGACAAGCCTCACCCCTTACATTCTGACGTAACAAACCGCTTGAAGACATTGACCAACTGGCCGCTCTCACCGTGTTTTTCTACAAAAACGAAATCTCTTTCCAGCTTCATGTCTTCTATCTCGAGCACCTTCAGTTCGCCTTCCAGCACCTCTTTCCGCACCGCGCGGATGGAAATGATGCCCATGCAGTTGGAATGCAGAATGAATCGCTTGATACTTTCGGTACTGCCGAGGTTTATCTGAACGTTCATGTCTGCGAGCGTTAACCGGTGTTTTTTCAGTTCACGCTCGAAGACATCGAGCGTACCAGACCCCATCTCGCGCAACACCAGCGGCTGTACGCGCAGGTCGCCGACAGCGATGGAACCACGCTGCGCCAGCGGATGTCCCGCCCTGACAATGGCCACCAGCTCGTCTTTCATCAGGAGAGAATACCTGCAGGGCGGCTGCCGCACGATGCCCTCTACCAGTCCAATGTCTATCTTGCCATCCATCAAGGCGGCCTCTACCTCCCGCGAGTTGCCACTGATGACCGAGACGTCCGTCTGCGGGTAAGCTTTGAGAAAGCTGGCCAACATCTGGGGCAGCTCATACTGCGAGATGGTGGTGCTGGCACCAATGCGTATCCCGCCACTGACGCGCTGCCGCAGCCGGTTCATCTCAAAGTCGAGACGCTGGTAGTCGGCCGCCAACACGTCGCTATGCTTCAGCAACAGTCGCCCGGCCTGTGTCAGCGAGATGCGGTTGCCCAGTCGGTCGAACAACCTGACATGATACGCGGCCTCCAGCTTCTGGATGTGCTTGCTGATGGCAGGCTGACTGATGTAGAGCTCTTGTGAGGCCTTGGTGAAGCTCAGATGGTGAGCCACACTTCTAAATACTTGTAAATCGAGATTCATGAGAGTTTGCATGTTCATTTTGGTCAGCGTGCGCCTATTGTTGGCTTTCAAGGTCGTTGGCAGACGGTCTGCTGGCCTCATCAGTCCTATCTTTGGCGTTTCGCGGGTGATGCAGGAGTATCTCCTCGCGCAAAGTCGTGGTGTCTATGTGCGTATAGATTTCAGTGGTGCCGATACTTTCGTGCCCCAGCATCACTTGAATGGCGCGGAGATCGGCCCCACCCTTCAACAGTTCGGTGGCGAACGAGTGGCGAAGGGTGTGCGGAGAGATGGTTTTTTGGATGCCAGCCTCCTGGGCTTGGCGTTTCAGCAGGATGAGAATCATGGTGCGAGTGAGATGAGCGCCACGGCGATTGAGAAACACATAGTCTTGTTCACCGGGTTTTATCTTCATCAAATTGCGGTCGAGAAACCAAAGATTCAGTTCTTTGACGGCTTTGGGCGAGATGGGTACGAGCCGCTCTTTGTTGCCCTTTCCGGTGACGCGGATGAAGCCTTCGTCCAAATAAAGATTGGAGAGCTTCAGGTTGACCAGCTCTGACACGCGCAAACCGCACGAGAACAACACCTCGATGATGGCCTTGTTGCGCTGTCCTCGGGTTTGGATAGGTCGATGCTGTTCTCTATCATGTCCACTTCCTCGGTGGACAGCACCTCCGGCAGATGCTCCCCAAGCCGCGGAGATTCCAACAACTCGGTGGGATCTTGTTCGATGTAGCCATCAAGAACCAGGAAACGGTAGAACGAACGCACCCCGCTCAGGATGCGAGCTTGCGAAGTTGGACCGATATGGTGTTCGTGCAACTGGCCTGCGAACAGCTCCAAATCTTTCAACTGCATATCCTTGGGATGCATCCCAACGTTCTCACAATAATCCAACAGCCAACGCAAGTCGCGCTGATAGGCATCCAACGTATGGGGAGAATAGTTGCGTTCAAGTTTTAGATAGCGCGTATAGGCCTTGACAACATTCGCGATAGATTCCTTGTTGCTTTCCATAATAATGCGTATTTTTGCAACATACACCTGCCACGCATTCACGCTGCATCAAAGAGAGAAAAGCGCGGGTGGCAGCAATACTGCAAAGATAAACAATTAAGGCGAATTATGAAAATAATGATCATCAACGGCCCGAACCTCAACTTGCTGGGCAAACGGGAGCCAGACATTTACGGCAACCGCTCGTTTGACGAGTTTTTACAGAAGTTGCGCCACGATTTTACACAGACGGAGATTGACTATTACCAAAGCAACGTCGAGGGTGAGCTTATTGACAAGTTGCAAGAAGTGGGCTTTTCGTACGACGGCATCGTGCTCAACGCAGGTGCTTACACCCACACCAGCATTGCCTTGCTCGACTGTATCCGCTCGCTCACCACACCTGTCGTGGAGGTTCATATCTCGAACGTGCACGCCCGGGAGGAGTTTCGCCATAAAAGTATGATTTCATCGGCATGTCTTGGTGTCATTGCAGGCTTCGGGCTGAACTCGTATAAGCTGGCAATTGAGGGAATTGTTGGATAGTTCACGAGTGCACGAGTTGACAAGTTCACGAGTCAATGGCTTGCAAGTTGAACGCTGATGAACAGGTCAGTCAAAAAAAACTATCAACTCGTGAACTTGTAAACTCATAAACTAAAAAACTCATAAACTAAAAAACTTCCCGTGAATTCTGAATTAGAACGTTATCTGCTCGCACACATTGATGCCGAAGGCGATTACCTATACCGCCTTTATCGCGCCACAAACATCCACACCGTGCATGGACGTATGGCCAGTGGACATTTGCAAGGACGGCTACTCAAGATGCTGGTAGAGATGATTCGGCCTAAGAATGTTTTAGAAGTAGGTACCTTCAGTGGCTACAGTGCTATTTGTATGGCGGAGGGATTGGATGAAGACGGACGACTGTATACGTTTGAAATCAACGATGAAATGGAGGATTTTACACGGCCATGGATAGAAAACAGTCCTGTGGCGTCAAAGATTCATTTCATCATTGGCGATGCAAACGTTGAAGCTCCCAAGCTAAATGTCGTGTTTGACATGGCTTTTGTAGACGGTGATAAGCGCACCTATATAGAGACATACGAAACGGTATTAAAGCTATTGCGACCTGGTGGATTCATTCTTGCCGACAATACGTTGTGGGATGGACATGTGATTGACGAACACTATCAACACGACCAGCAAACACAAGGAATCGTCCATTTCAACGATTTCATCGCACAAGATGCACGAGTGGAAAAGGTGATCTTGCCCATTCGCGACGGTTTGACCATCATTAGAAAGAAGTTAAACGAATGACAAGAAGCTCTTAAAAGGACAAACAGCTGGGCTGTCAATTGATAATCCTTGACATTCCAAACACATACCGTGCTACCTGCAACTTTTGTAAGATATAGGCAACGGTGAAACTGCCAACTACCGTAAACAGCAAAGCCACCAACATGAAAAGCATTCCTGACGGTTCGAACAACAGGTAGGATTGAAACAGCTTGGAAAGCGCCGTAAACATGGGAGAGAAAAGCAACAGGATAAGAGAATTTCTACCGATGAAATGGGAGATTTTTGCCACACCTTTGGGCAAACGGGGATACAGCCAAAGCAAGAAAGAGATGACGAAATACACGATAAGCATGCCCCCTATGGTGTGCCGTTGAAGCGCGTTTGGCACGCAAGTGGCAACTAATACAACACCTATGAACGACCACCATGCGGGGTGAAATGTATCAACGAAAGGACGATGATACAGACTCAATGCGACACCCACACAAAAATACACGGCATTGATCCAGATAACAAGTCCCAAAAGTGCCAACACCCACAAACACAGTAACACGCCCAACAGCATTAACAAACGATGACGACCCGCAAATTGGGCAACGAAATATGTAACGATGCCACACAACATCAGCGTATGCAGGTACCAATAAGGACCCAAAGGGTGTAAAAACAGTTTATCAAGAAACAAACCAAAGGTTAACTGTTGAATATGTTCACGAATGGGTAAGATAGATGCCATGACCACATACCCACTCTCCATCAGCAAATAAGGTACGAAAATCCACTGTATATAGCGCAAGAACTTTGGGACAGGCTTCTGTACATGGAGAAGATAACCCGAAATAATGAGAAATCCAGGCATGTGGAACGTGTACACAAAAGCCTTGGCAACAGGATAGCGATTGCCAATATAGACAAGATGAAAGACGATCATCAAGAGAATAAACACGCACTTGAGATAATCTAATTCCAAGATTCTTGCCCGAGGTTTTGTAGGAGAAGTAGTCACCATCGGCACAAAATTACGAAAAAAGAATTAATTGTCAACTATTATAATTATCTTTGTCTTCCACTAAGTCTTCCACTAAATTGTACACCCTTAAAATACAAATTTTATGCAAGAGACAAGACAAAACCGCATCGCGCGACTGCTTCAAAAAGAACTCGCCATCATATTTCAATCGCAAACAAGAGCTACCCATGGTGTCATGGTAAGCGTCACCCGGGTACGTGTCAGTCCTGATTTGAGTATTTGCACCGCCTATCTAAGTATTTTCCCATCAGAAAAAGCGGAGGAAATCATTAAGAACATCACAGCAAATGAGAAAACCATTCGTTACGACTTGGGCACACGCGTACGCAATCAGCTGCGTATTGTTCCCGAATTGCGATTCTTCATCGACGACAGCCTTGATTACATCGAACACATCGACGAACTGTTGAAGAAATAAAACGACGACTCAGAGTACAAATATTCCAGTAGATGAACTTTCCTTTATTTGTCGCACGTCGTTATCTCTTTTCAAAAAAGAGCACGAATGCCATCAATGTCATCTCCATTATCTCTGTGGTAGGTGTTGCGGTGGCAACGATGGCATTGGTCATAGTGCTAAGCGTTTTCAACGGTTTTCATGACTTGGTGGCCTCTTTTCTGACCAACTTCGACCCACAACTCGAAGTTGTTCCTACGGAAGGGAAATCAGCCAACGCCAATGATCCCTTGCTAACGAAGGTTAAACAGCTTCGTCAGGTGGATGTAGCCACAGAAAATGTGGAGGACATGGCAATGGCCATGTATGGCGACAAACTAACCATGGTGACCATCAAAGGCGTGGATGACAATTTTGATAAGCTCACTCACATCAAGGAAATCCTATATGGCGACGGCGAATATGAATTGCACGCCGGCAATTTAGAATATGGTATCATCGGCATTCGATTGGCACAAACACTTGATGTAGGCGCAACTTGGAACGGCTACCTCAAGATCTACGCACCCAAGCGGTCAGGACAACTAGACATGAGTAATCCTGCCAGCGGGTTTGCGGTAGACTCTCTTCTGTCGCCAGGCGTGGTGTTCTCGGTGAATCAAGCCAGATATGACAAGGGACATATACTCACTTCCATTGAATTTGCACGCAACCTTTTTGACATGAAGGGGCGCATCTCCTCGCTTGAACTGCGACTTCAAGAGAACAGTAACCTCAAGGAGGTGAAGAAAGAGATACAAGCTATCGTAGGAAGTCGATACAAAGTGCTTGACCGTTTTGAACAACAAGCAGACACATTCAAGATTATGCAAATAGAGAAGATTATCGCTTATTTCTTCCTAACGTTTATCTTGGTGGTGGCATGCTTTAACATCATCGGCTCGCTTTCCATGCTCATGATTGACAAGAAGAACGACGTTGTGACGTTAAGAAACATCGGAGCCAGCGACAAACAAATCACTAAAATCTTTCTTTTCGAAGGTCGAATGATATCAGTCATAGGCGCTCTCATAGGCATTCTGTTGGGTTTGTTGCTCTGTTGGCTTCAACAGACCTTCGGTTTCGTATCACTTGGGCAAAGATCTGGTGACTTTGTTGTCAATGCTTATCCCGTTAGTGTGCACTATTTGGATATTTTCTTAATCTTCATCACGGTGATTGCCGTTGGTTGGATGGCTGTATGGTATCCCGTAAGATACTTTAGTAAACGCCTTCTGGCCAATCGTTAAACCACGAACACGCATCCATTTGATGCGTCACCTCATGATGAACATTATAAAAGCCCATACGTCAAAGATGACGTATGGGCTATTTTTATGAGCTTAAGAATTGCAAATACGTTCGTTTAAAGCGTGGATTTGCAAAACAAAAGTTGCTTAATCTTTGAACTTTGCCGTGATGTATTCACGGTTCAGTCGCGCGATGTTAGCAATCGACTCGTTCTTTGGACATACGGCTTCACATGAACGAGTGTTGGTACAGTTACCAAATCCCAGCTCATCCATCTTGAGAACCATGGCTTTGGCACGCTTAGCAGCCTCAGGACGGCCTTGTGGCAACAACGCCAACTGACTAACTTTGGAGCTGACAAAGAGCATGGCAGAGCCGTTTTTACAAGCTGCCACGCAGGCACCACAACCGATGCATGAAGCACAGTCCATGGCCTCATCGGCATTTTCCTTCGGTATTAGGATAGCATTAGCATCCTGTGCCTGACCTGTACGAATGGTATTGTAGCCACCAGCAGCGATGATTTTGTCGAAAGCGTTACGGTCTACCATACAATCCTTGATGACTGGGAAGCCTGCCGAACGCCAAGGTTCTACGGTAATGACATCGCCATCGTTGAAACGACGCATGTACAACTGGCAGGTTGTCGCACCTCGTTCCGTCTTTCCGTGTGGCACACCATTGATATAGAGTGAGCACATACCGCAGATACCCTCACGACAGTCGTGATCAAAAACAAATGGTTCTTTCCCATCCTCTATGAGTTCCTCGTTGAGGATGTCAAGCATTTCGAGGAAAGAAGTATCGTCTGGGATATTCTTCATCTCGTGAGTGTCAAAATGTCCCTTGTCTTTAGGACCGTTCTGACGCCAAAATTTAATTGTAAAACTTATATTTTTTGACATGGTGTTTATTTTTTAGTTGACAAGTTTACGAGTTGACAAGTTGACAAGCTAATAGACTTTTTGTTCAATAGTTACAGAAATTGATAGATAGCTATATTTTCTAAATGCAACGGTTTGATGAATATTTTATCTATTGTTGCTGACTTTTAATGAGTGCTGTTAGCATTTTTAAGACTTCTATATTTAATTGATAGAGTTCTTGGTAAGCCTCCAAATCATTAATAAAGCCCAACTCTTTACAGAGAATAATTTGAGTATCCAATTCAGAAGCTGAACCCAAGGCTATATATAAGAAATGTAACAACTCTTTTGTCGTTCCTCTTCCATAACCTTCGGCTATGTTCGAAGGTATTGAAATTGCAGCTCTACGCATTTGAGAGGAGATTCCCATGAGTTCTTCATGTGGAAAACATCTCGTTACTTGATAAATCCTTTTCACAAGAATGATGCTCTTTTGCCAAACAATCAAGTCTTTGTGCGTAGATTTCATATCCAATTCGGATTACATATTAGCTATGAGAAGAACCTCACGAAATCACTATCATCTTGTCTACTCGTCAGCTTGTTAACTCGTCAACTCATCAATTTAATTCTTATAATTACGTGTTTGTACCTTGATGGCCTCGTACTCGAGTGGTTCTTTAAGCAGCTCGGGGGCGGTTTCATCATTGTTCTGGTACTTCCAACAACCTACATAGAAATAGTTTTCGTCGTCGCGCAGCGCCTCTCCCTCGGGTGTTTGGTACTCCTCACGGAAGTGACCTCCACAACTCTCGTTACGAGAGATGGCATCGTAAGCAACGAGTTCGCCCATCAATAAGAAATCTCGCAAATGGATAGCTTTATCCAACTCAACGTTCAACCCTTCCTTAGAACCTGGGATAAACAGGTTGGTATCGAACTCTTTACGTAAGTCTGCTATCATCTTCAAGCCTTCTTCGAGTCCTTCCTTGGTACGACCCATACCCACGTGTTCCCACATGATGTGACCCAACTCCTTGTGAATAGAGTCGACAGAGCGTTTACCCTTGATGTTCATCAAACGGTCAATCTCTGCTTGTACTTTCTTTTCTGCCTCTTCAAACTCTGGAAGATCGGTAGAAAGACGTGGCCAAACAGCCTGATCGGCTAAATAGTTTTGAATGGTGTATGGCAACACAAAGTAACCATCTGCCAAACCTTGCATCAACGCTGAAGCTCCCAAGCGGTTAGCACCGTGATCAGAGAAGTTGCATTCACCGATGGCAAACAGTCCTGCGACAGAGGTCATCAACTCGTAATCTACCCAAATACCACCCATGGTATAATGGATAGCGGGGAAGATCATCATGGGTTTGTAGTACTTTTCACCATTGATTTCGTTCGCCATGTCGCCTGGGAACACGTCTGTAATCTCTTCGTACATCTCGAAGAGGTTGCCATAACGCTGCATGATTTCATCAAGTCCCAATCGATTGATTGACTCAGAGAAGTCGAGGAACACAGCCAAACCAGTGTTATTCACACCAAAGCCCTTATCGCAACGCTCCTTCGCAGCACGCGAAGCCACATCACGAGGCACTAAGTTACCAAATGCTGGGTAGCGACGCTCCAAGTAGTAGTCGCGATCCTCCTCTGGTATTTCCCAGCCTTGTTTCGTTCCTGCCTGCAATGCCTTGGCATCTTCAATCTTCTTAGGAACCCAAATACGTCCGTCGTTACGCAACGATTCTGACATCAGCGTCAGCTTAGACTGCTTGTCACCGTGTACAGGAATACAGGTGGGGTGAATCTGTACATACGAAGGGTTAGCAAAATAAGCTCCCTTACGGTAGCACTGAACGGCAGCAGTACAGTTACATCCCATTGCATTGGTAGAAAGGAAATAAGTATTTCCGTATCCGCCAGTGGCGATTACTACGGCATTGGCAGAGAATCTCTCTAACTTACCAGTCACCAAGTTCTTAGCAATAATACCACGAGCACGACCGTCAATAATGACAACGTCCTCCATCTCGTAACGCGTATAGAGCTTTACTTTGCCTGCATGTACTTGACACATCAGTGATGAGTAAGCACCTAACAGCAGCTGTTGACCCGTCTGACCTTTGGCATAGAACGTTCTACTTACCTGTGCACCACCAAACGAACGGTTGGCGAGCATACCTCCGTATTCACGAGCGAATGGTACGCCTTGTGCAACACATTGGTCGATGATAGCATTCGACACCTCTGCCAAACGGTAAACATTGGCTTCGCGAGCACGATAGTCGCCACCTTTTACGGTATCATAAAACAAACGATAAACAGAGTCACCGTCATTCTGATAATCCTTGGCGGCATTGATACCTCCTTGTGCTGCAATAGAGTGTGCACGGCGAGGCGAGTCTTGAATACAAAAGTTGAATACATTGAATCCCATCTCGCCCAATGAAGCGGCAGCACTGGCACCTGCTAAGCCTGTACCAACAACGATGACATCCAATTTTAATTTATTCTTTGGGTTAACCAAGCGTTGGTGAGCCTTGTAATTGGTCCACTTCTCAGCTACTGGTCCTTCAGGTATTTTTGAATTTATTTGTGTCATAATATTCTTCCTTACATGTAATCAGATTAAACAATTACGCACAGCACAAACTTGGCGCGCAGCCAAAGGCAAATGCGAGAACAACAACAAGGAAGCCTAACATCAGCAACGTAGCGTACACCTCGCCGATGATCTTCCATCGATTGAACCAGATTTTGTTGCTGATTCCAAGTGTTTGCATCGCACTCCAGAAGCCATGCGTGAGGTGAAACCAGATGGCAACCAGCCAAATGACATACAACACCACGTACAGAGGTTGTGCGAATGTTTCACGAACGTAACCAAATCCGTCAGCAGGATTGCCTAAGGGATCGGCAATGTGAAAGATCTCGGCAAACATCATGTTGTACCAGAAATTGTACAAGTGAAGAAGTAAGCCCAAAAGAACAATGATGCCTAACACCAACATGTTTTGAGATGCCCACTCTACCTTAGAGCTTCTTTGCGTAACGGCATAACGTTCGTTGCCGCGAGCCCGCAGGTTTTGTGCCGTAAGGATGAAGGCATAGACGATGTGACACACAGTTAGTGCTGCAAGTGCAATCGTAGCTACTACCGCATACCAGTTGGCACCCAGAAGTTCACAAATCATGTTGTACGCTTCTCCCGAAAAGAGGGCGACAACATTCATTGACATGTGAAATGTCAGGAACAGAATAAGCGCAATGCCGGTAACCGACATGACCACTTTTCTACCAATAGATGAATTGATTAACCACATAAATGATTGATAATTAAAGTATTTAAATGTTAGTATATTGATGTGTGCGTTTAAATAGTTGTTCCTTGGCTGGTGTTCTTTACAAATGTTCATCATCAAACATCCTCATTTATAGGTATCAGATACAGCCAGCCGTTTGCAAAAATACTACAATTTAATGATAACTCAAAGCTTTTCGTTGAAAATACGAGAAAACTCATCAAGCTGCCAGGATGGACAAAGATGATGGGACGATTTTACGCAGATACGCCTAAAAGGAAATCGCAAGAGAACGCGAAAATAGTTTCACGAACGAACCGCAGTCTTTAACACATTCGTCAAATGGAACAAAATCTATCGCCAAAGGAGGCAAAGCCAAGCGCCAAAAGGAGAGCGACCTACGCTTCCCCCTTGGTGCCTTCGAAAGGAGCAATGGTGCGGCCAGCCATCTCTGGCAGTTGAATCTTGCCAAACTGTTGCTCATATTTATAGACGTTCTCCTGCAAGGCCATGAGAAGTCGTTTAGCATGTTCGGGTGCCATCACCACACGACTCACCACCTGGGGTTTAGGTATACCAGGCAAAATACTGGTAAAATCAAGTACAAACTCTGAACTGGAGTGTGAGATCAGGGCCAGATTTACATACTTACCCTGAGCCACCTCGGGATTCAACTCCAATTGCAATCCCTGTTGCTGCGCGTTTTCTTCCATATCGACAAAACGTTTATTAGTTGTTTTAAAATGAATGTAAATATAGTGAGTTTTTTCAACATGCAAGGCTGAACTTCCTGTTTTTTAACACTTTTAAGGTAAACCTGCGATTTCATTCGCACAAAGATAGGGCGTGATGCGATGAAAGACGATGGCAATGCAGGCGGAACATCATGACGATGCAGCGGAACATCATGGCAACGAGGAGGAACCTAATAAACGAGGATGCGGAACATCATGACAACGATGCGGAACATCATGACAATGAGGAGGAGCGCAATCAATCATGCCTCAACGTGTGAATTTTCTTGACAACACACTCTCTTATAATTTGCGTATTTACGAACAGTCTTCACTTTCGTTGCAAATACGCCCAAAATGAGTAGAATTTGTATTCGACTAACATACAATATCTTACAAAATCAAGACACGAATATTCTTCAATTGATACGCTATTTTAAGCACAAAAGCATAGCTCTTAGACAGATATTTGCATGCTTTTGCTGCGCAATACCATGTCTATTGAGCGACAATATCATGCATCTAACACCTTAAACGCATTGCTATTGCTCTAAAATTTCATTTTTCTTGCTTCATGATAGCTTGTTTGCATCCTCCTTGCCTATTGATTTTTTCTATATTGAAAGTTTTGAAGTGCCATTTTAGGGCTATTTTTTAGTAAAGAAACGGAACATTTTTGCGCGAAACATCATCAAACCGTTTTCTGGAAATGGTTCGAAGATACGCCAAGAACAGCTACATTGGAGTTACGGATTATCCATCATCTGCACATTTTAGGGGCAATGCGACACAGATAAACTACTTTTTCGTAACTTTGCCGACGACATCATTTTGCACCATCCAAGGTGCAACAAGGAATAACAAGACGCTAAAGAAACAAACTCACCATGCCAAGAAAAAAGAAATCAGAACTGAAAGATTACGTCATCATCACACTGGCCATGCTCATGGGTAGCTTGGGCTTAACCGTCTTCTTGCTGCCCAACCACATCGGCATGGGCGGCATCACAGGTATCTCGTCTATCATCTATTGGGGCTTTAATATTCCCGTAGAGGTCACCTACTTGGTCATCAATGCCACCCTGCTGGCCTTTGCACTCAAGATTCTGGGGTGGCGGTTCTGCGTCAAGACTATCTATGCCGCCCTGACGTTCGCCATATTTGTGTGGCTCATCAGACAAGTGACGCACGATGAGGCAATCATCAACGACCAACCTTTCATGGCGGCCATTCTGGGAGCTGTGCTCATGGGGTCGAGTATCGGAATGGGATTGTCGAGCAACGGCAGTACAGGTGGAACGGATGTCATTGCGGCCATGATTAACAAATATCATGACATCTCGTTGGGAAAGGTGATTTTGCTCTGCGACATCACCATCATCACGTCCAGCTACCTGGTGTTGCACGACTGGGAGCAGGTGTTGTATGGCTATGTGGTACTTATTGTTTCTTCGGCTTGCGTGGACAAAGTGGTGAACATGAACCGGCGTTCGGTTCAATTCTTCATCATCTCTGAAAAATACGAAGAGATAGGTAGGGCCATCAATACGACGGTTCAACGAGGATGTACCACGCTCACAGGCAACGGATTTTACTCGGGACGCGACATGAAAATGCTTTTCGTGCTGGCCAAACAAACTGAGTCGTCCATGATTTTCAGAACGATTGACGAGATTGACCCAGAGGCTTTTGTCTCTCAGAGTGCGGTTATCGGTGTGTACGGACTGGGATTTGACAAGTTCAAGGTGAATAAAAAGAAGAAATCACCACGAGTGGCGCAAGCTAAAAAAGAAGAACCAGTCCGCTGATTGTGGCCGGACAAGGGTCGATTTGCCACAGAATCGGCATAAGAATAAGGTGTGTCATCAAACTGGCACACCTTATTTTTATTCGTTACTTGCGGATGATTTCAAAGATTTCAGCATTGCCCTCGATGGATAGGCGGATAGCTTTTTTCGCGACATCACACTGATAGAAGGATGAGTTAACGATAGTTTCTGCCACTACACGGCCCTTCTTGTCATGTTGTTTCACCCTAATCGTCTGATTTTCGGGCAGCTTCATCAACAAAATATAACGCTGCATATGCTTTGGAATGTCAAACGAAAGGGTGCCAGCGAGATGGAAAGAGGTCAAAGGTTGTTCATCAAAAGCACGGATGGCCTGCTCGCCTTGGGCTGTCTGTACGTCAAAATCCAGGTGTGACAACGTGATAGGATTGACCTTGAACGTGCGAATGGCCAACCAATGGGTCTTCTCTGAAGGTAGTTTGCGCAAGCGCACATAGCGTCCCTGCACGCCCTGCCCCGTCCAATGGATATCGTATTGCTTCTGAAGGTCGGCGATAAGCGGGTGCCAGGTCTGTCCGTCAGCTGAGCATTCGAGGATGGCGTGGTCGAAATAATCTACGTCATCTGTCGCATTGCGGCCTTGCTTGAGGTCAACTTCCCAAATCGGCATCACCTTTCCCAGGTCCAGTCCAATCCAATCACCCGTCTTTTGTGCGATGCCCGAATGATAGAATGAGAGGGAATCGTCATCCAGCATGTTCTTGCTCTGCGTGGTATACACACTGGGATAAGACCCGATAGGACGCTGTACGGCTGACTTTTTCCCTGCGAGTTGCTCATAGAAGGCCTCGCTCATGTCCTCCATGGCCTTTTCATAGAACGGCTGTAGCTTCATGGTTCCCGACCGATGGGCGTCGTAAGCCTTCTTGTCTTCCACGCTCATGAGGTTCTGCACATAGCTGTTCCAGAATGCCTCTGGGGCTTCATGCTTGAACTTCTCCATGAGTTTCAACGCATTTTTACCGCGCGTTCCCAGCTTGCCGAACTCGGTGAGCCATGGACGCAACTCGCAGAACAGCCCCCGATTGGCCAATCCTTGTTCCAACTGTTCCGGCACCTTCTCTATCTTTTCAAACTCACGCATGAGGTCATCATATTGTTTTGGGGTATAATGGTCCAGGCTGAAGGTTGTTGTTTCCCATGATTCATCACGCCGATAACCCGTTTCTGTGTCGGCAGAATGGATAGCGAAGGTGCGGTATGCGTCCTTAGCCTGCGGCGCCATCACAGCCAGTCCGCGCTCCCAACTGTCCAATGCGTTATAGGCTGTGGGGTTCCAAGCGTAGTCAGCAACACTGTACAAGGCAAGTTTAGAGGCCTCACCATGCTCCATAGGGTTACTCAACAGACCGGTCATCTCGCCTGCGGTGACGGTGTTTTCAAGTCCGTAGACGGGCCCTTGCAACACGATGTGGCGCACATAGTCGGTCACGGGATAGTTCCACCAAAAGAGAGCCGGCCGCTTGATGCGTGAATTAACCCACGCTAAGGTCATTCGTGTGACGTCACTGCATACAACATCGCCTGTCCAGAACACCCTCACCGATGGGTCTAAGGTTCGGCCATACACCGACAAGCTGCCTTCTGGCGTTGGGTTGGCCCAGGCTCGGCTATAGTCTGTGGGACAAATGATGAGTGGCGAAACGTCTCCTTTGACCTTGACAAACTCATTTGTCAGGCGGTTCAACAGCTCTACTTGCCTGACTGGATTGGTTCCATCACCAGAGATATCATCAAAGAAGATGGCGAACGAGCGGACTCCCAGTTGGTACATCAGGTCGAATTTGTGCTTCAGGTTGTTGTAATCTTCTTCATTCCACTTGATGTCTTTGCCTGGATGAATGGCCCAAACAAACTCTACCCTATTTTTATCACAGGCTTCTACCAGCTCATGAATGTTCTTAGCTTCGTCCGCCGGATAAGGTTTTCGCCAGTTGGGTGAACTGTGATAGGGGTCGTCTTTGGGTCCGTAAACGTATGTGTTTAACTTGTATTTGCCATAAAAATCAATCAAGGACAGGCGCACCTTGTGTGACCAGGGAGTTCCATAGAATCCTTCAATGATGCCACGGTATGGGAAAACGGGATAATCATTGACCTCCAAATAAGGCAGGGTCTTGCCGTTTTGTGCGATGGGGCTTTCCATAATCTGGCGCAAAGTCTGGATGCCATAGTACACACCGGCATCATCATAGCCGACAATATCAATTCCTTGCTGGTGAATGCGCAACGAATAAGCGCCACTGACAGGCTTCACATCGTGACTTTTAACTGTCTTTTCCAAGGCAATGTTCAAGGGAATGCCAGCGGATTGCAAGGACAGAAAGGACAAATCTTCTTTGATATCTCGTTTCTGCCGACCGAGTTTAGTAGATAATTTGACACCAGCCGTGACGTCAAGTGTTCCACTAATGGATAGATCGAGATAGTTTGGTACAGGATTGATTATCAATCCTTTGTGATCAACTCGATGCCCTGTCAACTTTGGTACGTCTGCACTTTCCTTGCGTTGGGATGACAAATCGAAAGCAGACACCTGTGACATGCTCACATTGTAGGACAAAAGTCCTACGAATAAAATAGTTCCAAGTTTAAGATAATTCATAATTTAAAAAGATAAGGGGCGGTAGGAACTCGATCCTACCATTGTTCTACCGGGATGTTCCACGACAATTTGACGCAAAGATAGATAAAATATACTGAATAAATCGGAGCAAAGAGGGTTTTTAATTCGTAATCAAGTCATAATTAAAATTTATTGCTTACTTTTGCGATGTATTGTGTTCTTTGTTTATCAGACATTTACAATAATGCCTGCGCAATGACACAACGATTCGAAAGGATAACGGATTTGGGCAACAAAATGGCCATCTCAGGCCCGCAGAAACAAGAAATGCCCATGGAGGAATAAGGTAATTGATTAATATGAAATTCAAATACGACGTTATAGTAATAGGTGGTGGACATGCTGGTTGTGAGGCAGCAACGGCATCCGCCAACATGGGAGCAAAGACATGTCTCATCACCATGGACATGAACAAGGTGGGGCAGATGAGTTGCAATCCTGCAATTGGCGGCATAGCGAAAGGACAAATCGTTCGCGAAATTGACGCTTTGGGGGGACAGATGGGCCTTATCACCGACGCAACTGCCATCCAATTTCGAATGCTCAACAAGGGTAAAGGTCCTGCTGTGTGGAGTCCTCGGGCACAATGCGACCGAGGAAAATACATCTGGGAATGGAGAAAAGTGTTGGACAACACCCCACTTCTTGACATTTGGCAAGATGAAGCCCGGGAATTAATCGTAGAAAACGGAGAAGCCGTTGGCGTAATTACCGTTTGGGGGGTTGAGTTCAGAGCGAAAAGCGTGGTTATCACAGCGGGAACCTTCTTGAATGGGCTGATGCATATCGGGCGACATCAACTGCCAGGCGGACGCTGTGCCGAGCCAGCTGTGTATAATTTGAGTGAGAGTATTTCGAGGCACGGCATCCGTGTGGATCGCATGAAGACAGGAACTCCTGTAAGAATTGACGCGCGAACGGTGCATTTTGAGGACATGGAGCGTCAGGATGGTGAGAACGATTTCCATCAATTCAGCTACATGAGTGAACCAAGAAAGCTGAAACAACTACCCTGTTGGATATGTTATACCAATCAAGAATGTCACGAAGTATTGAGGCAAGGATTGTCAGATTCTCCCCTTTTCAACGGTCAAATACAAAGTACAGGCCCACGTT
This sequence comes from Prevotella sp. BV3P1, assembly GCF_000479005.1. Lineage (GTDB taxonomy): Bacteria > Bacteroidota > Bacteroidia > Bacteroidales > Bacteroidaceae > Prevotella. Next base: position 5,154 of record NZ_AWXC01000053.1, on the reverse strand, counting down.
ATTGCCCTTCTGTGGAGACAAAGCTTGTTACTTTTCCCGACAAAGATCAACATCCACTGTTTTTAGAGCCTGAAGGAGAATGCACTAACGAAATGTATTTAAACGGCTTTTCATCAAGTATGCCGCTGCAAATACAGCTGGAAGCAATCCACAAGATACCAGCTTTTCGTGATGCAAAGATCTACAGGGCAGGTTATGCCATAGAGTATGATTACTTTGACCCTACGCAATTGAAACTAACGTTGGAATCGAAGGTTTTGAAAGGTTTGTTCTTGGCTGGGCAAGTGAATGGTACTACCGGATATGAAGAGGCGGCCGGACAAGGTTTAGTGGCTGGAGTGAACGCTGCACTGCATTGCTCTAACAGCGAACCTTTCGTCATGCACCGCGATGAAAGCTACATCGGTGTACTGATAGATGACTTGACTACCAAAGGAGTTGATGAGCCTTATCGCATGTTTACATCACGCGCTGAATACAGAATTCTATTGAGACAAGACGATGCCGACGCCCGATTGACGGAGAAAGCGTACCAATTAGGACAGGCAAGTCGTGATCGTTACGATTGGTGGATGGAGAAAAAGGAAAGCATTAAGGTTCTTCTTGACTTCTGTGATCAAACACCGATTAAACCGAATGAAATCAACAATTTCCTTGAAAGCATAGGAACTTCCCCCCTTCACGGCACCTCCAAGATATCTGACCTCGTGGGACGACCACAAGTATCGTTGACACAACTTGCCGAACATATCACGACTTTGAAAGAAATGCTCAACAAACCTCGCAACCGAAAGGAAGAGATTGCAGAGGCAACGGAGATAAAGATCAAATATAAAGGTTACATTGAGCGTGAAAAACTCATGGCCGAAAAGATGCACCGCCTAAGGGATATCAAGATAAAAGGACGCTTTCAATATAGCGAATTACATGAATTATCTACGGAAGCTCGCCAAAAATTAGAGCGAATTGACCCCGACACGCTCGCACAAGCCAGCAGAATACCGGGTATTTCACCAAGCGATATCAATGTTCTTCTGGTTCTATTAGGGAGATAACTTATATCGAAAGGAATCACATAACAGATATGTTTCACATGAAACAATAAGATATTTAATAATAACATAACACATTAATAATGAACAACAAATTACTTTTGGACAATTTGCGCAGCATACAAGATTGGCCAATCAAAGGAGTGAACTTCAGAGATGTTACTACTCTATTCAAAAATCCTGAGTGTTTACGTACCATCAGCGATGAAATGTACGAATTATACAAAAACAAAGGAATCACAAAAATTGTGGGAATCGAGAGTCGCGGCTTTGTGATGTCATCGGCCATCGCCATCAAATTAGGTGCCGGTATCGTCTTGTGTCGCAAACCGGGCAAGCTTCCTTGTGAAACAGTGCAAGAAAGTTACGCCAAAGAATACGGCATCGACACCATCGAAATCCATAAAGATGCTATCAACGAGAATGACATTGTTCTATTACACGACGACTTGTTAGCAACAGGAGGGACGATGAAAGCGGCCTGTGATCTAGTGAAGAAGTTCCATCCCAAAAAGATTTATGCGAACTTTATCATTGAACTCAAGAGCGAGTTCCCACACTGCAGAGAGCAATTTGACAAAGACATCGAGATTGAATCACTGTTGCAATTTTAATCAACAGTAACAAATGTAAGCGGTAGTGGAAAGTAAACTCCACTACCCTCTCACGATATTTGCGCCGGAGCGCTCCGTAATGGAAGACACGCAGATGTTTCACATGAAACAATTAGACCATCATTTCCTGTGATACAGGGACTTATAGCAATGAACAAAGAGGAAAACTTAAAGAGAATTGACCACCTAAAAAGTATAGCATTGAGCATGCCTGGGAAGCCGGGCAGCTACCAATTCTATGATCAAGACCACCAGATTATCTATGTAGGTAAGGCCAAGAACTTGAAAAATCGTGTCTCTTCGTATTTCCGAAAAGAAGTAGATCGCTACAAAACCAAGGTCCTTGTCAGCAAAGTTTGGGACATCACATACACCGTAGTAAATACGGAAGAGGACGCACTACTACTCGAAAACAGCCTTATCAAGAAGTACAATCCACGCTACAACGTACTGCTAAAGGACGGAAAGACCTACCCAAGTATCTGTGTAACGAAAGAATATCTACCCAGAATCTTCAAAACCAGGCGAATAGACAAGAGATTTGGCACCTACTACGGCCCCTATAGCCAAATCACAATCATGTATTCTCTTCTTGAACTCATCAAAAAACTCTACAAACCACGCACCTGCCGCTTCCCTATCACACCAGAAGGAATCACTCAGGGCAAATACAAACCTTGCTTGGAATATCACATTCACAACTGTAAAGCGCCCTGCGTGGGAAAACAGACACATGAAAACTATCAGGAAAACATTGCTCAAGCCCGTGAAATATTAAAGGGAAACACCCGCGAAGTGAGCAAAATACTCTACCAACAAATGCTAAAAAAGGCAGAAGAACTGAAATTTGAAGAGGCTGAAGAGCTTAAGCAAAAGTACGAAATGCTCAACAATTTCGTGGCGAAGAGTGAGGTAGTAAGCAACACCATACAAGACTTAGACGTGTTTACCCTCACGGATGATGACCAGAAAAAGAACACTTTTATCAACTACATCCACGTCAAAAACGGCACCATCAACCAGAGTTTCACCTTTGAATACAAGCGAAAACTTGATGAAAACGATGAAGAACTGCTCATTACTGCCATTCAAGAGATCAGAAGCAGGTTTAAAAGCAAGGCCAAAGAGATCATCGTACCTTTCGACATCAACTGGAGTTTGAACAACGCCACCTTTTTTATTCCCCAACGCGGGGATAAGAAACACCTTCTAGACCTGTCTGAAATGAACGGAAAACAGTATAAATTTGATCGACTCAAACGATCGGAAAAGCTGAATCCGGAACAAAAACAGACCCGTTTAATGAAGGAATTACAAACCAAACTCAAGCTCCGAAAGCTCCCCTATCACATCGAATGTTTCGACAACTCTAACATATCCGGCACCGATGCCGTTGCAGGTTGCATCGTATTCAAGGGCATGAAACCCTCAAAGAAAGACTATCGCAAATACAACATCAAGACCGTGAGCGGTCCAGACGATTACGCTTCCATGCAAGAGGTGGTGCGCCGCCGATATAGCAGGATGATGGAAGAGCAGACACCCCTACCCGACTTGATTATCACCGATGGCGGAAAAGGACAGATGGAGGTAGTAAGAGAGGTGGTAGAAGACGAGCTGCACCTGCAAATACCCATCGCAGGACTAGCAAAAAACGACCGCCACAGAACCAACGAGCTGCTATTCGGTTTTCCACCGCAAGTCGTTGGTTTAAAAGCAGATAGCGAACTATTCCACCTCCTCACACACATTCAGGACGAAGTGCATCGGTATGCCATCACCTTCCATCGCGACAAACGAAGCAAACACGCACTGCACAGCGAATTAGACGACATCAAGGGTATCGGTCCCAAAACCAAAGAGCAACTCCTGAAAGCCCTGAAAAGTGTGAAACGAATCAAAGACTCAGATCTTGAAACGCTCACCGAAATCATCAAAGAAGCAAAGGCAAAAATCATTTTCAATCACTTTCACCCCAACAATCCATAAAAAATTGCTTATCTTTGCGGCCAATAGGCTACGCAACAGCAATTTGAACGCAATCTCATAGCCGCTGACAGTAGTACACACTACCTGCATCTTTTAGAAACAACTTATCAAAAGACGTCAACTGACTGATGAAAACCTGGATACAAACCCTACTGCTTCTTCTGGTCCTATTGCTGGGCAACCAGAACACTTGCATAGCACATGCCAACGATACGAGACCAGACATGGCTGAAAAAGGCGCCACATCCGGTTATTACGATGATGGAAAGGGAAAAGACCGCATCTACGAAGACACAATAGAACCGGCCCAACGACAGACCGCCAACATCACCGACACCAGTCAAACCGTACGCCTGTGCAACACTCGCCCACAACGCATCCTGCCCACGTTTACAGCTAAGCCAACACATCTGCTTGGCCGAAACATGTTTCACAACAAGTTTTATTCGCTTCATTTTCAAGGAATCGACCGCTACCTCACAACGGTCACAACCCCTATTCCATCCTCTGCCGTATGCGATTATTACGTCATCGCATTGAGGCAAATCATTCGTTGATCCATCTTCTTTTTAATCCTTACGCACATCGCAAGCAATCAAAGCATGTGTGCACAGTGAGATTTAACTAATAAATCGTAAAAAGCTGCTTCAAACATGTTGTTAGCAAGGTAGCCTACCATTCGCCCACAGAGAGGTCATAAACATGGCTACTTTACCTTCAATCGGGTCAAAACGTCCGAAAAGAAGTTCCAACAACCTGTATATCAAGATTATATACGTTTTTGAGCAGCTCGGAAACAAATCAGCAAGACAATCAATCAAAAGAAGAAAATTATGGCAAGCATAAAAAATTTAGAGATGGCAGAAACCATTTACAATAATCCAAATATCAAAATATCAAAGGGGTTCTTAGGCATGGGCAGCAAAGCCACCTACACACCAACAAACAGCAAGTTGAAAGCAGTTATCAATTACTACAGTGCAGAAGATGCCCAGGCATACGTGAAACTTATCAAAATGGCGGAAGGGGAAGTTGTCAGTCAGGCAAAAAAGATGACACCTCCCGCGAAACTGAGCATCAGCAACTATCGCCTGGAGGCGTGCGTAGCCGACGACAAACAGTTTGTTGCCATCCAGGTGCTGAGTTATGCCGACTTCCGCAACACGCCCATTTGTGATGTAAAATACTTTGAGGGCGAAGCAGCACAAGCCATTGCCGCAATGCTATAAGACCAAAAAGAGCCATTTCATCGGGCTTTTGGCAACTCATCTCCCATCTGTCAAGCGATGACAAATGGGAGATTTTTCATGAACAGAACTACTACATACAACGTGATGCACAACATCAGCAAAACAAGGAGAATAACATGACTTTTCAATTGCATGGAGATTGGCCGTCAAAGTCAATGAGTTTAAGCACCAAAGTCATTGAGATTGGCCGCCAAAGTCAATGCAATTAAAACGCCTCCATAACTACCTATAGATCAAAGGAAAAGCGCG
>NZ_AWXC01000052.1 GCF_000479005.1 Prevotella sp. BV3P1 | reverse complement strand
CTGGTAGCTGTGGTCAGGGGAACAAAAGCCGAAGACGTGATCCGTGTTCTGGAAAAGATTGACCTTTCCAAAAGAAAGACTGTCAAGGAGATAACGCTCGACCTGTCTTCCTCTATGATGATCATTGCGCGCACGGTGTTCCCCAAGGCACTCATCACCAGTGACAGGTTTCATGTGCAGAAACTTTACTATGACGCTTTGGACGACATGCGCATAGCCTACCGGTGGATGGCAAGGGACAGAGAAAATGAGGAGATGAAGGAAGCCAAAGCCAAGAATGAAACCTACAAGCCATTCAGATATAGCAACGGTGACACACGCAAGCAACTACTTGCTAGGGCGAAGTTTATACTGACTAAACACAAGTCCAAGTGGACGGAATCGCAAAGGCTAAGGGCGGAAATAATCTTTGAAAACTACCCAGAACTCAAAAAAGCTTATGACCTGGCCATGGAACTTACCGATATTTATAATGCCAAAAGCATCAAGGACGCAGCAAGGCTGAAACTGGCTAAGTGGTTTAACGAGGTAG
>NZ_AWXC01000051.1 GCF_000479005.1 Prevotella sp. BV3P1 | reverse complement strand
ACTTTCGGTCTACCTCTTCCATAAAGTTGCGCTCATCCAACCAGAAGTCTATCTGGGAAATGCTCTCTTGGATATCTATCACATCAAAATAATCTGCGAGTATCTCTGGAAAGATACAACGCAACAATTGCTCGGTCTTCATGATGCAAAGATAACAAATACCTATGAAATTATGTGCATGAGAGGGAGGGGTTGCAACTGGGTTTTACGACTGACCCGTTTTACGACTGACCCTTGAAAACCAGCAGTGAAGAGGAAAGAAAAACGCCTGCAAACCATAAAAAGTTTACAGGCGTTTTGTTACTTTGTAGTCGGTACGAGAATCGAACTCGTATGCCAAGATTGAGAATCTTGTATCCTAACCATTAGATGAACCGACCGTTTTGTATACGTATCTTTTGCGGAAGCGGGGGGATTCGAACCCCCGGTACGGTAACCCGCACGTCAGTTTAGCAAACTGGTGGTTTCAGCCACTCACCCACACTTCCCTTCCTTTTCATCGTAAAGGAGAATGCACTGTGTTTCAAATGCGGTTGCAAAGGTAATGGTTTATTTCTGAATACTGCAACCTATGTAATGAAAAAAGATTGTTTTTAAAATTTATTAACAAGTAGATTTCAGCGCATATTATCGTCTACAAACGACAGCGGAAGTAGATCTTTCACGCTTCTGACACAATAGATTTTTTGAGTACCGTATAAAAGAATTTTGATAGGCTTTTTGTATCGATCTTCTATCTCCAGTATAACCTGTCGACAAGCTCCACAAGGTGTGATGGGATCAGACAATATGCCTTTCTCGTTCCGGCCTACAATGGCCAATGTTTCAATGGGACTTTCGGGATAGTTGGCTTGAGCCGCAAAGACAGCAGTACGCTCTGCGCATAAACCAGATGGGAATGCAGCATTTTCTTGGTTGGCTCCTATCACCATTTTTCCATTTTCAAGTCTTAAAGCAGCACCCACATAAAAGCGACTGTAATTTGCGTATGCATTCTTAGTGGCCTTGATGGCGGCCTGAACCAACTCTTGGTCTTGTGGTGAAAGCTCATCGAGCTGATAACTCTGAATCGAGATATTAATGTCAATTTGTTCCATGTATGTTAGGGTTTAAAGTATTCATAGGCGCCGATATCCGGCAGTTCATCTCTCTTTCTGCCATCCCTGTCCAAGGGTAAGGATGTTGCTTGATTGGCCTTTCCTATGGCCAAAGATTTTTCTCGCAATCTGAAATCATACCTCAAGCTATCTGTGTCAATCAAAAGGAAGTTCTTGTGACCAGCCTGAATCGTATCTTTTACATCTTCGTATGTCACGTTTTTAAAATAAACACTATCTGCTGACTCTTCACGAGGCATGCGTAGCAGACAGCTCTCAAAGGCGAAATGCAGCTGAGAGGCATCCTTTCCAGGGTTTCTCATCACCTCATGGGCGGAGTAGCCCGTAACAAGTGAGTTGTTACAAACGAATTGTATTAAGGGTGAAGATGCGGCACTTAATCTTAAAGCCACACCTCTGTTAGAGTCAAATGGATAAAATTGCGCTAAGGTACAGCCGTTCATCACCACATCCCCGCCATCTATTGAAACGCAATCGTTGAGGGTATTGCTGAATACAGAATTGTTGATGGAAACTTGCGCATGACGAATGAGCAAGCCATAACCTTGACAGTTGTGGATGGTTGAATTGGCCATGACCAGTTTTTGTTTCGCTATGTCGGCAGAATCAATTACCAAGCCATTGTATGCGCCATGGATATCGGCGTACGAAATGGCATTCTCGTTGGACGAAGGATAAATATGTACTCCCTGCCACTGACCACTCAGCCCATCATAAGGCAGGTAATCGAACATACGATCCAGTCGGTTGCCTCGCAAGACGACTTCTTTTTGCGGTTCTCCCTCGATGGACAGCCGACCATAGACGTCAATACCAGCATGCTGATCGAAATACAGCGTTGTGCCGGCAGCTATGCGCAAAGTCTTGTTTTCTTCAACAGTCAGCTTTCCAAACACCACAATGGGCTTGGTTCCTGTCAGTACAGTATCATTCAAAATATGATGATCGCGTAAGAAAATAGCATCCCACGCATAGGCATTCAGATTAACTTTTTGCTCCTTTCCATTCTCCAATGCAAACACAAGGTTGTCTTCAATGCGTTGCGGCACATCGGCATGTTTAGCCGGAGCGGTTAGTTCTACATACACACGAATGCTATCATTCTTCCTAATTTCAATCTCTGAAGTTGCATATCCCACATCTTTACCCAGGTAAATACCGTCTACATTGACTCTAAAGCCAGTCTGATTGCCCCGTTCTAACCTAACGTTAGAGCATCTAATGCCTTCTCCTGAATGATTATAAACCCAAAAAGATTTGGCTGCCGAGGGAATGTTGGAGAAGACGGTATCAAGCTTGATACTGTCAGAAGAGAATGTCAACAAATGATTGGGTGATGAAGAAAAGGTATCTTCATCATGACATGCAGTGAAACCAATCAGTGTCAACAAACAAACTATAATAGACAATCGAATATTCATTAATGAATAAACGCTAAAAGTGATCATTTATTTTTGACAGCCCCAATAAAGTATTGACAAGAAATGTAAAATAAGCAATGGTCAATGCAAGAGAGGCAACACAAATATGTTTAAATCATTGCACTCAACTTTTCATAACTCACCCCAACAAAGTCATTCATAACCATATCTGACAAAGGCTCGATAACCTCTACAGAGTTCGTTGTAGCCAGTCCACAAACCTTCATTTGAGCGGCATTTCCCGCTTTCAATCCGTTGATACTATCTTCAAACACAACACATTGGTTGTGCGAAACAGAGAAATGAGCAGCAGCCGTAAGGTAACAATCTGGATCAGGTTTACTTCGTTTAAAGTCCTCACTGGTTAGGATGACGTCAAAGAACACTTCAAATTCTGGGTGACGTTGATATACATTTGTCATTTTCTGTTGATTGCTACTTGTCACAATAGCCATATTAACTTGATACCGTTTCAGGTCTGTAATAAAGGCAACAACGCCAGGAATGTATGCGTAATCCATACTTTTTTCAAACTCAATGAGCTGATTCTCTATTTCATGCTGCGCCTCTTCTTCGTCTTTAAAATACCGATTGAATATCTGATTCAGTGTCTGTCCCTTGATAAGATGGGCAAAATGCGGTATGTCAGGCTTGTAAACCTTACCTATCCGATCCCAACAAACGGTATACTGAGACTCGGTATCCAGTACGACTCCATCTAAATCAAAAAGTGCTGTGTTAAACATTATTTACCTTATTTTATAGAATGACATGTCAAAGGTACAAAAAATATTCGTATTTTTGCACAAAAAAGAGAAGATGAGGAATCTGTTGTGGGTCATTGTCCTCGCCCTTTTTGCATCAGGATGTGATGACAATCACAACAACTTGGCGAAGAAATACGGTTTACAAGCCATATCCTTTGCGATAGATTCTACCACGTATCTGGTTAACAACGCTCACTCCCCCAAGTGTGAAGTATCCATCCAAATGCAATGTATGCGAGGAAAAAACGCTCCGAAAATTAACCAAGCGTTGATTCAATCTGGTTTTCTGATGACAAATAGCTTATCTCAAACAAACGAGTCAACCGACATGGAGAAGGTCCTGCGTACATTTGTAAGCCAATATATGGATGAATACATCAACACTTATGGTCCGCTTTACCGTGCAGATTCTGTCAATCCAACTACCTATAACAGACGCTATCAGCTAAAATCGGAACTCCAAAACAACCAAAAAGATATCCTCACATACATCATTTACATGTCAACAGAGGCAGGATCGTCACAAACATCAAGTCAAACGATCGCAAAAAACTTCAACTTGAAGACAGGAGAGTTAATCACTTTGTCAGACCTTTTCATTGAGGGGTATGAAGAATCTGCAAAAGAAATCATTCTTGAAAAGTTTCAAAGACGTTTGAAAAATCATCGAACTGAATTCCAAAAACAGGCAGGAAGTTTGAAAGAAGCCGATATTTACATCACAGATAATTATGTCATTGGCAAGAATAAAATAACTTTTATCTACTGCGAAGATGAGATTGCGCCCCATGAATGCGGCGAGATGAGGGTTGATTTGAGCAAATCTGAATTAAAGAAATATTTAAAATGGACATAGAAGCGATACTGAAATATTTCCCTTCGTTAACCGTAGAGCAGAAAAAACAATATGGCATGCTTCAAGAACTGTACGGCGATTGGAACGCAAAAATCAACGTCATATCACGCAAAGACATTGACTATCTGTATGAACATCATGTCTTGCATTCGCTGTCTATTGCCAAATTGGTCGGTTTCATCGACCAAACACGGGTTTTAGACCTAGGGACAGGAGGTGGCTTTCCTGGCATTCCCTTGGCCATTATGTTTCCAAAATGTAGCTTCACACTCATCGATGGAACGGGAAAAAAAGTTAGAGTGGCCGAAGAAATTGCCCATTCCATCGGCCTAAAGAATGTCGCAACCAAGCATGTCAGGGGCGAAGAAGAAAAAGGTGTCTATGATTTCGTGGTGAGCAGAGCCGCCATGTCGCTACCCGACTTGTTCAAAATCGCCAAGAAGAACATTTCCAAGGAGCAACGAAACGTACTGCCAAACGGAATCATCTGCTTGAAAGGTGGCGATCTTGACACCGAGACGAAACCATTCAGACGCATCGTTGAGACCTGTTCGATATCCAATTGGTTTGACGAAGAGTGGTTCAAAGAAAAGAACATTGTCTATCTGCCACTTTAATTTCATCTTACAACAACACTAAAAGACAATAATATATGCTCAATATCAAATGCTTCGTGTGCAATATGCTGCAAGAGAACTGCTATGTAGTCAATGATGATACCAAGGAATGTGTCATCATTGATTGCGGAGCCTTTTATGAAAAAGAGCACAAAGCCATAGCGCAATATATCGAAGCTCAAGGTTTAACCCCCGTTGATTTCATCGCTACGCACGGACATGTCGACCACCATTTCGGCGATCAGTTTATCTACAAAGAATACGGATTAAAGGTGAAAGTTCATCGGGCTGACGCTTTTTTGATGCAACTACTGCAAGAACAAGCTGAAGCGTTTGCGGGTGTCAAGCTATCTGACGATTTCCCAAGTGTGGGTGAGTATCTCAACTCGGATGACACCATATCCTTCGGATCACACCAATTCACTCTGATAGAAACTCCGGGACACACACCTGGAAGCGTGTTTTTTTATTGTCAAGAAGAGCATGTTGCATTTTCAGGCGATACATTGTTTCACCTATCCATCGGAAGAACTGATCTTCAGGGAGGCTCCATGTTCCAGATGATTCAGAGTTTAAGAATGCTTTCACAGCTTCCTGACAACACTAAGATATACCCTGGACATGGTGAACCAACAACAATCGGCACTGAACTCGCAGGAAATCCCTATATGGATCGCTAAAACGAATACGCAATGACAACTCCCCAACAACAGCAAATCAAAGAAAAAGTGATACTGGGAATAGATCCCGGTACCAATGTGATGGGTTATGGTGTCATTAAAATTCTTGAAAGAAAGCCATCCATGGTAGCCATGGGGGTGATTGACATGCGTAAGACTGATGATCCTTACCTTCGATTAGGACACATTTTTGATCGTGTCACTGGCATTATTGAAGAGTATCTGCCCGATGAAATGGCCATTGAAGCACCTTTCTTCGGAAAGAATGTGCAGTCCATGTTAAAGTTGGGACGTGCCCAAGGGGTGGCCATCGCTGCGGCCATTCACCACGATGTACCCATTCATGAATATGCTCCGCTCAAGATTAAGATGGCTATCACTGGTCAAGGTCAGGCCAGTAAAGAACAAGTGGCAGGGATGCTTCAAAGACTTTTGAAAATCACTCAGAGCGAGATGCCACATTTCATGGATGCCACAGACGCCCTCGGGGCAGCCTATTGCCATTTTCTTCAGATGGGAAGACCAAGCGTCGATAACAAGTACCACGGCTGGAAAGACTTTATCAACAAGAATAAAAACAGACTTTCACATCCTTCTACCAAGTAACAGAGCAACAATAGAACATTCAAAAGATTCATAACCACCCAATTATATCAAATTAAGAACAAGAACAAGAAAGATAAGAGAATTATGAAAAAAATCATTATGCTACTCGCTTTCACCTGCACATTTGCAGTGAATGCCATGTCTCAAGAAATCTACAACGAAGTAAATCGCATCATGCACCAGGCTGAAGCAATCAAGAACGACACGAAAAGAAACTTGGAAGAGCGGAAAATTGCTACTTTCAAGGCCGACGCTATCTTCTACCTTATCACGAAAGCGGCGCAAAACGACCATTTCACCGAGTTGGAATTAGGCAGACAAACCAATGCCATGATTGACTTTGTCAACAGCTTTGTCAAGCGTTTGGCTCGCTCATCCAATAAGCAAGACAAAGAAATCTTGATGGCTCGATTCAAGAATGCCACCGTTCAAAATCCACTATTCAACGATCCGGAGAAAGAAATCACCTACGCATACATAGACAATGAAAAATTCATTACGCAGTTTTCTATTGACACCGATTGGGTAAAAGCATTGAATGCAGTGAAATAAAAAGAGGTTTCGCCTAAGGGGTGTTACCATCCCAACGGGCACATTACTACTCACTTCTTCTGGTGATAATGAAAGTAGTACCAATAAGTTTTCCCATAGATATCCCGAATTTTGGTTTGTCTGACCATCTTTTCGGGATATTTTTTTTCCAAATCCTGATAATCTCTGTAATCCGCATCTGCCACCGCATCATGATACACCAGCTTTGGATCTGAACGCGAATGGGTATAAAGCACTAATGCCTCACGATAATGTTTAGGCAACAAGCTGTCAACATGATAGTAACGAGGAAGATGAACCACAAACTTGTCCAAATTTTTATCCAACAAATAGCCGCATAACAAATAATCTCCGGCTGGTTTCTGGGCCTTTCTGCTCGCCGTGATGAGTTCCAAATAGCGCATGACAGGCATCTGCTGTCTGGGCATGACACCGATGTAACGATACACATCTTTATCTGATGTCAACAACATTCTCACCGAACTGCCGTTCGGCAGCAGCGACTGGGACTCGCCTATCAAAGGGTATTCAAACAGGCTCTCCCCCATTTTATGCGTCTTTGACAAGCAATAGGCACGCAGCATCACAAGGTTTGAATCGGTTTTCAAATCGTTTTTCCCCACCTCCAGCGCATCTTTGTATTCCTTGTTGACGATAGCCTGTTCCATTTTGGCGCGCTCATGAAATACCACGTTATGATTACTGAACAGACCTACCAGCACAAACATCACGCCCAGCAACATGATATTTTGCCACAAGAGATGCACAAGGTCTTCGTGTGCTTTTCCTTCTTCCACTTCGTGCCTGTTTCTCTTGAGAACCCACATCAGACCTCCATAGGCCAATAGCAGCAAAGGTGCCGCTATCCACCACCATCCCAATGAAAAGTGGCGGTCAATGTCATTACTGACATCTGTCAGAATTGTCAGTAACAGTAATGAGGGGAAAAAGGTAAGCGAGAAGCCTATTCCTGATGGACGACAGACATAAGATACGCCAAGATGCACCAGATAGAGCGTCAAGGTAATCAATATCGCACCGACACCGGCATGGTAAGCGGTTCTTCCTCCTGACAGTACATGTTGCGACACGGCCAAAACATCAGCCTGGTACACATACAGATACACGAAAGTAAAGCAACAAAACAAAATGCTGCACACCATACGTATCAACAACGTATCATTCAAACGAGTTATAGGCTGTGTGACCAAGAGGGGATGTTTAGCGTTTCTTCAAAACCATGGCACTGCGCGCTGGTATGTATAATTTAAGCCAGCCCTTGTTTGCTTCTTCGTACAGGGGGTCAAAATTGGTCAAATGCTCCACGCTATCGTCTGTCAAACCATTACCGCCAAACTTGGGATCATCTGTATTCAACACAACTTGATAGCTTCCTGCCGGAGTGAGAAAGCCATAATCTACAAATGATTGGGAGGGCGAGAAGTTAAACACAAACACCAAATCTCCCCGCATGTAGCACAGTATTTGATCGCCATCATGATGCCAAATTTCCTGAACCGCCGTTTTGTTGAATCCTTTCTGTGATTTCAACAGGTTGACCATCGCGCGGTCGAAGTCGCCCAAATAATGATAATCCAGTTCCTGATTGTCCACCAGGTTCCACTGTCTTCGGGCATATTTATGGCTCCATCCATTTCCTTCTCTTGGAAAATCAATCCATTCAGGATGTCCGAACTCGTTACCCATGAAGTTAAGATAACCTCCATTTATCGTGGATGCAGTGACCAACCTAATCATCTTGTGAAGCGCTATACCACGATGAACCAAAGCATTTTCATCACCTTTCTTGAAGTGCCAATACATGTCAGCGTCAATCAGCCTGAAGATGATGGTTTTATCACCTACCAAGGCCTGGTCATGACTTTCGCAATACGAGATGGTCTGCTCGTCTGAACGCCGGTTCTTGATTTCCCAAAAGATGGAGCTGGGTTTCCAATCTTCATCCTTCAGCTCTTTGATGGTCTTGATCCAGAAGTCGGGTATGTTCATAGACATGCGGTAATCAAAGCCCAAGCCGCCATCCTTCACCTTGGCAGCCAAGCCCGGCATGCCGCTAACCTCTTCTGCAATGGTTATCGCATCTGGGTTCACTTCATGGATAACCTGATTTGCCAGCGTCAAATAACAAATGGCCGCATCATCCTGGTGACCATTATAATAATCGGAATAGTTGGTAAACGCCTCCCCCAATCCATGGCTATAATAGAGCATCGAGGTGACACCGTCGAAACGGAACCCATCAAAATGGAATTCCTCCAACCAATATTTACAGTTGGACAGCAGGAAGTGCATCACCTCATCCTTGCCATAATCAAAACACAAACTATCCCATGCTGGATGCTCATGCCTGTCACCAGGACAGAAATACTGATTAGGATCGCCCGCAAGATTACCCAGTCCCTCAACCACATTCTTAACCGCATGACTGTGCACGATGTCCATGATGACGGCCACGCCCTGCTGATGAGCTGCATCTATCAACTCTTTGAGTTCTTCCGGTGTACCAAATCTCGAGGATGCTGCAAAGAATGAGCTGACATGATAGCCAAAAGAGCCATAATAAGGATGCTCCTGTATGGCCATAATCTGTATGCAGTTATAACCAGCTTTCACGATACGCGGCAGCACATAATCCTTAAATTCGGTGTATGTACCAACCTTCTCGGCATCCTGCGCCATGCCTATGTGGCATTCGTAGATGAACAACGGATCTCTGGAGGCTTTAAAGTTGGTTATCTTCCACGCATAAGGCTCCTCTGGACACCATACCTGAGCCGAGAAAATCTTAGTCTGATTGTCTTGAACCACGCGGTTTATCCAAGCCGGAATGCGCTCACCCTGACCACCTTCCCAATATACATGCATCTTGTAAAGATCACCATGGTGGATGGAAGTTTTGTCCATCATCAATTCCCAGTTGCCCGTTCCCTCAACACGCTTGACGGCATATTCAGGCCGTTCTTCCCAATTATTGAAGTCACCAACCAGATAAATGGCCGTCGCATGGGGTGCCCACTCCCTGAACACCCACCCCTCTGCAGTTGGATGCAACCCGAAATAATGGTGTCCCGATGCAAATTCGCTTAAAGTAAACTTTCCGTTTTGCGTCAAACGGCGTTGCGTCGCCATCGCATGCTCATGCCTGCCGCGGATGGCGTTGGCGTAAGGTTCCAGATAAGGATCATTCTTGATGATGCCCAACTCACTCGCTACCTCTTCCTGATGTTTTGTTTCTGCACCCTTTAGGTGGTGTGACGCATTATTTTTCATGATTGAACAGACTTAATATAAGATGATGATATATAAGAAACGTCTAATCCACATAACGGCGACCTCGCTCGTAATGACCTCGAGTGACCACCTTTCCGTTGCGATCTTTCTCTACAAACTTGCCGTCTCTGGCATCGTCTACATACGATCCTTCAAATCGCTTGCCGTCTTTAGTCTCCTCTATGGCAGGGCCGTTGCGCTTACCATTCTTGAACGTACCCTTGTATTTGCTGCCGTTGGCGTAGTGAATAATCACTTCACCATGCACCTTCCCAGCCTTAAAGTCACCTTCAAAAACATCGCCATTCTTCTTCACCAGCTTTCCTTTTCCGTTTTGCAAGTCGTTTTTCCACACCCCGGTGTATCGGTCACCATTGGCCCATGTCATCGTTCCCACACCGTTTTTCTGTCCATCTTTGAACGTTCCAGTATATTTATCACCGTTGGCCAAACGAAAGATGCCTTCTCCTGTTCGTTCGCCCTCAACGTATTCACCTTCGTATACGTCACCGTTTTGGAATTTATAGATACCTTTACCGTTCTGGATGTCGCCCCGCCAGTCGCCTGAATAGACGTCACCGTCGGCATATTTGTAAAGTCCTTTTCCTTCACGCACATTGTTCAGCCACTGACCGTCATAGCTGGAACCATCGCCCCAATCAAAGTATCCCTTGCCACTTTTCTCGTCATCTTTCCACTGCCCTTTGTAATAGGCGCCGGTTGAAAAGGTGTAAGTTCCCTTGCCTTGGCGTTTGTCTTGATACCAGTTGCCCTCATAGCGGTCACCATTATAATAATACATCACACCGTGTCCTTGCTGATAGTCGCGAAACCACAATCCCACATACTTATTGTTGTTTGCGAAATAATAGGTTCCTCGGCCATGCTGCTGGTTTTGAAACCACTGACCTTCATATTTTTCTCCATCCGCAAACGTATAGATGCCATACCCCTGCCGTTTGCCTTTTACAAACTCGCCCTCGTAAGAGTTACCATTGCTGTAAAGCACGTTGCCCTTTCCCTGAGGCTTGCCACCAGACATTTCTCCTTTGTATTGTCCAGTGACGCGAGTTTTGCCCCCGCCTTCGGATATCGTACAGGAGCCCAAGGTGAGTTTTTGGGCAAAAACATAGAATGGAAATAGTAACAATATGATAGATAACAGTTCTTTCTTCACGTGATAACGGGTTTTGTTGTACCGTCCAAAAGTACTTATTTTTAGTGAGACAGCAAAGATTATTAGTATTATTTAGTATCTTTGTACGTCTTAAATTAGATTTTTTATGAAGTTTACAGGTATCATACCGGCGCGCTACGGGTCGTCCCGTTTCCCCGGAAAACCATTGGCCATGCTGGATGGCAAGACAGTTATCCAACGGGTGTACGAGCAGGTTTCACTGGTATTGGAAGATGCTTTCGTCGCAACTGACGACCATCGCATCTTTGATACCGTCACAGCATTTGGCGGAAAAGCGGTGATGACCAGCCCAAACCATCAAAGTGGAACAGACAGAATCGAGGAAGCAGTAGAGCAATTGGGACTGACGTGTGACGTGGTGCTCAACATTCAGGGCGACGAGCCGTTCATTCAGCGACAACAAATAGAAACGTTGTGCCATTGCTTCGACGATTCTAAGACGCAAATAGCAACGCTGGGAAAACGGTTTGAAAGCCAGGAGGCGTTGGAAAATCCCAACTCACCTAAGATTGTGGTTGATAAAGATGGGTATGCGCTGTATTTCTCAAGGTCGGTCATCCCATTCATCAGGAACAAAAAAGGTGACGAGTGGATGAGCCAATATCCTTTTTTAAAGCACCTGGGCATTTACGCTTACCGCAGAAACGTTCTCAGGGAAATCACCCAGCTGCCGCAATCTTCGCTGGAATTGGCCGAAAGTTTGGAACAGTTAAGGTGGTTGCAGAATGGTTACCGCATCAAGGTTGGGCTCACTGACATTGAGACTGTAGGAATAGATACACCCGAAGATTTAGACCGAGCCGAACGCTTTTTAGGCCACTTGCAGCGGGTGAGATAACAATGTCCTGTTGGTGGATATTTAATAGCATGGACTTTGAACAGCAAAGTCATTGAGTTTGGGGATCAAAAGCATTGAGTTTGAGTGCCAAACTCAATGGTTTTAAAGCTATCTATGTATTATTATGGTTTTCAATTGGTTGGAAGCACCGCTGGTATATGATAAGATGATGTTCATTCGCGAAACATTTCTACTTTTAAAACCGTTCGTGTGGCTTTTGTCATTTTATAGGGGTCGGCCAGCCTCTCCTCCACTACCCAAAGTATATGTCCTTGATGATCGGTCAGCACCAATTGCCGTCGTTTCTCAAACAGCGACATCTTGCGGTCGGTCATGTAGTCGCTCAACAATTTGGTTCCTTTCATACCGAAAGGCTGGAAGCGGTCGGACGGCTGGACGGGTCTGAGCACTAACGGAAAACTTACTTGGTTAAAATCCATGTAGGCACAGCGTTTATCCTTGACGGTTTGAGCCGATATGGGGGCGGAGATAACGGAAAGCCTCACTTTCAACTTAGTATCAAAGCGGTAAACACCTGGTTCGGGAATGGGGAGTGGCTTCTGTGTTTCATTGTTGCGCTGCGCCAACACCAGTTGGTCGCGGTCAATCAGCAACTCGTGTGTCTTGGATGTCCACACTCTTCCGCTGCCATTGTTTCTGTTTTCATAAATACTGTCAACCTGCTTGGAGGTAAATTGATAGTTTTTTAGCAAATACCACAATACATATTCGTGCGTAACTTCCTCCAGGGGGAAATACCAATAAGGTCCACGGGCTTTCCACTTGGCCTCTCGTTCCATCCACCTGTCAAGGATACTCACGACATCAGCCAGGCGCAGGGCTGTTTGCAGGATGTTTTGCTGTGCCGCTGGATTGATGCTTTCCAAGAGCGGAATCACTTCCAACCGCATTTTATTACGCTGAACATCTGGCACTAAATTGGTGCTGTCGGTAATATAATTCTGTTGAATGGTTTTCAGGTAACCGGTTATCTCTTTGCGACTTACACAAAGTAGTGGTCTGTATATATAATCGTTTTTAGGCGCAATGCCCGTCAATCCATGAATGCCGGTTGAGCGAACCAGGTTGATTAAAATGGTTTCTACGCTGTCGTCCTGATGATGACCCACACACACGCCACCAGCACCCATGTCCTTACAAAGGTTTTTGAAATGGGCGTATCTCAGCTCGCGCGCCGCCATTTCAATGCTCACATGGTGCAACTGGGCATAAGAGCGTGTGTCAAAATGCGCCAAATGCAAGGGGATGCCAAGTTTTTGACACAACTCTTGGCAAAAAAACTCATCCCTATTCGACTCTTCACCGCGTAAATGAAAATTGCAATGGATGGCTTCTAAGCGGTAACCCAGCGCCTTCAGGCAGCGAAGCAAACACACGCTGTCAGCTCCACCAGAAAGGGCTACCAGATATAACTCATCTTTGTGAAGCAACGATAAAGATGAGATATATTGCTGAATATGATGCTCAAACTTATTCAACGTATAAGACGAGACCCTTCAGATATTCTCCTTCGGGATGGTAAATGTTGATGGGATGGTCGGCAGGCTGGTGCAACTGGTGCAGGATGCGAACCTTGCGTTTGGACTGGGCGGCCGCGGTGAACACGGCATTCCTGAAGTTTTCTTTCGTTACCACCTGCGAGCAACTGAACGTAAACAGTATTCCACCGGGCTTGATGCGTTCGAACCCCTTAACGTTCAGTCGGGTATAGCCCTTCAAAGCATTGCGTAGCGCCGCCCGATGCTTGGCAAAGGCGGGAGGATCCAGCACCACCAGGTCGTATTGTGCATCATGAGCGTTGAGATACTTGAAAGCATCGTCACAGAAAGCCGCATGCCTGGCATCCGACGGGAAGTTCAACTTGATGTTCGCATTGGTCAACTCTACAGCTTTGGCGCTGCTGTCAACCGAATGAACGAGCTTGGCCCCACCGCGCATGGCATACACAGAGAATCCTCCGGTGTAGCAAAACATGTTGAGAACCGAGCGGTTTTGAGCATATTTTTCAAGCAAAGTGCGGTTTTCACGCTGGTCAACGAAAAACCCTGTCTTTTGCCCTTTCAACCAATCCACATGAAATTTCAGTCCGTTCTCGATAGCCACGTTGTCATCACTGTCACCGTAGAGGAATCCATCTTGTTGGCCCAATTCGGCCTTGAACGGCAAGGTGGTCTCGCTTTTATAGAAAACATGCTCGATACGACTGCCCATCACGCTCCTGAGAGCCTCGCATATAGACAGTCGTTCAACGTGCATGCCGACGCTATGCGCTTGCATGACGGCCGTTTTTCCATAACAATCAATGATTAAGCCTGGCAACATGTCGCCTTCACCGTGCACCAATCGGTAGGTGTTGTTTGTTGGATTGTCGGCAATGCCAATGGCAATGCGCATGTTCAAGGCTGCTTTTAGTCTTGACTTCCAAAACTCTTGGTCAATGGTGATGTCACTAAACGACAATATTCGCACAGCGATAGAGCCAATTTGGTAATGCCCTATGGCAATGAACTCTCGGTGAAAGGTTACGACTTTGACAAGTTCGCCTTCTTCAATCCCATCGTCCATCCGAAGGATTGCACCAGAGAAAATCCAAGGATGGAAACGTTTAAGCGACTCTTCTTTACCCCTTTTAAGCTGTATGGTTTTGGTTGTCATCTTTTACTTGTTTAGCGTTATTTTCTTCTTCGTCAGGTATGAGCGTATAATCGCCCGTTTCTTTCAGCCTAAGAATTTCTTCATACAACATGATACAGGCCCATGCGTCAGTGGCTGCGTATAGCTTTTGTTTATCCGTGAGGTTCTCCTGATCCCAATTGGTGAGGCGTTGACGCTTGCTAATCTTTTGATGAAAGAGGTTTGCATACAACTTCTGAAGACTTAAATCTTTGATTCCGAGTTCTCCAACAATATCTTGTAAATCAATGAAATATCCTTTCTTGAATTCTGATCTTCTATGCAGCATCAACAAGTCGTCATGCCACGACAATCCAATCATCTTGGTTTGCGTATTCTCCAACAACATTTTGATGGCTGGAGTGATGCCTAACATATTAAGTCGAAACAAGAAACAAACCTCCTTGGTGGCAACCTGAAACAATGAAACTTGATAAGATTGTCCTTTTCTGAATACGGGACGCGTTTCGGTATCTACGCCCAAGAGGTCTTGAGACAACAAGAATTTCACAGCTTTTTCTGCCATTTTTTCGGTGGTCACGACAATGATTCGACCTGGAAATAAAACTTGTGGGAGTGTGTGGATGGCTTCCTTGTTGAATTTGCTATAGATAGTTCTCTTCATAACCCATATTCTTATGAATTGCAAAAATAGAAAAAAGTTATCAAAACGTGAAGGATTCTGACATATTTACGCTATTTTTGCATTCAAATCACATAGACTTGATATGGGAATAAAAAGGAAAAAGCCTGAGCGAAAACCTAAGAATGTGGGTGAAGCTGTAGGCTTTCAAAATATCTTCAGTAACGAAAAAACAGATTTTCTCTTAGGAGCTATCCTATTGGTCATTGCAGTGTATGTCATCATTGCAATGGTTTCTTATTTTTATACAGGACAGGCAGACCAGAGTATACTCGAGGATTTGAGGCCAAGAGAATGGATGAATGCTGACCGAACCTTCTCTAATTATTGCGGAAGTATCGGTGCTATCATTGCTTATACATTGATTGCCGTCAACTTCGGCATTCCCGCATTTCTGATACCTCTTTTCATCATTTTGCTGGGACTTAGCTTGATGAAAGTCTACAAGATTAACCTATGGAAATGGTCTCTTGGCATGACGCTCGTCATGATATGGAGTTCTGTCACGCTTGCCAAGTTTGCAACACCGCTGATGGGTGAACTTGTGTTCAATCCTGGTGGTCGACATGGCATGTTCTGCGTACAACAATTAGAGAATTTAGTAGGTCCTCCCGGATTAACCGCCATCTTGTTGCTGGTGGCACTGGCGTTTTTAACCTATTTAAGTGCTGAAACAATAGAAGTGATTCGAAAGGCATTGAACCCCGTGAAGTACTTAACTCGTAAGATTCCATTCACGGTAACGAATCTCGCCCGTCATGATAACGCCGCTTCTGCGGTTAAGACAGAAGAGGAAGATGGAGTTCTAACCAGTGATGACACGTCATCTGATGATGCTGAAGACCCAACGCCAACAGTGGTAGATTTAACGGATGTGTCTAAATTTATCAGCACTCCAACGAAGAAATCCAACGGAAAGCCTGCTTCCACGCAGCCTTCAAGTGAAGATGAAGCGTCGCATCTGACGGTAGAAGTGGCTGCTGAAGATGAGAAAGCATCTGGCAAAACATTGACTGCAGAAGAGGTTTTCAAGACGCCTATTAATCCCAAAGAGCCTTTTTTAAAGTATAAATATCCCGGACTTGACTTGTTAAAGAAATACGAGAGCGACAACAAGCCACTAGTAGACATGGATGAAATCAAGGCTAATAATGCTCGTATCGTAGAAGTACTCAACAGTTTTGGTGTTTCAATCCGTGAGATTAAGGCCACGGTAGGCCCAACTATCACCCTATATGAGATTACACCAGCCGAGGGAGTACGTATCTCAAAAATCAGAAACCTGGAGGATGACATCGCTTTAAGCCTTGCAGCATTGGGAATACGCATCATCGCGCCCATCCCAGGAAAGGGTACCATTGGTATTGAGGTGCCCAACAAGAAGCCGACCATCGTATCCATGGAAAGCATCTTGAACTCTAAAAAGTTCCAAGAGTCAACCATGGAGCTGCCTTTAGCCATAGGAAAGACCATCACTAACGAGGTCTTTATGGTGGATTTGGCAAAGATTCCACATCTTTTGGTTGCTGGCGCAACGGGACAGGGTAAGTCTGTTGGACTGAATGCTATCATCACTTCACTACTCTACAAGAAGCATCCCAATGAATTGAAGATTGTCTTAATCGACCCAAAAAAGGTGGAATTCAGTGTTTACTCTCCTATTACAGACCACTTCATGGCATCAGCTCCAGACAATGATGATGAGCCTATCATCACCGATGTGACAAAAGTAGTTAGGACGCTTAATTCACTTTGCACCTTGATGGATCATCGCTACGACATGCTGAAGATAGCCGGAGCGAGGAATATCAAGGAGTATAACAAGAAATTCATCAATCACCAGCTAAACTTAACCAAAGGACATGAATACATGCCCTACATCGTTGTGGTGATTGATGAGTATGGTGATCTAATCATGACCGCAGGAAGAGAGGTTGAAGCCCCTATCACTCGCATCGCACAGTTGGCCCGTGCCGTGGGCATACACATGGTTATCGCCACTCAACGACCCACCGCCAACATCATTACTGGTAACATCAAGGCCAACTTCCCCGGCAGAATGGCCTTCAAGGTAAGTGCCATGATCGACTCGAGAACCATCCTTGACCGCCCTGGTGCCAACCAACTAGTGGGACGGGGTGACCTGCTTTTCCTCAATGGAAACGAGCCTGTTCGCGTTCAGTGTGCATTTGTTGACACGCCAGAGATTGAGAGAATCAATCAATTCATAGCCAGTCAGCCCGGTCCGGTGTTACCTTTGGAGTTGCCCGAGCCTGCTGTTGACGGTAAAACAGGTAACGGTGGTGCTGGAGGTGGCGACATACAAAGTCTTGATCCCTTCTTCGAAGAAGCTGCTCATGCCATCGTCACAAGTCAGATAGGCTCGACAAGTATGATACAAAGACGGTTCTCTATAGGGTACAACCGTGCGGGAAGGCTGATGGATCAGCTCGAAGCGGCCGGTATTGTTGGCTCTGCTCAAGGAAGCAAACCAAGGGATGTGCTGGTACAAGACGAAGCTTCACTCAACTCAATCATTGCTGCCATCCATTCAACATAAAAGAAATAATAAAATGAAAAGATATCTATTTTTAAACGTACAGAGAGTTATCCTATTCCTATTTGCTGTCACTTTATATACAAATGCAAACAGTCAAGGTAGTTCGCAGACCCGAAAAATACTGGACAGGACAGCACAAGTAGTTGGAAGAGCAGGTGGTGCGAGTGCCAACTTCACGATTTCAAGCGCGAAGATGGGAAAGACTTCCGGTACTATTGCCATCAAGGGCAACAAGTTTCATGCACGAACACCCCAAGCCATGGTGTGGTTTGACGGCAAAACACAGTGGAGTTACATGAAGAGCACCAACGAGGTGAACATCTCTAACCCGTCGCGTTCGCAGCAAATCTCCATGAATCCCTATACCTTCATCAACATGTATAAGGCGGGATATCGATTGAATCATCAAGTAAGGGGAAACAATTACGAAGTACACATGGTTGCCCAAAACAAGAACAATGGTATCCCTGAAATGTACATCTACATCAACAAGCGAACCTACAGTCCGTCACAAGTGAAGATTAAACAAGGGGGTAGCTGGACCGTCATCAACATCAGCAACTTCAAAGCCAAGAACCTTCCCAACAGCACTTTCGTATTTCGATCGAAAGACATGCCGTCTGCCGAGGTCATTGATTTGAGATAGCCACTGCAAAACTATCGAATAAGAAATCACTGATCAATATTTAACCACATGAACTCAATGCAACGATCACATCTGTTATCAGATTTCAAACAGCGAGTTGACTTGTTCAAGATGATTTGGCGTCATCGGAAACTGGCCGAAAAACGCAATTTAAGTTTTCAACAAAACAAGGCTGCCAAGTATGTCATGTGGGGAATGACCATTTTTGGATTCGTTTATCTTTGCTTCATCGCCATTCTTTTGTCTTTGGCAGCCAATGACAGCCGCTCCTACACCCCAGTTGAATTTGTCTGCGGAACAATTCCTTTCATCCTTGTG
This sequence comes from Prevotella sp. BV3P1, assembly GCF_000479005.1. Lineage (GTDB taxonomy): Bacteria > Bacteroidota > Bacteroidia > Bacteroidales > Bacteroidaceae > Prevotella. The sequence continues at coordinate 115,766 of NZ_AWXC01000051.1, read as the reverse complement.
CTTGATTTTTTCTCCAGATTTGCGGTTCAAGAAATCCCCGCACAGCTCATCAAGCCCTACGTTCTGTTGCCCATTTCTAAGTATTCTTGCATTGACAATTTCATCGGAACAACACTTCTTTCCGGATACAATTTCTCCTGGTTCGCTTTTCTGGTTCCGTATATTTTGATGTCGGTCGTCTTCAGTTCTGGCGTTTGGGCTTCACTCGGCATATTGTTTTTCTTTTGGCTACTCATACTGGTCAATACACAATGGTATCATATTGCACGAACCTTAATCAATGACAGTGCACTTTGGTGGTTACTGGTGGGCATGGTTTATGCCATTATGGCCATGCCTTGGTATTTAGGCAAGCATGCCAGACTGGATTACCTGTTTGATTTTTATACCAACATAGGACGTTTCATCACAGACGGGAGCCCACTCCCCTACCTCGTCCCTGTGGCCTTATTGACTCTTCTTATCTCCATCAACCGGCACATTCAGTATTCACACATCCAGTCAGAATTGATGCATATAGAAAAAACGAACCTGCACCATGTCAATAAGCTTTCGTTTTTTGAACGGTTTGGACAAACAGGTCTTTACCTACAACTTGAGGTAAAAAACCTATTGCGCAACAAGAATCCCCGAAAAAGTTTCATTACCTCCGTCAGTGTGGTGTTCGTTTTCTCTGTCTTCCTCTCTTTTACAGACATCTACGACAGCGGTGCCATGGTTTCGTTCTTGGGTTGTTACAACTTTGTTGTCTTTGGTGCGGTGATGCTGACACGCATCATGTGCAATGAAGGCAACTACATAGATTGTCTCATGGTACACCAAGAAAACATTCTATTGCTCCTCAAAGCGAAATATATATTCTACTGCGCTATGTTGTTAGTACCCTTCCTGTTGATGATTCCAACAGTCGTTGTTGGCAAATGGTCATTGCTCATGCTCCTGGCTTATGCTGTGTTTACGGCTGGTTTGCAATATTTCATTCTCTTTCAAATGGCCGTCTACAACAAGCAAACCTTACCGCTCAACACCAAATACATAAGTAAAGCCGGAATGGAAAACAATTACAGACAACTGGCCGTCACCATGGGATGCCTCTTCGTACCCAGCATCCTCATTACTACATTGAATGGTTTCATGGGCGAACAACAGGTCTATGCATCCATGTTAGCTGTTGGCATAGTGTTCATCGCCACCAGTAAGCTTTGGCTTCGCAACATTTATAATAGGATGATGCGGAAGAAATACCAACTGCTGGAAGGCTTTCAAAGCTCACGATAACGCAGACACGCTCATTAAAAAGCTAGACTAAGATATCACTGCGGCCAGACCTCCTTCACTGGTTTCTTTATAAAGCGAAGGTAAATCGTGTCCTGTTCTTTTCATCACTCTCACAACCTTGTCAAACGACACACGATGCTTGCCGTCTGAAAATGAGGCATATAAGTTCGCGTCCAATGCCCGGGTTGCGGCAAAAGCGTTGCGCTCGATACACGGAATCTGAACCAAACCACATACTGGGTCGCAGGTCATGCCCAGATGATGTTCAAGTCCCATCTCGGCCGCATACTCTATTTGCATGTTACTGCCACCAAACAACTGGCATGCTGCCGCAGCAACCATAGCGCAAGCCACGCCCACCTCGCCCTGACATCCTACGTCAGCGCCAGAGATAGATGCATTGTGCTTCACGATGTTGCCAAACAGTCCGGCCGTGGCCATAGCGTGTAGGATGCGCGTATCACTGAATTCGTGTCCCTTGGCCAAATGATACAACACCGCTGGCATCACACCAGAGGCACCACAGGTAGGAGCTGTGACAATAGTTCCACCGGAAGCATTCTCCTCACTCACCGCGAGTGCGTATGCATATACAAGTCCACGCGTTTGCAAAGACCTCTTGTACCCTGTCGCCTTCACATAGAAGCTGGGCGCTTTTCGGCGAAGATTCAGGGGACCGGGCAGCACTCCTTCATGATTGATGCCACGTTCCACAGCCGCTTTCATCACGTTCCAACATTCCATGAGATAGTCCCAGATGTCATCACCTTCACACATGGCGACATATTCCCAGTAGCTTCGACCATTAGACTCACACCACTTCATAATGTCGTTCATGGTGTTCAGGTCGTATACATCTGGGGTGTCAAACAGATCATCATCGCCTTTTCCTTCTGACAAGGCACCGCCACCAACGCTATATACTACCCAGCTGCCCAACAGCTCCTGATGTTCACCAAAAGCCTTGAACTCCATTCCGTTGGGATGGAATGGAAGAAAAATCTTGGGCTTCCACACTATTTCCAACTTATGGTCCACGCCTACTACGTCGGTTATAGCAACATCAGTCATGTGCCCTTTGCCCGTTGCGGCCAAACTGCCATAGAGCGTCACTTCATAACTATGGGCATGAGGATACTTCTCCAAGAATATCTTAGAAGCCAATTGAGGTCCCATGGTATGACTGCTGGAGGGTCCCCTACCTATTTTATATAATTCTTTCAACGATTTCATAACTTCACGTTTGTTTTTGATCGACTTAAATCGATGATTTGTCTGCATCAACATACAATCTAGTACAAAGGTAGCTATTTTTCTAATGCTAGTTTGCTATTTTATGAATTTTTATTTATCTTCGCATGAATAAAGGTATAATATGGACATCAATTTGATTCTTCGCATAATGATAGCTGCCCTTTTAGGCGGTCTCATCGGTTTAGAACGCGAATACAGAGCCAAAGAAGCAGGTTTTCGCACGCACTTTCTCGTAGGCCTGGGCAGTGCACTCTTCATGGTGGTATCTCAGTACGGTTTTGAACACATTCTTGCCACACAGCCAAATGTATCTTTGGATCCTTCGCGTATTGCTTCACAAGTTGTATCGGGCATTGGTTTCATCGGTGCCGGCACTATTATTTTCCAAAAACAGGTCATCCGCGGACTCACAACAGCCGCCGGTTTATGGGCAACGGCTGCCATCGGTCTGGCATGCGGGGCTAGTATGTACGTCATTGCTGTGGCTTCAACAGTCATGGTGCTTGCCTGCTTGGAAACGTTGAATTATACGATGAAGCGTTTTGGCAACCGAAACATTAATCTAACATTTATTGCTTCTGACAAGCAACACATTCAAGAAATCCTGAATCATCTTGACCAAGAAAAGATAACTATCAACTCATACGAAATTCACCCTGAAAAATTTGGCACAGGAACAAGCTACAACGTCGAAATGGAAATAACCATCAAGCGAGCCAAAGCCAATAACCATATCTTGTCTTTAATTTCTCATTTTGAGGGAGTTACAGTAGAAAGTATCGAGTAAAACTTTTGCTTTAACTTGCATCCATTTATCAATCGATTTTCAAAGTCAATGGGGTTGGTTTCCAAAGTCTATGGGTTTGGTGTCTAAAGTCATAGAGATTGGCATCTAAAGTCATAGAGATTAGCATCTAAAGTCATAGAGATTGGACGACAAACTCAATGGGATTGAATCCGTTAAATGTGAAGTAGTCGGTGACTGACCAAAGGAGTTGCTGTGCGAAACGCCTCCGCATAACCCCTACCCACAAGGCGCAACAAATAGCTTTCACGCTATGGTCACCCGCACATGCGTTCGATGGATTTGTCATTCAGCGCATTCTCGATGAGTGGATAGCTGTAGTTTTTTGATTGATTAGGCACCAAAAAAGGTGCATCAACATCTTGACACACCTTTTTTTATTCACGCGTACAGTATATATATAATTCTTATCATTTCTTATTTAGCATAGGCCACGCTGCGTGTCTCGCGAATGACGGTGATTTTTACTTGACCGGGATAGGTCATCTCGTTTTGAATCTTGGTAGCAATATCATCTGACAACTTCAGTGTTTCGGCGTCATCCATCTGGTCAGCACCAACGATGACGCGAAGTTCGCGACCAGCCTGTATAGCATAAGTCTTTGTCACACCAGGATAACTCATGGCGATGGCCTCGAGGTCATTCAGTCGTTTGATATATGCTTCCACAATTTCGCGTCGTGCACCAGGGCGCGCACCCGAGATGGCATCACACACCTGGACAATGGGAGCCAGCAGGGTTTGCATCTCTACCTCATCATGGTGGGCTGCGATAGCATTGCAAATATCCGGTTTCTCCTTGTATTTTTCAGCTAACTTACCACCATACAGTGCGTGGGGCAGTTCACTCTCCTCATCAGGTACCTTACCGATGTCGTGTAAAAGTCCTGCACGCTTTGCTTTCTTAGGATTGAGCCCCAGCTCTGACGCCATCACCGCACAGAGATTAGCGGTTTCACGCGCATGCTGAAGGAGGTTCTGTCCATAGCTTGAACGATATTTCATCTTACCTACGATGCGCACCAATTCTGGGTGCAGACCATGAATACCTAAGTCTATCACGGTACGTTTGCCCGTTTCAATGATTTCGTTATCAAGCTGCTTCTTTACCTTTGCCACCACCTCTTCTATACGTGCGGGGTGGATACGTCCATCGGCAACGAGCTGGTGAAGAGCCAAACGGCAAACCTCTCGACGCACTGGATCGAACGCAGAGATAACGATGGCTTCGGGCGTGTCGTCTACAACGATTTCTACTCCCGTTGCAGCTTCCAAGGCACGGATGTTGCGTCCCTCGCGTCCAATGATGCGACCTTTCACCTCGTCGTTGTCAATGTGGAAGACGCTGACAGAATTTTCAATGGCCGTCTCTGTAGCTACGCGCTGGATGGTCTGTATGACAATCTTCTTAGCCTCTTGGTTCGCGTTGAGCTTAGCCTCGTCTATGATTTCATTGATGTAGCCAGCTGCATCTGTACGTGCCTCGTCTTTCAGGCTTTCTATCAATCTGCTTTTTGCTTCTTCTGCACTCAGTCCGGAGAGTTCTTCCAGCATGTTGCGCTCTTGTAGTTGCATTTTGTCAAGCTCAGCCTGTTTGATTTGCAACAATTTCTTTTCATTTTCGATGCGTTGTTGCTGATTATCCACCTCCTGTTTTCTACGTCCAAGTTCTTCCTGACGCTGGGTCAATCCAATTTCTCTTTGCTTGAGCTTGTTCTCGGTCTGTTGGATTTTTTGGTTGCGAAGTTGAACTTCTTTCTCCAACTCAGACTTTTTGTTCAAGAATTTCTCCTTGACCTCCAACAGTTTCTTTTCCTTAATAACTTCAGCCTCTTTGTCAGCGGCTGCTACCAATTCATTATATTTTCCCTTGACAACGTAACGGAAAATCGCATAGCCACCCAGTCCGCCAAGAATCAGCGCTACGATGGCAACAATTACTATACTCATTATTTTTAAATTTAAATTTCATTTATAATAACTACATAAATGAAAGAGGTCGGAAGTATCATGCGTAAGCGCGGCAATCTACACGTTGCACCATACATCTCCACCAAAAATCAGAACGGTATGGAAAGAAATAACTTCCTACTACGTAAGCGTGCGTGATGGAAGGGGTGAACTACTCCTTCAGCGCATCTTCAATTTCAGAAGTTAATTGAGATATGATTTGACTATATGGTGCCACATCATTGCGAGCCGACTCTTTCTCGTAACGCAATGCTATGTCTATCAATGCCATATAGAGTATATCCTTCTCGCTTCTCTTTGCCTTGAAAACAGAAGCGTAAGTATTCACAGTGTTGGTAATAAGCTTGGCTGCCTTACGATAATACTCTTCATCCTCCCGCATGACCGTGACGCTCATGTCGGTATCGTAAACATGCAATCTTATCTGTAGTTTATCTCTATTGTCTCCTGCCATCGCTCCGATTACTTTTCATTCAGTAGCGTGATACATTTATTAACATCTCTTATCAGCTTTGACAACCGTTTCTTGGCCACTTCGAGGTCAGTGGTGGAAATTTCAATCATCTTGGCCAGTTTGAGACTGTTGTAGTCTTTTTGCGCCTGATCTAACTTTGCCTCGAGCTGTTTTATCTTGGCATCGCGCTCATCAACCATGGCATACAGGCTGCTGTTCTCCTGTTTAGTTTCCTTGTACTGGAGAACCATCTGCCTCATGCGAGTAGTAAAGAGCGTTAGTGTCTTCTCATTAGCATCCATCGACATACAATTTGGTCACAAATTTAGCTTAATAAATTGACAATCACAAATTATCAGTAATTTTTTTATCCATTACTTTAATCTTTGCAGACATTGTCACTTTCGCTAACCAATCATCATGTTTGGTTTCATTGGTTGTTATTTTTGGTTCTCATTTCCTGGTTTCGGTTCTTTTTTAGCCAGCATAACTACCTGATGAATGAAATCGGTGGTCCACTTTTGTGAGAATCCCAGTCGTTTATCGTATTGCCGCACTGCAACGACAGCCTTGATGACGCCGGCATCCTTATAATCGTTTTTGTTGAAGATGTCGTTCACGGTCTTTTCTGTCATGGTATACAACGCACTCTTGAAAATGGATGGCATACGCAACTTAAACTTCATCAAGTTTCCCACGAGCATCATCAGCTCTTGGGTGAAACCCTGAAACTGAAGCAAGTATGGCTGCACATCTTCCAGCTTACGACAATTCTTACGAATACTCTGATCGATTTCTTTGAAAAAGATATCATCCGTATGATACATTTCTTTCAACATGTTTTTGCATCGTGCTTTCTCGCCCACTCCCAGCTTGTTGTTTACAGTGGGCACGCGCAGAGTGATTTTGAACGTCCGGAGATCCGGCAGCATCTTTAAGTTATTGATACCCAATTGGGCTGCAATAGCGGATTGAAAGTAAACCCTGATGAGCGTCATGTAGTCTTCCATCCCACCGGTAGTTTCTTTTCCATCTTTCTTTCCAAACAGTTTAGATAATAAATTTGCCATTATATTGTAAAATTAAATTCATTTTGTGACCACGAGATTTTTCTTAAATCTCTACAAAGGTATGACAAAACAATAAATATACAAAACAAAAGATACAAATTTAGCTGTAGCGCTTTCCTATTTCAATAATTATTTATACCTTTGTACACAACTTTTGAAAAAGTTCAACAAGTATGAATCTTGTGCCTTATTAGCAACCAAGGCTCCATAAAACATACGAATTGATTGTTCAAGTGATAGCCATAACAACTACAATCCTGTCACGATTGTCAGATAAATAACCAATTGGATTCAAAGAATGAAAGGAATCGTTTTAGCCGGTGGCTCCGGAACACGCCTTTATCCCATTACCAAAGGAATAAGCAAACAGCTCATTCCTATTTTTGACAAGCCCATGATTTATTACCCGGTATCAGTTTTGATGCTGGCCGGAATCAAAGAAATTCTCATCATTTCGACACCCTATGACCTACCAGGATTCAAGAGACTTCTTGGCGATGGTCATGAACTCGGTGTAGAGTTTTCATACGTTGAACAGCCAAGTCCTGACGGATTGGCACAAGCGTTCATCCTGGGTGAAGATTTTATTGGTAACGACTCCGCATGCCTTGTGCTGGGTGACAATATATTTTACGGAGCGGGATTCACCGCTATGCTGAAACAAAGCTTAGAAGATGCCGAACAAAGAAACAAAGCAACTGTTTTCGGCTACTATGTGAACGACCCTGAACGGTATGGCGTGGTGGAATTTGACGATCAAGGTAAATGCCTTAGCATTGAAGAAAAGCCCGCACATCCTAAAAGTAATTATGCTGTAGTGGGACTGTACTTCTACCCAAACTCCGTGATTGACATTGCAAAGAAAATCAAGCCAAGCGAACGAGGAGAACTGGAAATCACGACTGTCAACCAAACATTCCTTGAACGACAACAACTACAAGTTAAGACTCTGCAACGTGGCTTCGCATGGTTAGACACCGGAACACACGACAGTCTTTCGGAGGCAAGCACCTTTATTGAGGTGATTGAAAAAAGACAGGGATTGAAAGTCGCCTGCCTGGAAGAAATCGCTTTCAAGCAAGGATGGATTGACGCCAAACAACTTAAGAAACTAGCAGAACCCATGTTGAAAAACAATTATGGAAAATACTTGGCAGACATCGCCAACAGAACCATTTAAGAAAATGGCTGGAAAAGAACAAACAGGAAAAAGAATTTATATTATAGCATAAAATGGAAGAAGAGATAAAGAATCAAAAATTGGAGAACGTAGAAGGACAAGAGGAAAATTCATTCTTCAATTTACAGACCATCATGCAGGCAATCATCCTCAATTGGAAGTGGTTCGTGCTGTCGCTCATCATCTGTCTGGGAGCGGCAGCCATCTATCTGCGATACACACCACGCATCTATCAGTCGTTCGCCAAACTGCTAATTAAAGAGGAAGATAATAGAAGAGGAAGAAACTCATTGCTCTACTCTTCGAACTTGGGCATGATGTCAAACTCAACAGGCATAGAAAACGAGATGGAAATTCTCTCTTCCCTGAAGCTGGCAGAACAAACGGTGAAAGACCTGAAACTCTATGTAAAGTATACCACCGAGGGAAGGGTGAGAGACATGATTATCTATAAGAATCAGCCCATCAGCGTAGACCTTGATCCTGCACATCTTGAAAAGCTACAGTCACCCATCTCGATGACTATCCAGAGAATAGGCAACTCATACCAGGTAACGGGAAGCTACGAAACCTCTGTCGAGGGAAAGGGTTGGCAAACCTTTAACATCGACAAGAAGATTAGCCAACTGCCATCCACAATAGTCACCAAAGCCGGCATCCTATCGTTCATGAACGAAAGTGCTGGCTCCATGAAAGACGGACAATCATTCAAGGTATCCATACTTCCACCCAAAAGTGTTGCCGCAGGATACAGAGGCGCTTTCTCCGTAGCGCAGAACGATAAATCTACATCCATCGCCCTTTTGGGTGTCAAGGATGAAGTACCAACTCGCGCCATTGATTATTTAAAACAATTGGTCATCTGCTACAACCGACAGGCCAACATGGACAAGAACGAGGTAGCACGCAATACAGAAGCCTTCATTAACAGCCGTCTGGAAAAGATCAGTGAAGAATTGGGAGCTACTGAAGGACAGCTGGAAAGCTATAAGAAACGTAACAGAATGGTAGACCAAACGATGAATGCCGGTCAAGCCATGCAAAACGCAAACGAGTACGACCAGAAGCTAGCAGAAGCCAACACACAGGTAGCCCTGCTCAACAGTGTACAAGAAAGCATGTCGCAGCCCAGCAACCAATACCAAACGCTCCCTGCCAACGTAGGCATTTCAGACGCTACAGTGAACGGCTTGATTAGTAAGTACAATGAAATTGCATTGGAAAGAAAGAGACTCCTTCGCAGTGCTTCCGAGACCTCACCAACGGTTACACCCCTTACTTCTCAATTGGATGATTTGAACAACAGCATCCATCGTGCCATGGCTCAAGCCAAGAAGGGACTTCAAATTCAGCGCAATAATGTTGCTTCGCAATACGGCAAGTACCAGGGACAGCTCACTGCCAGTCCGGAGCAGGAAAGAATGCTTACACAGATTGGACGACAGCAAGATGTTAAGTCAGGACTCTATTTGATGTTATTACAGAAGCGAGAAGAGAACTCTATCTCGCTTGCTGCAACTGCCGACAAAGGCATATTGATAGACGAGCCCGCCAACGGTGGACAAGTAAGTCCTAACAGACAACTCATCTTCCTCATCGCCTTGCTCTTGGGACTTGGTATACCTGCACTTATCTTGTTCTTGATTAACTTCTTCCGCTATAGGATTGAAGGACACGACGATGTTGCCAAACTCACCACGCTTCCCATCTTGGCCGATGTCGCTGTTGCCAGTGATACAGCCAAGACAAAAGCTGACATTGTTGTTCATGAAAACCAGAACAACCAGATGGAAGAAATCTTCCGGAGCATGCGAACCAATCTCCAGTTTATGCTGAAAGAAAACCAGAAAGTCATCCTCTTCACATCGAGTACCTCTGGCGAAGGAAAGACATTCAACGCCTCCAACCTGGCTGTCAGCTTCGCACTACTTGGCAAAAAAGTGATTATCGTGGGACTGGATATCCGCAAACCACGCTTGGCCGAACTCTTTGAAATAAATGACCATCATCATGGCATTACTATGTTGTTGACCAAGGAACAGCCTAACTGGGAAGAAATCCAGAGCCAAATTTTGCCATCGGGCGTGAATAACAACCTGGATCTTCTCATGTCTGGACCCATTCCTCCAAATCCTGCCGAATTAATTGCGCGCCCATCACTCGACGTCATCATCAACATTTTAAAAGAAAAATACGAATATATTCTCATTGACTCAGCTCCAGTTGGACTCGTCACCGACACGTTGCAAATAGGACGTGTGGCAGATGCCACGGTTTACATGTGTCGAGCTGATTATACGCCCAAAGAAAGCTTCGGGCTCATCAACAGCTTGGCAAACGAAAAGAAAATTCCTAACATGTCCATCGTTATCAATGGTATCGACATGTCCAAAAAGAAGTATGGCTATTATTATGGATATGGCAGATACGGAAAGTATGGAAGGTATGGACGATACGGCGGAAAATATGGGAAATACGGTTCGTACGGTCACTACGGCAATTACGGTTCTTACGGCAATTATGCCAACAGCCACTATGGAGACAAGAACGACACGTCCATCAAGCGTTAATGCGCTTGGTGACGTGCCAACACCATTTTTATATTCGCCACCATTCAAATTTAACTGATTTCAAATAGATGACAATAGCTGTTGATTTTGACGGAACCATCGTAGAACATAAGTACCCCGCGATAGGACAAGAGATACCTTTCGCTACCGAAACACTCAAAATGCTCATCAAAGAGCATCACAGACTCATCTTATGGAGCGTGCGAGAGGGAAAACTCCTGCAAGAGGCTGTAGATTGGTGTAACGAACGCGGGGTAGAGTTTTGGACTGTCAACAAGGACTATCCAGAAGAGGAAGGTACCTCCAACAACAACCACTTCTCCAGAAAGATTAAGGCCGACCTTTTCATCGATGATCGCAACATTGGCGGGTTGCCCGACTGGGGACAAATATATCACATGATACACGAGCATAAATCAACCAAAGACTTGATTCGTGAAGCCTACTTGCGAGGACAAACTGCCGAAGAGGCCAAACCCAAAAAGCGTTGGTGGAAATGGTGAGTTGTGCTGCCAAACAACCTGTCTACGAATTGACCAAATAACCTTATCATTCGCTTCGGTTAGTCATTTTTTTCTACTAACTTTGCACAAATGAGGGATAAACATGAAAAGATATATTACGGGGTGCCTCATTGCACTTTGTTGCAGTACAAGCATCATGGCCAAGAGCAAAACGATTGATCTTCGCATCATCCAAACCAGTGATGTCCACGGTAGTTTCTTCCCTTACGACTTCATCAATCGCAGACCAAAGGCAGGTAGTCTTGCCCGAGTGATGACCTATGTTGACTCACTGCGGGCAAAATATGGGAAGAATCTCATTCTACTGGACAACGGCGACATATTACAAGATCAGCCAATCTGCTATTACAGCAACTATGTCAACACGCAAGGTCCCAACATCGCAGCATCTGTTATCAACTACATGCGGTATGACGCACAGACCATAGGCAACCATGACATCGAAACTGGGCATGCCGTGTACGACAAGTGGATTCGTGAAGTGTCGTGTCCTACCCTCGGAGCCAACATTGTCAATACCCAAACTCAACATCCATACGTTCATCCATACACCATTCTTGAGCGGGATGGTGTCAAGATTGCAGTTATGGGCATGCTCACGCCAGCTATTCCCAACTGGCTTCAAGAAAAGCTATGGAGTGGACTTCGGTTTGAAAACATGGTGCAATCGGCACGCCACTGGATGAACGTTTTACAAACAACCGAACACCCCGACATCGTCATTGGTTTGTTTCATTCGGGCAAACAGGGTGGCATTACCACCCCAACCTACGAGGAAGACGCCTCCTTGCGCGTGGCAAAAGAGGTTCTTGGCTTCGATTTGATACTCTTTGGACATGATCACACCCCTCACAGCAGCACCATTCTCAACAGCAAACGCCAACCTGTTGTCTGTCTCAATCCTGGTTGTAACGCCATCAACGTAACCGACAGCGAAATTAGGATTACGCTGAATGAGCATATACGAAAAGGAAAGAAAACTCATGTCGTATTGCGCAAGCAGGTCAATGGACGCGTAGTGGACATTAGAAATGAGCAGATTGACCAAAAATTCATGGCGCATTTTCAAGACGACATCAAGGCCGTCAACGCCTTTGTCAATAGGAAGATTGGCTCATTTCAACACACTATTTACAGTCGTGATTGCTACTTTGGCAGTTCAGCCTTTACGGATTTGATTCACAACCTACAGTTGACGGTTACTGGAGCCGATATCTCGTTCAACGCACCCCTTGCTTTTGATGCCCAAATCAAGGCAGGCGACGTGTTTGTAAGTGACCTTTTCAACCTCTACAAATACGAAAACAATATCTATGTGCTCAAGATGACAGGCGAAGAGATTCGCAACTACCTGGAAATGAGCTACGATTTATGGGTCAACACCATGACCTCTCCCGGCGACCACATCCTCCTCATCGACGACAAGACCAAGGATGACCAACAGCGTTATGGGTTCAAAAAACTTACATTCAATTTCGACAGCGCCGCCGGCATCGACTATGAAGTTGATGTCACCAAGCCAAAAGGGCACAAAGTAAACATCTTGAGAATGAGCGACGGTACGCCATTCAGCCTCAAGAAGACGTATAAGGTTGCCATGAACAGTTACAGAGGCAACGGCGGTGGTGAACTCTTGACGCGTGGAGCGGGCATCTCCATGACCGAATTGAAACAACGTATTGTGTTCGAGAGCAAACACGATCAGCGTTATTACCTCATGAAATGGATTGAAAAATGTGGAGAAATAAATCCCAAACCCAACAACAATTGGAAGTTTGTACCCGCAGCGTGGATTATACCTGCATTGAAACGAGATAAAATGCTTATCTTTGGACAACCACAAAGAGAGGAAGATGAGAAATGAAAAACCTGTTTTTTATTTTTTGTAAAACAGACATCGTACTCGAAAAACAAGCAAACGGTCAATATACCATACCGCTTGCCGATGAACCACCGATACCCACAAAGCCCTGGACACACATCATGAATGTGGCAAACCTGGCAGACGGCACTCCTGTTCGGGCATTTCGAATAGATGAACCCATCACCGACAGTCAGCAATATGAGATGTGTGGCCTGCGCGCTTCGTTCTACAAGCTGCCCCACGACTTATATTTAATGGCGGGAAAGTGCCACGAGCTGCTTTATTGGGACTTCAACACCAAGTTTTGCGGCGTATGCGGTGGCCCGATGCAGACGCACACCGCCATTTCAAAACGATGCACCCAGTGTGGAAAAGAAGTGTGGCCACAGTTGGCCACAGCCGTCATCGTGCTGATACACCGTGGAGATGAAGTGCTTTTGGTTCATGCAAAAAACTTCAAATCCGACTTTTATGGTCTGGTGGCGGGATTCGTCGAAACTGGCGAAACGCTGGAAGAAGCCGTTCACCGAGAGGTCATGGAAGAAACGGGTATCAAAATCAAGAACGTTACTTATTTCGGTTCGCAGCCTTGGCCCTACCCCTCCGGCTTGATGGTGGGGTTCAATGCCGATTATGTAAGCGGTGAGGTACGGTTGCAGCAATCAGAATTAAGCAAGGGGGATTGGTTCTCCAAAAACAATCTTCCCACCATTCCGGAGAAGCTCTCCATTGCCAGAATGCTCATAGACGCCTGGCTGAAGAAAGAAAAACAATAACCACATATTAAGAATCATCAAACCATATCTCATGAAACCATTCACAAAACTGCTTGGATTTGAGGCCAAGAGCATGAAAATGAAAACCGAATTGATTGCCGGTGCAACCACTTTTTTGACAATGAGTTACATCCTCGCCGTCAATCCCGCCATTCTCTCGAGCACGGGAATGGATAAGGGTGCGCTCTTCACGGCCACGGCTTTGTCTGCCGCCATAGCCACCTTGCTGCTGGCCTTCATGGCCAAACTGCCCTTTGCACAGGCGCCCAGCATGGGACTGAACGCCTTTTTTGCCTACACGCTCTGTCAGGCTATGGGCTATTCATGGGAACAATCCCTGGCCATCATGCTCATCGAGGGTCTCGTGTTTCTTCTCATTACATTTTTCAATGTCCGCGAATTGATTCTCGACAGCATACCCAAGAACCTGCGGTACGCCATCTCTGCGGGCATTGGCATGTTCATTGCGTTTATCGGCCTTAAGAATGCGGGCATCATCGTGGCCAAAGAAGGCACGTTTGTGGGCCTGGGTGCCTTCACCCCCGAGTCGACATTGGGCATCATCGCCATTCTGCTGAGTGGCATCCTGATGGCGCGCAACGTCAAAGGCTCGCTGTTCTATGGCATCATTGCCGCCACGCTCATTGGCATTCCCATGGGTGTCACCATGATTCCTGATGGCTGGCTGCCGGTTTCCGCACCACAGGACATTTCACCCGTTTTCTGTCATTTCGATTTCAACGGGTTCTTCAACATTAAAACCCTATTAGTGATTTTCTCGTTGCTCATTGTCAATATCTTCGACACCATTGGCACCTTGGTCGGTTTGGCAGAGAAAACGGGCATCGTACAACCCGATGGTTCCATTCCAAGAGTGAAAGAAGCCATGATGAGCGATGCCATTGGTACCACCTGTGGTGCCATGCTCGGGTCTTCCACCATCACCACCTACATTGAAAGTGCATCGGGTATTGCGGAAGGTGGCCGAAGCGGCGTGACCTCAGCATTCGTGGGCATTCTGTTTCTGCTTTCCCTCTTTGTATCGCCCATCTTTCTCCTCATCCCCAGCGCTGCAACCAGCGGCGCGTTGGTGTTGGTAGGTGTGCTGATGCTGGATTCGGTAAAAAAGCTCGACTTGAGTGACGTCAGCGAGTCATTCCCCGCCTTCATCACCATGATTACCATGGTGCTTTGTTATTCTATTGCCGACGGCATCTGCCTTGGCATCTTGAGCTATGTGATTTTGAAGTTGTGTGTTGGCCGTTGGAAACAACTCAACATCACACTCGTAACGTTGGCCATTCTGTTCATCATTAACTTCGTTTTCAATTAACATGAAACATATCAGTTGGGGATTCATAGGATGTGGCGAAGTCACCGAATTGAAATCGGGGCCCGCCTTTAATGAGGTTGAAGGGTCGCATGTAGAAGCTGTATACAGTAGGAGCAAGGAAAAAGTGCAATCGTACGCCGAGCGTCACCACATCAAGAAATGGTATACCGATGCGCAGCAGCTCATCGATGACCCTGAGGTGAACGCCATTTACATTGCTACCCCACCCTCCAGCCATGCCACCTACGCCATCATGGCCATGAAGGCGGGCAAACCTGTGTACATAGAAAAGCCCTTGGCGGCCAGTTATGAAGACTGTGCGCGCATCAACAGAGTGAGCCAGCAGACGGGGGTTCCCTGCTTTGTAGCCTACTACAGAAGATACTTACCCTATTTTCAGAAGGTGAAAAGCATCCTGGACAGTGGAACCATCGGCACGGTAACCAACGTGCAGGTGCGTTTTTCTGTTCCTCCTCGGGATCTGGACTACAGCGGCAGCCGTCATCTTCCATGGCGACTGCAACCCGACATCGCTGGCGGTGGCTACTTTTATGACCTGGCACCTCACCAACTTGACTTGCTGCAAGAATTCTTTGGCGTGATTACTCGGGCGCATGGCTATTGCGCCAACCGGGCACACCTATACTCGGCCGAGGACACAATCAGTGCCTGTTTCCTGTTTGAGAATGGACTTCCAGGAAGCGGGTCTTGGTGCTTCGTGGGGCATCAAAGTGCGAAGGAAGACAGCATCGACGTGGTTGGCGAGCAAGGCTCACTGTCGTTTTCGGTTTACAACTATCATCCCATTCAATTAATCACCTCTGACGGCATCCGAAACATCACGGTTCCAAACCCATCGTACGTTCAGCTACCCATCATCAAAGCGGTCACCGAAGACCTACAAGGCATCGGTGTCTGCACCTGCACGAGCGTCAGTGCCACGCCAGTGAACTGGGTGATGGACAGAATATTGGGTAAATTTTAACCGCATACCTATTTTGATGCTACACTACAAACGATACACACTACTGCTGCTGGTCGTATTTTCGACCCACATGCTGGCTGATACCATCCCCGAGAGAAAAGGTTTTTTCAAGAAACTAACTCAAGGGGCGGTCAGGTTTGTGGAGAGTTTTTCGGACGTAGACACCAATTATGTCGAGCCACAGCATTACAATTATACCGTGATGCTGCAAAACACCAACACATACGAGGGCTATCGCTTGCGTAATCGCAAAGGACAATCTGTCACCTTAGCACCCCAACCGAGCATCAAAGTAGGTCCTTTCGTTGGCTACAGGTGGATTTTTCTGGGTTATACGTTCGATCTCAAACACTACGACAAGAATAAGAATCGCCAAGAAATAGACCTTAGCCTCTATTCTTCACGCCTCACCGTAGACTTGTTTTATCGTAAAACGGGCAACTTATATACCATCAGAAGCCTGTATATTGATGATAAGATCGATACAAAACCCCTTGAGAAGCAACCGTTTAATGGGTTCAAGTCGAGCATCAAAGGCTTCAATCTCTACTACATTTTCAATCACCGCAAATTCTCTTACCCAGCAGCTTTCAGTCAATCTACCGTGCAACGAAGAAGTTATGGGTCGCCTATGGTGGGCATTGGCTATACCAAGCACAAGATGAGCATCGACCTGTCTGGACTCAATCATCTGGTCACATCGGTGCTAAAACCAGGGGAAAAGGGCAAAACGGAAGAAGAAACTCGTCTGACATTTGGTAATTATCACTACTCCGACTTCTCGGTTTCCGGCGGATATGCTTACAACTGGGTATTTGCCCACAACTGGCTGTTCGCCTCGTCCCTATGCTTAGGGCTGGCGTACAAGCACAGCGTGGGTGACATTCTGAATGAACAAACGACTACCCATGATTATAATCTGAAGAATTTCAACGTCGATGCAGTAGGCCGGCTTGGCGTAGTGTGGAACAATACGCGCTACTATGTGGGTTCAAGCGCCATCTTCCACGCATACAACTATCAGAAAGGCCAATTTTCAACAAGTACCATTTTCGGCAACTTCAACATCTATATAGGATTCAATTTTGGAAAAATAAAACAAAAATAATTTGATATATGCGACTGCTATTCTTACTATTATCTACCTTCTGCCTACAGGTCTTCGGGCAAACCCTACAGTATGAAAAATCTGACAGTGTCAAGGTTGAGCAGCTTCTCGCCTCTGCACGCAAGCAAGACAAAGGTACAAACATGGTGATTTATTTTGCTCGTCAGCTGATTGGTACGCCTTATGTTGCCAAGACCTTGGAAAACAACGACCGGGAGAACTTGGTTATCAACTTGCGCGAACTTGACTGTACAACGTATGTGGAAAATGTTTTGGCACTTTTCTTATGCCACAAGAACCATCAAAAGCGTTTTCAAGACTTTTGCCAATTTCTGCGACTCATCAGATATCACAATGGAAAAGTGGCTTATCCCAACCGTCTTCACTACTTCTCATCCTGGATAGAAGACAACGTGCGCATGGGCTACATCCAACATGTTGAAGAGCTTGACCCGCCTTTCTCGGCTACACAGGTGCTTGACCTGCACTACATGACAACCCATCCGCAATATTATCCGATGATGAAGGGTAAGCCGGAGGTCATCGCAGCCATTCGAGAGATGGAGATTGAGCTAAGTGGCAACGAATATCTGTACATTCCCAAGGACAGCATTCGCAATACGCCCCTCCTCAGGCAATGCATCAAAGACGGTGACATCCTGGCTATGCTCACCAGCCGAAAAGGGCTGGATACCAGTCACGTCGGCATAGCCATCTGGCACGATGATGGCCTGCATCTGCTCAATGCCTCCTCCATTCACGGAAAAGTGGTGGAAGAACCGATGACCCTCAAGACGTACATGAGTAGGCAACGCTCACAAATTGGCATCAGGGCGGTCAGGTGTGCCGGACAGTAAGCTCAAGGGTTGACGGCCAATTGAACAGGTCTTTTTATTCAACCTCAAAACACAGGTGTTTACCGGCTTTTCCCATTGCCGTGTAATCTCATTGAGTTTGGTTGTCAAAGTGATAGAGTTTGGTTGTCAAAGTCAATGATATTGGCAGTTAAAGTCATGGAGATTGGTTTTCGAAAGAAAAACAATGGAATCAATCAAGCTACAGAGTGATGACAAAATAAAAAGAACCCATAAAATAGAGTGGATTCACAGCTATTTTTCGTAACTTTGTCAACACAACGAGAATAAATTATCATTAACAAATAAAAGATTCGAAAATGAAAATTGATCAATTCAATTTTGCTGGAAAGAAAGCAATTGTACGCGTAGACTTCAATGTTCCATTGGATGAAAATGGAAAGGTAACCGACGACACTCGCATTCGTGGTGCTCTGCCTACGCTGAAGAAAATTCTTGCAGACGGCGGTGCTGTCATCATGATGAGCCACATGGGCAAGCCCAAAGGCAAAGTGAAGGCTGAATTGTCACTCAAGCAAATCGTTAAGAACGTTTCAGACGCTTTGGGCGTTGACGTGAAATTTGCAAAAGACTGCGCTCATGCCGAGAAAGAAGCAGCTGACTTGAAGATGGGTGAAGCACTGTTGTTAGAAAATCTTCGCTTCTATGCCGAAGAAGAAGGCAAGCCCGTAGGTGTTGAAAAAGGCACACCGGAATACGACGAGGCAAAGAAAGCCATGAAGACCAGTCAGGCAGACTTTGCCAAGAAGTTGGCTTCGTACGCAGACGTATATGTAAACGATGCCTTTGGTACCGCTCACCGCAAGCACGCTTCTACAGCTGTGATCGCCGATTACTTTGACGCCGACAGCAAGATGTTGGGCTACCTGATGGAGAAAGAGGTGACTGCCATTGACAACGTGTTGAAGAACGCACAGCATCCTTTCACCGCCATCATCGGCGGCAGCAAGGTTAGCTCTAAGCTGGGTGTTATTAAGAACTTGCTTGACAAGGTAGACAACTTGATTATCGGCGGTGGCATGGGTTATACCTTTGTCAAAGCACAAGGCGGCAAGATTGGTAAGTCGCTACACGAAGATGATTTGATACCAGAGGCTCTCAATGTGATGAAAGCCGCCAAAGAAAAGGGCGTCAACCTGTCGTTGTCGGTAGCAACCGTTTGCGGAAAGGAATTCTCAAACGACACCGAACGCAAAGTGTTCCCCATCAATGAAATTCCAGACGAGTGGGAAGGCATGGACGCATCGGAAGAGAGTTTGGAGAACTGGAAGAAGATTATTCTCAATTCCAAGACCATATTGTGGAACGGTCCAGTTGGCGTGTTCGAGTTGGAGAACTTCGCACACGGTACTGGTGAGATTGCCAAGTATGTAGCTCAAGCCACACAAGAGAATGGTGCATTCTCTCTGGTTGGCGGTGGCGACTCAGTGGCTGCTGTCAACAAGTTTGGCTTGGCCGACAAGGTTTCTTACGTGTCTACTGGTGGTGGCGCTATGCTTGAAGCCATTGAGGGAAAAACTCTTCCCGGTGTAGCTGCCATTAAAGGCTGAAACCAGCATGCAAGGGATATTTTCTTGCAGGCATAAATAAAATTGGGTAGGAGGTAAATGTTATTCATAAAAGGCATTTATCTCCTACTTTTCACATTTAGAGTGCTGTACAACAAAGCCGTGAAAGCCCTTAATACTTATCATTATGTAGCTACTACTCAACGACTGCTCGGTAAACTTGAAAGCTATTCCCTAACTCTCGTCAGGCTGCAACAGCAAGCTGTGCAACTGACAAATGCCCTTGAAAGTAAACAAGAATGAATGCTGATAAATCAGCATACCCAACGTTAGTACCGTGCTACGGTTTAATTATTACCTAAAACATCATTTTTTTCAACTAAACTTAAATTCTCGATGAAATATATGTTCGATGTTAGTGGAGTTAATTCTAACTTTAAATCATATTTCTCTCTTAAATCATCTTGTGTATAACCAGTTAAATTTACATTTCTTTTAAAATTAAAATCTTTAAACCTAAACAACACTCCATCTATTCGACCTGTATAGTACCCATTGAGAGATGTTTTAAATATTTCCAACTTTGAATTATCCTTTCTAATTAATAGGAATGAAAATAGAACAAAGTATAATATTAAAAATAACATCAACATCCTCATTAACAAAGTAAATCTTTTTAATGTACTTTTATCGTTTGTGACTACCAATGTAATCAAAACCGCTATAAGTAAAAGTATAACATAATAAAGATACGTTGTCATTAAAGTAGAATAGTAATAATAAAATGATATTGTACCTATAATTATTAGTAAAATATTCTCAACTTTTTTATTTTTCATTTCTTTTATCACTATGACTACTACTTGTAACCGCTTTAACAGATTTCACTACTATGTCTGTTTTAGCTTTTACCCCCGTCTTTTCTTTTGCGTATTTTCTTGCATTTGCATTTGAATTACCTCTAACAATATCAGCCTGATGTTTGTCACTTTTTATTCTTGCATCATTCTTACCAGCGTGAGTATTTCTTTCTAGTTTACTAAGTTTCGAATACAATTTTTTATTACTATCCTTCAGTGACCCTAACAGTTCATCTGCTTTTTTGTTAGTAAGGCCGTCTGACTCATTGCCTGCATAAGGGATTCGTATTGGGTGTCCCTTGTACTTACAGATATAGGTTGCATTTGGGGGCTTATTTTAAAATTCAATCCTAACTTCTTATTGTTTATGGTTAACAACTATTTAACGTCATTCATTCTAATTTATTGCTTTCGCCCTTTTATGTTCATACTATTCCTCCCACTTTTAGCGAGTTCCATTGAATTGCAGTGCGGACATTGAACATAACTTCTAACCTGGAGCGCAAAGTGCCGAAGCGTTCTCGTAAAGTCTTTTTTCTTTGTTTTGGGTAAAAAAACAGCCAAAGGCTGAGCCTGCCTTTATACCATATTATTTAGAACTAAATTGATTATCAGGTGGTTATCGTTTTCCAATGACAATAACCTCGGGCAGAGCTTTTATTTGCATCTATCACTTATTTGGAATATTCATAATTTCTTTATGAATCTCCATTGGCATTCCCCAATTGTGGCATTTGAATAGCTTTTATTACTTCGCCTCGATGATTAGTCCATACCTTAATACTACAGCCCACAGCAGCTATCCCTGTTGATGTTATAGTATAGACGGAGTTTCCTTTTAGACTTATTCTTTTTTCGCTTGATTTTATTCCATCACGATAAACAGAGTAGCCCTTGGGGATTCTGTCTAAATATATTCTTTGGGGAGGAGAATTTGCTGAATCAGTCCAGAATAAGGATATCGCCCCTTCGTATGATTTTCCATCTGGAGTAATTGAGTCATTCTCAATACTAAGATTATAGAAAGAACTCTTATATGCACATAAGGATTGAGAGCCGAAATTAAAGTAAAAATCAACTTCTCTATTACAGCTGCATAATAATAAAGAACATATAATAAACGTTACTTTCCTATTCATTACTTTATTATGATTAGATCTTTCGTATAAATTCCACCATTTATCAATTGTCTCAATTATCTTATCTTGAGAGTTTTCTTATTATAAAATAGGTTTCTTAAGCCATTTTTTTTGAATTTTATTATCAACAAATTTATTGAAATTTTCAAACTCTTGTGCTTCTTTGTCTGCATCATGCTCCTTCGGTGAAGTAGTACATACCAGTTTCTTCATCAAACTCCTTGGCGTTGAGTTCTACTCTACAATTGGCTGCACTCGGCATGGAATAAGCAAGCTTGCCTCTGCCCTCGTTGACACAATCGTTGAATCGATAAGGTGTGTTCCAAGTGTTATTGCAATTCGCTTTCCCTGCGATCGCCGATTTCCGCTTTGGAGCGCCATTACGTAGTAAATAGACCATATAGTATAAATCCAACGCCACCTACATATCCTTGAAGTGATGATATATAAGCGTTAGTCCATTTAGAATATGTATTTTTATCAAAATAAGTATAACAACAGCATAATATACCAATATATATAGAGCAATAGTTATCATATTTTTGTGTAAAAATATTAACACTCCCAATAACAAGACCTATCAAAAGACCTATCAAATAGAAAAGCCGATAGTTACTCATGAGTTGCCTCTTTTTTAACAATATTAGAATGAATATACTACTCAGTAACACCCCACATCCCCACATTATATGCATCATTTTTCCTTCCTTTTAGAATTTTCTTCTTTCTTTTTTTTCAATTATTTTATCAGTAACTCTTTCTAATCCGGAATTTTTCAGATTACGTCCCTGGTCAAGTATTTCTGTACCGAGATTAAATCCCTCTTCGCCTATCTTTTTTCCAACACCAGGCACTAACTTATTTAAGAGTATCTCAGTACCTTTTTCAAATAGTCTAAAAGCTGCATCTTTTAATCCATTACAATAGTCACCATTTGCAACATCTAATATCATTTCCCCCGCACTTCCGACTGATGACACCACATTTCCTGCAGCCACCATAGGCACACCGACCTCTGCTCCAGCTACACTTAGGGTTGCAGCATATCCACCTAAAGCAACACCATCACCAACATCTTGCATTCCTTTAACAACTTTCGTACTAAATTTATAATGACTTGTTATTTCAAATCCTTCATCAGAATATCTAAAAGTATTATAAGTGTATCTGAATTGTTTGTTTGTTGTATTTTTATTTTCAATTATTGGACCTGCCTTTTGCTTATGCCAAAGATTATACCATTTTCGTGACAGATTAGCTATCCATTTCTTTCCAAATCGTCCATCGTGATCTATATAAGACAATGGATTATTGAAGCAATAAGAATAAGTAGAAATGCGTGGGTATTTCTTTTCCGAAGGATCCGTACTCATCCACAGACTCAATCTCGGCTCATAGTATCTCGCACCATAATAATACATACCTGTCTCCTCATCAAACACCTTGGCGTTGAATTTTACTCTACGATTGGCTGCACTCGGCATAGTGCAAGCAAGCTTGCCTCTGCCCTCGTTGGCACAATCGTTGAATCGATAAGGCGTGTTCCAAGTATTGTTGCAGTTGGCTTTCCCTGCGGCCGCCGATTTCTGCGTAAGCTCCAATTCATCAATGAACACTTCGCCAAACGGCACATACTCGATGTGCTGCATGACCTCACCATCCAAGTTGGTGATGTAGCTACTGCTACCCAAATGGTCTGGGTGATAGTAGAACTGCAGCCGCTCGTTAGTGCCAGCTTCGCCAGCTCTCGTCTTGACCATCGCCCTTGCCTGCGCCGCCTCCGGCGTGCCGTCGTTGCAGCAGAATTGGTGTGCCAACGAGTGGAAAGTGAGCTTGCTCTATCTTTTCCGAGTGCAGCCGACAATGTCCTTTGGACAAACTTGACCGTTTACGTAGTCGTCATTGTCCTGACCGTTGTATGCGATGTCAAAGGTACGATAATTTTCCTTGATCGCCTGCAACTGCTCACTATATTTTTCTTTTAGTCCACCGTCAAGCCATCAGCTTCATTGCCCGCATACGGTATTCGTCTTGGATCTGTCCCTTATGTTCACCGATATATGCTGCTTTTTGATTTTACTTCAAATTCAATCATAACTTCTTATTGTTTATGGTTATCAATTATGTAACGTCATTACTTCCTGTTTATTGCTTACGGCTTTTAATACCCTTATATGGGTAATGATGAACACCCATATAAGGGTATTGCCTGTTACCCTTATATGGATGTTGGAGCGCGCTCTTGTATGGGCAAGTTCAAACAATCTAAATATGGTTTAGCACTCTCTTGTTGTTTTAATGTTATACATTCTGTTATTTATCGCTACTGTGGCTTGCCGTTTGTGTGCCACGTTTGTTGTTCTTTAATTTGACCGTCATATTTTGAAAATTAATGCTTCTAACATTTATTTCACAACTTTGTTGTTTAACTCATTTATAATATATTGTTCCTTTCGCTTAACTTGCTTCTTGGTAAAATCACTATATACACCTCTTCGCCTCTGCGCAAGATGTTTTCCTATAAGGCTATATGCTTCTTTTAATTTTCCAAGATTTAATTGACAAATAGCCTTTAGATATAAAGAGTCGTTTTTAATAGACATTGCCCATTTCAGGCCTTCCCCATGAACTCCATATGCAATAGAATTTATCCTTCTTTTAAGTATTCTATTCAATTGTACAATGGCTTTTAAATATTTTTCATTTGAGTATAAAGCAACTGCATAATTGTACATTACAAGCACATCATTGGGCTCTAACTGAATAGCTTCCATGGAAGCTTGTTCACTTTCTTTATACATGCCAAGCATATAATAAGCGTTTGATAATTCCGTACATATAAAATATTCAGATGGGTATTTAATTTTCATTTCTATCAAATAAGTCTTTAAAACTTGCCAATTAGAATTACTTTTCAAATTATCTAAGGTGTTTTGAAACTTCATTATTTCTTCCTTTGATAGTGTTATTTTCCTTTCCATTACTTCCCCTTTCTTTTATTGGGATTAGGCCTCTTTTTATAGACTTGTTTTTATCCCCTCGATTATTATTTCCATGTTATACATTCTGTTATCTATCGCTATTGTAGCTTGCGTTTTCGTGCCACGTTTGTTGTTTCTTTCGATTGTTCTTTACTGTTTTATATATACATACAATGAAACCGATTACATTCACCGCGATACCTATGTAAATAATAATGTATTGCTCTTTTGATATACACGGTTCCCAATCGTTATCTAAACAAGGTTCACACAATGGCTGATAATATCTAAACAACAGAAATAAGACGAAGTCTATTACCGTCAGTCTAAAGAAACAACTTTTAAAAAATCTATTTATCAGGGGTGTCTTTATCGATTTCATACCTAAATTCCCTTCCTTTGTTTTTAGGATTTTTAATCCAATTATTATATGCCTTCATAGAGCCTTTTAGAATACCATCTATATTTCTCTACTCTACTTTCCTGTGCGCGAATTACCCTTTTTTAAAAGGTTTCTTAATGCTATACATTCTTTCATTTATTGCTGCGATGGCTTGGCGTTTGTGTGCTAAGTTTGTTGTTCTTTTTATTCTGACAACTCCCGATTTGGAACATTACCAAAAATCATGTGTTATTTGTTTTCATATATAATTTCTTTTGTTTCATAGTGTCGTCTATATATTTTTTCTAATTTTACTATTCGATTATTTTTATCATAAGTAAATACACATGTATATGAAATAATGATGTCAGACATATTGGGCTTGTAAGTATAACTATATTGGGTAATAAGACTATCCTTGACTATAATGTTAATACTAACTACATAGTCAACACTGGCATCAAGATACGTGTAATACTTATTGATATCTTGTATAGAAATCTTTTTTCGCTCCCCTATAGGCTTTGTAAACGATAAGATTTCGCTTGGGTCATAACTTGACAAAATATCAGCAATAATACACGCATCTTTATATACAACCTCGGGATATTTTAGAATTATTCCATAATCAATCAGGCTATAAGATTGATATAAAAATATCTTTTGATATTTGATTTCATCTGCGGACAATTTAACCAATCTACCTCGTTTATTATACACCCCGATTTTTTTTTCGTTTAGAAATAAACTTCTCTCTACCTTACAACCATTGCTTAAAATTTTTACAACAGTTTGTGATTTCAATTCTAAACTATTTAGAATTGAAATCACAGAAAGTATCAATATAGCACAAAATCTCATTACTAATCTTTTATTTAGTTTCTATAACTCATCATCCCTTTTGACAAAAATCTATCCTTAATGGTCAAAAAATGAGCGGACATAGCAAATGATTTGTGAGTCAGTCAGTTCTGATTATTTGACCATTCGGGGGAAAAACCGCCAAAAGACGGACTTTTGCCAACTTTGGACAGAGCAGCGTTACTAAAACATTACCCTATATCCAAGTAGAAAGGAATGGCAAAAACGGTAACGAACGGGCTAATCCCCAACTGAAATCTTCCGCAAAGATAGCCCAATAAAGGGAGAATGGGAAGAAAAAAGGCAAAAAAATGAATGCTTGGAATCTTTCCCATCAAAGTACAATGAATTGCGTATCAGCGGATAACCTGACAATAAATAGTTTTGTAACTTATAAAAGGTCAGAGTTATGCGAAGTACGTTTAAGGTTCTGTTCTACCTCAAAAAGAACGCCCCGAAGAAAGACGGTTCCGTTCCCGTGATGTGCCGTATCACTATCGACGGAACCATTGCACAGTTCAGTTGCAAATGCGACATTCTCCCCAATCTATGGGATGTCAAGAGCAACCGGGCTTCGGGAAAAAGTTCCGTCGCATTGGAAACCAACCGCTTCTTGGACAAGATTCGGGTGGGTATCAATGCCAAATACAAGGAGATTGCCGAAAGGGACAACTATGTCACGGCGGAGAAAGTAAAGAACGCTTTCTTGGGTTTGGAGATGCGGTACGAGACACTGCTGACGGTCTATGCCCAGCACAATGAGGATTTTGCCAAGCAGGTATCTGCCGGTCTGCGTCGCGATTCCACATACCATAAGTATTGTACCGTTTACAAGCACTTGGAAGAATTTATCAAGACACGCTATCGTCTGAGCGACATTGCCCTGCGAGAGCTTACACCTGCATTCATCACGGACTTTGAGATTTTCCTCCGCACGGAAAAGCAGTGCTGCAATAATACCGTATGGATCTACATGATGCCTTTGCGCCGAATGATTACCATTGCCCAGAATCACGGCTGGATTGTTCGAGACCCTTTCGTGGATTACAGCATCTCCGCCGAGAGTACGGAAAGGGATTATTTGACCAAGGACGAGATACGTCAAATGATGGATTTGAAGTTTCGCCGCAAGTCCATGGAGTTGGTGCGTGACCTGTATGTTTTCTGCTGCTTTACCGGCTTGTCGTTTACCGATATGAAGAACCTGACCAAAGACAATGTGCAAACTTCATTCGACGGCAAATTGTGGATTATGACCAAGCGACAGAAGACGGGCGTGGAATCCAACATCATGCTGATGGACATTCCATTGAGGATTATCGAAAAGTATGATGGCATGGCAAAGGAAAATTATCTCCTGCCCGTTCCTCAGTACATTACCGCCTGCAAGAACCTTAAAACAATCATCGGACTTTGCGGTATAGAAAAGAACATAACGTGGCATACCAGTCGCCATACCATGGCAACGGAAATTTGTCTGACCAACGGAGTTCCCATCGAAACGCTCTCCAAGATGCTCGGACACACGAATATCCGCACGACACAAATCTACGCCAAAATTACCCACGAGAAGGAAAGCCGGGATATGAATTCCCTTTCCGACAAGTTAAGCCGGATAGAACAGTTTAGCGGTATTACCATATAATAATAAGGAAGAATGTCTATGAAAAGAGAAATCATAACCATTGGCGGTAACGGAGAAATACATATCCCAGCTACTCGCGTTTGGATGTCTGCTTGTGAGATTGCCGACCTGCTCGGGGCATTCTCCGGCAAGGTGAGCGCACAAATCAAAGCGATATTCAAAGAAGTTCTCCTGATGGAGACGGAAGCGATGAGAACAATCCACTCCGAACAAGGATTTATTGATTTATACAGTATCGAAATGATAACGATGCTGTCGTTTCGTATTGCCACACCACAGGCAAAGACTTTGCGAAGGTGGATAATCGGCAGGCTTTCGGAGAAGAAAGTTTCCTCTCCACCCATGATTGTCTGTTACACCGTTGGCAGACAACATAATTAAAGAAAAGCAGGCAGTAAGAAGATAATTCCTACTGTCTGCTTTTTGCTTACTGCACATTCCGTTGTAACTTGATTTGGGCGTATGATGAGCCAATGAAGAGAAGTGGTCGAAGAAGCCATCAAATCTTACGTAAGAATCTCGGAAAACTTACGTAAGTTTTCTGAAATCTTACGTCACTTTTTTGAGAGCTTGTTTTATCGTGGTCAAAACAAATCGACAATACGACAAAAATCAAGGCAACAGCGACAAACATTTCATCATTCCTCAAATCGTGGGTGGTAGTTCTCTTGCAGCAACTTTTCTACCTCCTCCTCTTTATAGAGGACTTTCCCTCCTAATTTGACAAATGGAATACGCCCCATATCACGATAGTCTTGCAGGGTGCGTCGATTGACATGCAGCCGTCGGGAAAGTTCCTCGTCCGTCAAGTACCGCTGCCCTTGAAGCGTTGGTCTGTTTCTTTTCCTCAGGGCATCTATCCCTTTTATCATACGGTCGGAGGCATTGAGGAAGTGCATGATTTCTTCGTCATTCTTGGTCTTTACATTATTACTCATAGTTCTACTTTGGATTTAGTGGTGATTAAGATACTGTGTTATGTATGGAGAGACCGACTTGTCTACCAGTTTCTGAACATCCTCCGGTTTATAGTACATCTTGTAGCCTATCTTCGTATAGGGTAAAGTCCGGTTACTCCGATAGGTTTGCAGTGTACGCAAGCTGACGTTCAGGATTTGGCAGACATCTTGGTTGTCCAGCCATTTGCCCATTCTTTTCTCGTCCGATTCCCGACAGAGGGCATCGACCTTGGCGGTCAGGATGCGGAAACGCTCCATCATGGCTTCATACGTTTTCTTTTCGATTGCTATTACTTCCATATATCAATTTTTAGTTTGGATATTACGATATGCAAATGTAATGACAGCGTATGCGAGAAAGAGATACTTTCATCAAATTGCGTGCTTGTGGCTTTGATATGACAGCCTGTGTCTTCGGGCTTGAATACTTGACAATAAAAATCTCTATTCAGTACATATTTAGCATACAATCCAAACGATTTCAAAGCCCGAACTTTGCACCATAATCAAATTAAAAGAGCGATGGATGTCATTACAATTGAGAGCAAAGCCTACCACGATTTGGTGGGCAAGATAGAGAAAATTCTCCGATATGTGGAGAAAGAGGAACAGGCGAAGGAAGAATACGAAAACCGCCTGATAACCAACAAGGATTTAGCCGAAATACTCGGCATCAGCCAACGCACCCTCCAACGGTTGCGAAGTTCGGAACGTATCGGTTACAAGATTATCCTTGGACGATGCTATTACGACTTAAACGACATAGAGGAGGCGATACGCAAGAAGAGCCTGTACTGCAATCCTCAAAACATCAAAGAGCTGAGACAGAATTTCCTGCTTAAAGCCAAGAGAACGAAATAGCATATGGAACTATTGGACAGAGACACTTTTCTTGAATGGATGGAGCGGATTATGACCCGTTTCGACCATCTGAAGCAGACCATTCCCGATATTCCCCAACGTCCGATGCTCAACGGCGAGCCGCTCTTGGACAATCAAGAGGTCTGTATGATGCTGCAAGTCAGCAAGCGAACCTTGCAACGTTACCGAGATTCGGGGACGCTGCCGTTCCACATCATCTATCACAAAACGTGGTATCTGGAATCAGAGATAACTGCCTTTATGGAACATCATTTCACCGAGAATAAGAAACGGAGAAGAAAGAGGAAAAAAGAAGAATGAGTTCTTTGCTTTTTTATTTTAGTTGTGCAAATCCCGTCCCGTCGTGATGACGAGGCGGGATTTATACTTGGAGTCCGTTTCATAAATCATATTTTCGGTCTGACGACAAAGACCTTGTTTGCCAATGACGGCACACCGTCCGTAAGGGGCTGTGTATCCCTAATACTCTGCCTCGCGTCTTCGGGCAGTCTGTCGGTTTGAGCCGAAAGCGTGCAGACGGAGGATGCGTTAGCGGTAGGCTCAATCGGACGGGACTGCCCTGAGATGTTCCCTTCCATTTCCTTCTGCTCTTCTATGTTCTCTTCTTCCTGCTGTGCGTCTCCCTGCTCAATGGGCTTCAAGGAAAGCTGTATCTGACGGTCGAGTGCGGCAAGTTCCGTCTTGAGGTCTTTCAGTTGCTCTTCCTTTTTCCACGAGCCATTGACCACCTCCTGCAATACGGGAATATCTTTGGCTATCTTCACCGTATCCGCCTCATATTTCTGTATCAGGCTCGGGATCTTTTCCAACGCATTGAGAAAGTTCATGGAGGCAAGTACCGGATCTGTGGCAATGTTACCGTTGTTGTAGCTGTACTTCATGCCACTCTCTCCCATGATGAAAAACCTGTTCTGCGATAAGTCGAAAAGACTCTGTGAGGAGGATTCGGTCTTGACCACTATCTTGAAACCGTAAAGAGTGCCGATGTCGAAATACTCCCCTTTGGTACGGGCATGCTCCTTGACTTCCGCAAGTTTGGCTGCGATCCGTTTCGGGTCGCTGCCTTCCACGCCTTTCAGCTGTATCGGGTTGAGTTTGTTACCGTCCTTGTCCTTTTGCACCCTGCTCTCAAACAGATCCCGGTCGCTTTTGAAGCGTGCTATCAGTTCCTTGTTCCCATCCACGACACGCAACACCTCGTCCAATCGACTTCGGGAAGTCTGCCTGCTGCGCATAAAGGAACGTCGCTCACTCTCCAAGCCAGCAATCTTCTTCTCTAACTTCGCCTTTTCCAACAAGTCCGTATTTCCCGAAAGAATGGCTACATACTCGGAAAAATTCATCCCCGACTTCTCGTCCATGCTTCCCTCGTCGATGGTACGGCTGCCAAGACGATTGTTCTTCAGCTGCTCTATAAATAATTGCTTATTATATAATAGGTTGAACTTATAACTGTCAAGTGATTTTTCCACTGCATAAATGATTACATCCACCTTGTTGTCCGCATGAAACTTGGCTACTTCGTTTCCTTTACGCACCGCCCGTCCGTCCCGCTGTTCAAGGTCGGAAGGACGCCAGGGACAGTCAAGATGATGGATAGCCACGGCACGTTTCTGGGCGTTCACGCCCGTACCGAGCATAGAGGTGGAACCGAACAGTACCCGAATGGTTCCCTCGTTCATGCCCGCAATGAGCGTCTTTCGAGCCTTGTCGCTCTTCGCCTCCTGTATGAAGCGTATCTCCTGAGCGGGTATGCCGTGGTCCTCCACCAACTTCCGTTTGATTTCGCTGTAAGGATTCCACTCTCCGGGCTTGTAGGTTCCGAGGTCGGAGAATACGAACTGCGTACCTTTCTGTGCGTCATACTTCCGATAATACTCTGCAATCTTGGCGGCACAGTGGGAAGCCTTGTTGTCCACATGATCCGAGTACTTCTCGGGATCTATGAGCCTCAAATCTAAGCTCATCTTCCTCGCCATGTCAGTTGCTATCAGCATCTTGGCTTTTTCTTCCCGTTCCGTAAGCGGAGCTCTTCCCAACAGCTCGGCATTGCCCGTCTTGGCAAACTCCACCAATTTGGCGATGAACTCCTCCTGTTCGGGCGTTGGCGGGATATTGTGCATGATTTCGTTTTTCTCGGGTCGGTCTATGCCGATGTCCTTTGCCGTCCGGTAGTCCGTTATCTGGGCGTAGAACGCTGCCAGCTCTGGTACTTTGATGAAATAGCGGAAACGCTCCTTCTGCACAATCTCGTTGGTGACGGAGAACTCGTAGTCGATACTCTTCTTGGCGAAGATAGCCGCCCAAGCATCGAAGGTCTTGATATTCTGCTGTTCCAATGCCTGCGGGCGGAGGTACTTAAAGAGCAGATACAGCTCCGTGAGGCTGTTGGAGATGGTCGTTCCCGAAAGGAAGGTCGCTCCCAAGTCCCTACCCGTCCGCTCCTGAATGGTGCGGATGGCAAAGAGCATGTTGAGTGCACGCTGACTGCCCTCGCTGTTGCCCAATCCTGCCACACGGTCGTGGCGGGTGTTGAACATCAGATTCTTGAAAGTGTGCGACTCATCCACAAAAAGATGGTCTATGCCCATTGTCTTGAAATCCACCGCGTCGTCCTTTCGATTGTCAATGCGGAATTTGATGTCGGAAAGTTTTGCCTCCAAATTCATTTGACGCTTGACCAATCCCTTTTCCATGGAACGGGAAATCGTATGCCCCTGCTGACGCAACACTTCCAAGTTCTCCTCTACACTGTCCAACTCATCCTGCAAGATGCTTTGCTGTATCTCGTCCGACTGGGGTATCATACCGAACTGATCGTGCGTAAGGACAATGCAATCCCAGTTGTTGTTCTTGATGTCATGGAAGATACGCTGCCTTTTATCGGGTGTAAAATCGTTCTTGCCCGGGTAAAGCAGTTTTGCGTTCGGATATGCCGTGTGGAATGTTTGCGCAATCTCCTGCACGTTGGCTTTCAGGGCAAGAATCATCGGCTTGTTTGCTAAGCCCAATCGCTTCATCTCGTAGGCTGCCACGCACATGATGAGCGTTTTTCCTGCTCCCACCTGATGGTCGCAGATACCCCCTCCGTTGAGTTTGAGCATCCATACGGCATCCTTCTGACTGCCATACAGGCTTTCAATACCCAATCCTTTCAGATTGAGGTCGGGAAACGTCTGATGCGAGCCGTCATATTGCGGTCGCACAAAGCAGTTGAACTTGTCGTTATACAGTTTTTCCAGCTGCTTCTTGAAATCGTCCGGCTGCTCGGCAAGCCAGTCTGTAAAGCCGTTTCGTATCTCATCAATCTTTGAATTTGCCATCTGTATGGCTTCCGTATCCCTTACCTTGACCTCCTTGTCTCCGACCATAATCTTCTTGGTGATGTCGGGAGAAGTATTCAATAGGGCGTGTTTCATTAGCGTAACACCATCATAGCGGCGGTGCTGTCCCCGAACACAGAACTTGTCCCAGATGTTGGCATTGTGCAGGCGTGCATCGACAGAGTACTCGTCCGCACTTGAATTGTAGTGTATCGCCACCTCCGTGTCGAAGAGGAAGGAGGCATAGTCCGAGTATATCTGTACGGGAATCCATCTTTCCCCGAAGTTAAAGTCAAGGTCGGCGAAAGGAATGGGGACAGGCACGGCATCCCTAAGCGCCTGCATGGAGGCAGCGGCTCTTGTATCTTCGGGATGCTCCAACAGATAATGTCCGATGTCGTCCGCCTTGGCGACCACATTCCCTGATATGAACTTCTCGCTTGTCTCATATCCACCCTCCAACGGATTGTAATAGACTTTGCCGTTTAATTCGTTCAGGATGTCCTCTTCCGTTCCGTCGGACAACAGGGAAGCCATGTATTCGAGATCCACGCTTCCGAACTTATTCAGGGATGCGGAAAGGGCTTCGGTGGCAGTCTCCACCTGAGTTACATCGTGCAGACTGAAAGAGACGGGCTGAGTGAAGATGTCCGCCTTGACCGTCTTGCCATCCACCTTGCGTTCCAAGAAAAGTATCTCACGTCCTCCAGCGTCCATCAGAATCATTTCGTGGTTCTTGCGATCGTTGAGATGCCCGTAAAGACGTACAAAACGGTCATACAGGTCATTGAGATGCTGCCGAAGAGAAACATTCTCCGCCTTGTGCTCCGCTTCATAATCATAGAGAGCGTGATAGGCGTCTCTCAGGTCTATGTAGCCCAGCATCTTCTGCCGTTCTTGGGAAGAGAAGTCTATGGGCTGAAACAGGCGGTTGTCCTCCATATCACGGACAAGCGTACCTACCTGAAAGTCCGAGGCGAGCAAAGAACCCTCTTTGAGGTGTTCGTGCCATAAGCCCTCATAGGGACGTGCCAGCATCCCTTTCTCCTTATCCTGCTGCCACCACAGCTCGCCCGTATCTTTTAATCCATTTGCCGTCTCGCTGCTTTGTGAAGTCTCGGGAAACAGAGAGGGGGAAGAAACCGGCTTCGGTTTTGCGGCTGCTTTACGCTTGGGCTTCTTTTCTTGAATGACATTTCCGAAGAGGTCGAACAGTTCCGTCTGTGGCGATACATTCGTTTGAATGGGTTCCGTAGTCGCGGGCTTTTCTTCTGTGTGTGCACCATCAGAAGACAGAGGCTTTTGCACGGTCTGTTTTTCCTCAGAATGAGCAGGGAGAATAACTTCGCTCTGTTGCTGTGTGGGGATATGTTGTTGGTATAATGACAGGTCTAACCGCTTTTCCAGATCTGCCCGCAGGATTTTACCCATATCATTGGCAATGCCTTCCGCCCCTCCGCTGTGGTGGAACAGGATGGCGGGTTTCCCGTATGGATCGGTGTCCTGCTTCCACTCGGTATGCACGATTTGTGACATGCTCCGCAGGTAGGTGTTGAACATCACACCGCTGGGACGCTTCTCGCTTTTGATGAAACGCTGCTCCTCCTCGGTAAGGCATGCCTTGTTACTATTCTTTTGCAGGACAATCAGGTCGCTGCCCACTTCCGTTCCGGCATTCTCCGAAAAGAGATTGTTCGGCAGACGGACTGCCGACACAAGGCGGGTATGGCTCATCAGCCATTCCCGAACAGGTTCGTTCGAGGGAGCGTTCATAACGCCTTGGGAGGTGATGAATGCCAGCACGCCGCCTTCACGAAGCATATCCACACCCTTGACGAAAAAGTAATTGTGCAGGGACATGCGTGCCACCTTGCGTGCCGGCTCGTCCGTCTTGCTGAAGACCGGGTCGAAGACGGCGATGTCCCCAAAAGGAATGTTGCTGCTCACCACGTCAAAATAACCGTTGAACTTGGATTCGATTTCCTCAAATCCACGGATGCGTATCTTGTCGTCGGGATGCAGGGCGGAAAGCAGTTGTCCCGTCAGGATGTCTTTCTCAAAGCCGAATGTGGTGTGTCCTTCGGCTGTGATAGTATTGAACGAGCGGATAAACTCGCCCATTCCTGCCGACGGGTCGAGTATCTTGCCGGGGGTAATGCCTGCCTCTTGCAAGGACGCGGCAATCTCCTGTACTATGGGTTCAGGTGTATAGAAAGCGGTCATCACCGAGTTTTTCAGACTCTGCATATAGCTTTTGTACTGAGTCTCCGAAGCGGTGTTGTCCCGAATAACCCGATGCAGTTCCATAACCAAGGGGAAGAGTTCCACTTCCGACTTGTTCCAGCGTGCGATGTCCTCCATCGAGTTTGCCGGTGAAAGAATACACTTTAAGGCACCGAAACCCGTATAAGCCCGCAACACCTTCATTTCCTCCTCCGTAGCCGTGCGATGCTCCCGATGGAGGGTAAAAACCGTTTGGATGGCATCTATATTCGCCCGAAGATGCTCTTTCTTGTTATAGCTTGCCATCTTCTTCGAGTTTTAATTGGATAAAGCCCGTCAGTTCCGTGTATAGGGCATTGTATTCGGGGGTATAGGCGAAGTCGTCCGAAATAGGATATTTGGAGAAGATCTCCTCCGCAAACGGACGTAATCGTATTGCTGTCTCCCGTACCGCTTCGAGCGGCACATCTGCTGAGAACTCGTTCCACAGAACGGACGTGAGCGTGTCGTGTCGGGAGAAATGCAGTCCCGCATAAAGGGTTTTGTTGGCGATGCCGATACATTCGGCTACGGAAAAGCCGTTGTCAAAGGCTTCGGTATAGGCTTGCGAGGCGGCTTCGGCACGCTCCTTCACGAAAGGAATGTCGTCCGCCAGCTCGGGGTGGCTCTCCCTGAGAAATGAGAGCAGGGAAAGTTCGTAGTATGAAAAATGAATGACTGTCATATGAATGATTTTAGTGAATGTTATGGATTGCCCGAAAAGCTAATTAGTAATCAAGAGAAAGCTAATGAGCTTTCAGCCGGTTGCTCGGTATCTTTTCTGTTATTACTCGGTATCTTTTCGGAGATTACTCGACATCTTTTGAACGACCGTTTATCGGCTCTGAAAAAAAACTTCTCTAAAGAATACTTTTTTGAGGCATAACCCTATAATGCAAAGGCACTCGACGTCCCCGCCGAGTGCCACCACTAAAATCCGCAGTAAAACAATAAGATTGTTATGACCGCATCATTCAGTGGCAAAATTAGCAATTTACGGGGATTTATCTTCGGGATTTGCCCGTTTTCTTGCGTTCGGGGAAGACAAAAACCGTTTTGAAGTCCCCGTCTAACGAGAGCGAAGCCTCGAACCGCTTGCCTGCCTTGGAGGTAAAGCCCTTGATGATGCCGGTTTCCCCATTTACAGCTAACTGGGTCAGCTGTTCGTCCGTAAGGCTTTTGCCCGCAACGGTGCGGAAAAGCGTCCATCCGCAATCGGCATCCGAACATTTGGCACATTTGGAATGAAATACCATCGTACCCTTACCGCACTTGGGGCAATGGATGTCGCTTCGCCTTTGAGGGAAGAGGATTTTGGACGAGAGCAGTTCGTCGGTAATCTGCGTGGCATAAGACTCGATGTCCTTGCGGAAATCTTTTTCCTTCATCTCTCCACGTTCTATCTTCGCCAAGTCTGCCTCCCACTGCCCGGTCATCTCGGCATTGCCGATTTTCATTTCCTTGACGATGGAATAGAGGACAAGTCCTTTTTCGGTAGGCACGAGCGACTTCTCCTTACGTACCATATACTCGCGGGTAAAGAGCGTTTCGATGATGGCGGCACGGGTGGCAGGAGTGCCGATGCCGCAATCTTTCAGACAGACACGCAGTTCCTCGTCTTCCAACTCCTTGCCTGCCGTCTCCATTGCAGAAAGTAAGGAACTTTCCGTGTGTAGCGGTTTGGGCTTGGTTGTCCCTTGTGCCAACGAACAGGCGGAAATGGCAAGTTGCATGCCTTCGTTCCATTCCGGAATGAGGACTCCTTCGCCATTCTCACGGCTTTCTCGCTCTTCGGCTTCGAGCTGTTCCTTGTCTTTGCCTTTCTCGTTTTTAAGGATGCTACGCCAGCCTTCCTGCCTGATGATTTCTCCTTTGAGCGTGAACTTTACACCTTCGCACAAGGCGGTTACGGTGGTAACGTCTTTTTCACACCGAGGGGAGAAGGCTTCCAGCATACGCCCCGCAATCATATTGTAGATGACCGCTTCCTCTCCGAATACATCTATCGGCTTTTTGCCCGTGATGAGCAGGGCGTGGTGGTCGGTCACTTTCTTCCCGTTTACCGACCGGGCATTGAGGACGAAAAGGTTACGGGTATGGATACCCCATACGGGATGGTCGTGCAGGAAGGCAATCAATGCGGGGATTTCCTCGAAGACATCCTCCGAGATATAACGACTTCCGGTGCGCGGATAGGTAATGTATCCTCTTTCATAAAGTTTCTGTGCCAGCGTGAGGGTCTGTTCTGCCGAATAACGGTGTCGGCTGTTGGCTTCCTTCTGCAAGGTGGTCAGGTCGTACAAAAGAGGCGGTTCCTGCTTCGCCTCCTTGCGGACTATCGTTTCTATTGTGATGTGAGAGGCGGCTTTGATCTTCTCATACAAGGCGGTGGCTTCTTCCTTGTTGAAGCAACGTTCGGGATTAGAGAAACGGAAGTTTTCATCGCCGTCCTTTACGGAAAGGCTTAGCTGCCAAAACGGTTGTGGCGTAAACTTTTTATTTTCCCAGAAGCGGGAGCAGACCATGCAGAGCGTCGGAGTCTGTACCCTGCCTAACGAGTAGGTGCCATAACCTGCCGCTATGGAAACGGCTTGGGTGGCATTGATGCCCACGAGCCAGTCGGCTTCGCTGCGTGCTCGGGCGGCATAGTAAAGATTGTCGTACTCGGCTCCGCTTTTGAGATGGGCAAGTCCTTCCCGAATGGCTTTGTCCGTGAGCGAACTGATCCAGAGTCGCTCAAAAGGCTTGGCGATGCCAAGATACTCGTAGATGAATCTGAATATTAACTCACCCTCACGTCCTGCGTCGGTGGCTACGATGATGCTCTCTGCCGCTTTGAAGAGTTTTTCAATGACTTTGAGCTGGGCAACGACACTCGGGTCTGCCTTGTAGCCTTTACCGCTCTTGACTTGGCGGGGAATAAGGGTAAAGACGGGAGGAAGAATCGGAAGGTTCTCCTTGTGAAAACCTTTGAAGCCGTAGGCTTCGGGCATGGCCGCCGTTATCAGGTGTCCCAATGCCCATGTGACGGTGTAGTTACTGCCTTCTATATAGCCCTCTTTTCTGTTTGTTGCCCGAACGACGCGGGCTATCTCACGGGCTACGCTCGGTTTTTCTGCTATGATGACTTTCATACGATTTTACTTTTGGATGTTAGTGGTGGCGGATTACATTTTCATTCCCTTGGAACGCTTCTGTTCCTGCTTCTCTTCTTTCTGCTCGGCGGTGGGCTGTGTCTGTCCTTCTTTCAGAGGCTCTTTCACATGCTTCGTCGCTTCGTTGGTCTTGCCTTCGGAATTGACGGCTACCTGTGTCTTGGAGGCGTTGTCGGGAACAACTTCTTTGGCTTGGGGCTTGTCGGGATTCCATTTGAAGAAATCGAACTTGTCCTTCTCAAAGTTGGCACGGACGTATGCGTTGAACGGCTGTCCCTGCTTGTCTTTCAAGCCTTCCATATAGACCGTTCCGCCTTCCTTGAGCTTGGCTTGCTCTTCCGGCGAGACCTCCCTTCCCAACAACTTCTTGGGTATGCGGACTCCTTGCCGCTTCTCCTGATTTTCTGCTTTACGGCTGTCTTGCTGCTGTCCTTGGCTTTGCTTGGGTGAGCCGAAACGAAATTCAATTGCCCGCTTGTCGGCGTTGAACTGGAGGTTGGCGTTGAAACTCTTTCCCGTCTTGGCTGTCATTCCCTCCACATAGATGCTCTTGCCTTCCGACAAATCCTTCTTCTGCTCTTCGCTCAGTTTTACGCCCTTGATTTCATCAGGGATACGAACTTTATCGGCACTCAAAGCGATGATGTCGTTGGTCAGTCGGTCGATACTCACGAAACTGCGGGTGGGTTTATCGCTATTGGGAAAGGTCAGTTCCACGGTACGTCCGAGGTTGCCCGTTTCTCTCAGGGCATTCTTGTCCTCGTCGGTGAAGGTGTGCCCGAAGAACTCCCGCTCCAACTGAGGCTCCTTGCGGATGGCGTGGACAACGGGGATAAATCTGCCGTCCTCTGTCTCACGTAATGAAAGGCGTGCGTCCGTATGGAGAGCTACGTCTCCGATTTTTACGCTGATGGGGACAAGGTGGGGTGATTTTCGGTATTTTAGCATGGCTTCAAGCTCCTTGCCCTTTTCAAGGCTCTCACGGCTCACGCCCATCTTGGAGAACTGCTCCCAGTCAATCTTCTCGGGGTCTATCTCCTGAAAGGTCCGCTTCTGCTCTCCTGCATAGTCCGAAGGAATCACACGGGCAGAGTCCAGCATCTCCTTGTTGGAGGGGACATCCGGAGCTTTGAGCATCTCGGCGAGAACCCGTGCGCTGGCAACAACACCCTCGAAGGGGACTTTGAAGAAGTGAAATTGTGTGGGGTTCTTGAACTGCCGCATGAAGTTGGAGAGGAAATTCTCCAAGGCGTTGCTGTGCTTGTCGAACTTCAAGAAACTCTGCTCATGTTCGGCGGTAGGCGGTACAGTTTTCAGTCCGCCTTTCTCGTCCGTCCCTGAGACGGCTTTGAGATTCTCGTCCTTGGGGTCTTTCACCAAAAGGACTTCTTGGTCTTTGATTTTTTCGTCCATATTACAATGTATTTAATGACACCAACAGCGGTGTATGAACAAAGGTAAATCAAAGAAACTGTGCATATTAGCAGTTGGAAATAACTGCGTACTTGTGGCATTGATATGGATGAAAGTGGCAAAAAAAGAGGTATGACTCAACACCATACCTCCATATTTTTTATTGATTAAATTATTGCATCGACAATAGTTTGCAGTACATTCCGTCTTTTGCTGCAAGTTCTGAATGCGTCCCGTTCTCTACAATGCGTCCCTTGTCCATCACGATAATCTGATTAGCATTGCGAATGGTTTGCAGGTGATGGGCTATGACCAAAACTGTACGATTTCGGATAAGGGCGGACATCGCCTGTTGTATCTTATATTCATTGACAGGATCGACATTGCTCGTTATCTCGTCCAAAAGAATGATGGGAGCATCTTTTAGGAACGCACGGGCGATTGAAAGCCTTTGTTTCTGCCCTCCAGATAGTCCCAAACCGTTTTCTCCGATTTTTGTTTCATAACCTTCCGGCAGACTGACGATAAAATCGTGTATCATCGCCCGTCGTGCAGCTTCCTCGATTTCTTCCTGCGTAGCATTGCGGTTGCCCACTTTGATATTATTGGCAATGGTATCTGAAAAGAGAATAACATTCTGCATCACTACACTGATTTTACCGAGTAGATAATCATAGTCCATTTCTCGAATGTCTATACCACCGATACGAATACTGCCGGTCTGCGGTTCCCAGAAACGGAGTAACAGGTTGGTAATGGTTGTTTTACCAGAACCTGACGAGCCAACAAGTGCCGTTACCGTTCCTTCGGGAACATGGAACGTGAGATCTTTCATCTCAAAACCTTCCTTCTCATAATGGAAACCAACTTTGTCAAAGGAAAGATTGAAATGGGTTGCTGTTTTCGGCTGTTCAGGATTGGTGATAACAGGGGCATTCAACAAATGGGAAATGCGTCCGTAGCTGTCCTTTACCTTGATGTAATTCAGCCAATGACTTTCCATATTGACAAAAGGCTTGTAGAATTCTTTTGAGACGATGACGAACATCAGATAAGCGAAAAGAGAAAGTTCACCTTGCTGTGTCCACCAAAGACCGATTGTAGCCATCAGAGCGAAAGCCAATTCTATCAAAAAAGTGTATCTACCCACACTTACAGCAGCCAAACGGGAAATATTCTTACTGCTTTCTCCAAATTCACTGACAGAGTGGTCGAGTCTGTCACGGAACATTCCTTTTCCACCAAACACTTTCAGCACGGGTATGCCCTTGACATATTCCACGAAGAGACTGACCATATCCGCCAGATTATCCTGTGCCTCCTCCTGTGCTTTCATTCCCGAACGAATGCCCCGATACAGAGAAAATAGGGCAATGGGAAGAATGGCAACCATCGTCAATCCCATGCGCCAGTCCACACAGAACAGCCCGACGCCGAGTATCAGAGCTACAATGAAGTCGGCGGACATTCGCGTCCAAAGATGACCCACAACCATCTCCATATTATCGACGTCTTTGTGAATGACTGTACTTATCTCTCCCAGACGCTCATTGGTATAGAAACCGAGTGAAAACATTTTCAGTTTCAATATGATTTTCTCGCGGATACGTTCCACAAGATCAAATCCGGCAAAATGCTTACTCATATCGGCAATGGCATTGGATATGGTTTTCAAGACCAGCAGACTGCCGAGTACCCATGCTGCCAAAATGAAAGAGATGCTTTCTCCCTGTATATGACGGTTGATGAGAAACAAGACTGTGAGCATTATCGCCGTGCCGCAAAGGGCATAAACCACGAAAAACAGTGCGGAGATAATCAGATGCCGCACTCCGCGAGCGGTCAATTCATTCAGTATATTGCGTACCATTCTTATTCCTCCTCTTCTTTTAATTGCCATTTACTTACTTGTTCCTGTGTTTCCGTCATATTGCGGTACAGAGAACAGTCTTTCATCAGTTCTTGGTGTGTTCCTTTCGACACAACCTGCCCTTTGTCCATCACAACAATACGCTCCATATCCTGAATGGTATTGAGACGGTGAGCAATCGCAATGACGGTCTTGTTGCGCTGCAATTCATCAAGAGCTTCTTGAATTAGTTTCTCATTCTCTCCGTCCAATGCGGCAGTAGCTTCATCGAGAATAACTATTGGAGAGTCTTTGAGCAATATTCGGGCAATGGAAATACGCTGTTTTTCTCCGCCGGAGAATTTTACGCCGGCTTCGCCTGCCAGCGTATCATAACCATTCGGCAAGCCCATGATAAAATCATGAATACGAGCACGCTGTGCTGCCATTTCCACTTCCTTTTGTGTGGCGGTTGGTCTTCCTATACGGATATTATCCCGAATGGTTGTGTTAAAGAGAAAAACCTCCTGCTGTACCATCGAAAAATAATCAGCGATATTACGTTCGGAGAGTTCCGTAATATTCTCTCCTCCCAGTCGTATAGTACCTGTTTGGGGTTGCCAGAACCCCATCATCAAACTTGCCAGCGTGGTTTTTCCCGACCCGGATTCGCCCACGATTGCAGTATGGCTTCCTCTCGGAAATTGAAGACATACATCTTTCAGCGCATTGTCTTCCTTGTTTGGATAGGAGAACGTAACATGCTCGAAACAAACATCCGTCTGTGTCGTATCTGTTTTCTTGTCCGCAGTTTCCTTTGTCTGTACCTCTGTAATGGACTGTACTTTTGCCAACGACTGACCATAGACGATTCGGAAATGTTGGAATGTTGCCAACTTAGCAAAGGAGGACGAGAATAGTCCGCCCAATATCAGGGCAAGGATAAAACGTGCCACCGTCAGTTCGCCCGAAGTCATCAGCCATAGCCCGACAAGGGTCATTACCACGATACCACCTTCCAAGAACATC
Source organism: Prevotella sp. BV3P1 (assembly GCF_000479005.1). Lineage (GTDB taxonomy): Bacteria > Bacteroidota > Bacteroidia > Bacteroidales > Bacteroidaceae > Prevotella. Next base: position 73,471 of record NZ_AWXC01000051.1, on the reverse strand, counting down.
GTTATGAGCGCCATCGGAACAGTAACGCTGAACATGCTCCGCTTCACCCAATGAATATAATCGCGCATACCGCCAAGTACCCGTACCGTTCTGTTTTCCTCGTTACTGAAAGCCTTGATTACCGATATGGTAGCCACATATTCCAAAAGGTCTTCCGACATTTTTTGCGTACTTTCCATAAAGTGTTGAAAGTTCTTTCCCCAAAGTGTTTTGACAGCCATTTGCAGAAGAAATGCTACAGGCAAAAGAGAAATGAGCGACAGCCCCAAACGCCAGTCCAACACCATAATGATTATCCAGAGTAAGGCAGGAAAAAGCGTAGCCGAAAGGATTTCAGGTAATCCGTGCGCTAAATAAATTTCAATTTGTTCCACATCGTGGTTGATAATATTCACCAATTCGCCAACTTTCCGTTCTTGAAAGAAACCGAGTGGCAAGCGTTGCAGATGACTTATGATACGCAACCTCAATCGTGTAAGGGCATTGTAAGCCGACCGGTGTGCCCGCCAAATCGATGTTCCATAGAATACTCCCCGAAGCAGTGCGAATAGTACCATTATTCCTCCAATACCCGAAACTATTATGGGAGAGAGCGTGCCATTCATCAACTTATCCACTGCCCATACTACCAGCAGTATAGGGAGTGTACCAAAAATAAGGTGCAATATGACCACTGCATTGGAGAGCAGACTGCGGCTCTCCCGTTCCTCATCAAGAGGTCTGACTTTTTGTTTATCCATATATGTGTCGTTTTGATTTTTCTGCTGCAAAGGTACGGCAACGAACATGGGTAAAATAACCCCGATAAGCATTACACTACCCCCAAACAACAATTTGCACGCATATAAACACAACAGGGGCATAAGCGTGAACAGCGGGGGTATTTATTTACTCGGCAGGTAAGTACCTTTGCACAGAATTTCATAAACAAATAAGATATGTCAATCAGCTCAATAGTCCATTTATATAAAAGAATGCTCATTGTCGGATTTCTATTGTTGTGGTCTTATCCTATGTTTGCACAACTGCAACCAACTGAAATAAAAGTTATTGATGCAGAGACTGGAGACAACATAGAATTTGCCACCATACAATGGAAAGGTTTGAATGCTCCAACGTACACGAATGGTACGACTACAAATAGGAAAGGCATTGCAAAACTAAATGCATCAAGTAATCAAAAACTTATGCTTATGGTAAGTTATGTCGGCTATCAGTCTATTACCGATACGATTACTGCAAATGGGAAGCGTTATACCATAAAACTACTCCCGGAATCAACAGAGCTGGCAGATGTAGTCGTAGTTGGGAAAACAAGAACACAAGTTCTCAGAGAGTCGCCTGAAGCAGTTTCTGTAATAAATGCGAAAGAACTTCAAGGCAGATCTATTTCGTTAGAAACCGTTTTGAATAAAACCATAGGTTTGAAAGTCGGGCATACCGGTGGTTTGGGGAGCAGTTCGAGAATTATTGTTCATGGATTGGAAGGAAACCGCATTCAAATCTTATGGGACGGAATACCAATGAGTACTTCTGATGGGGCTTTTTCTCTTGATGAAATTCCGATAGACATTATAGAAAGAATAGAAGTCTATAAGAGTATCATTCCTGCCCGTTTCGGTTGCGATGGATTGGGAGGCGCTGTCAATATCGTTACGAAAGAGTTTAGTACGGATTATTTAGATGCCTCGTATGAATTAGGTTCTTATCAAACACACAAAGGAAGCGTCTTCTCTCGCAAGAATTTTCCAAAGAGTGGCATTCTGCTCGGTGCGGGAGGTTATTATACATCTGCAAAGAATGACTACTCTTTCAGAGTTCCCGAGAGAGAGAATCTGTTGGTAAGGCGTGACCATGACCGTTTTCGTTCGTATATGTTGAAAGGAAAAATTGCTTTCACGAAACTTTGGTTCAATGAGATTAGTACCGAGTTCGGGTACTATAATCGTTTCAATGAAATCCAAGGCATCTTAAAAAACATACAACACGCCGAAGACCAATCAGGAATGTTTATGTTGGAAAACAAACTGATAAAAAGCGGAATGCTGAACGACCGCCTTCACTTTGAGTCCCATTTCTCCCTCTCGCATACAACAAACAATTTTGTGGATACGGCACGAGTTAATCACGATTTCGAGGGAAACATATATCCGAGTCCGAACGGAATGGGAGAAACGGGGGACGTCCCTCATAACTCAAACGACAAAGGATTGGAAATCAACGAACGTATCAATCTTGATTACAGATTGTCTGCCAATCACAGTTTGAATCTGAACACACTCATTAACTATGCACGAAGACAACCGAGCGATAACATTGCAAGTCAGCATGCAGGTTTTGTCATCGGGGGATTTCCCAGTAAAAAGACCAGTGTCGTATCGGGGTTGACTTGGGAGGCAAAACTCTTTGACAAGAAACTGACGAATATGCTCTCCGCAAAGTATTTCCACCTCCATTCCGAGATAGAAGATTTGACTTCATACGAGATGATTGAGGCTCCGAAGAAAAAGAACAATACGACCTCACAAATCGGCTGGATAGAGGCAATAAAATACGAGCCTTTCAGAGGTTTTCATCTGAAAGCATCTTACCAGCGGGCAATACGCCTCCCCAATTCGCAAGAGTTGTTCGGCGATGGTATCATCACCTTTCCTGCTGCTGGATTGAAACCGGAGAAAAGCCACAACTTCAATCTGGGCTTCTTGATAGATAAAAACGACATACTCGGCTTATCGCGATTGCAGTTTGAAGTGAACGGCTTTTATATGCAGGTAAGTGATATGATAAAACTGATGAAACAGCACATGGCAGCCGGATATGTGAACGCAGAAAAGGTACATATTAAAGGTATAGAAACCGAATTAAAACTGGACATCTCACCAACGGTCTATGCCTACGGAAATCTGACTTATCAAGATGTGCGCGATGTCTTGAACTATTTACCCGGTACCCAAGCCCCCAATCCGACAAAAGGATTGCGACTGCCGAACATTCCCTATTTATTCGCCAACTTCGGGGCGGAGTATCACAGCGACCGGTTATTCAAGAATTGGTATGTCAAGGCTTTCTGGGACGGCAAATTTACTGAGGAGTTCTTCTATTTCTGGGAACTAACCGAATTGCAGAAACGACGTATTCCCCGCAGTTTCGTCAATGACATAGGTCTGCTACTGACCTACAAAAACAAATATTCCGTAGCCTTGGAATGCCATAATATAATGAACAAAGAGGTCTGGGACCAGTTCCGCCAACCATTGGCAGGACGGACATTCCACCTCAAATTCAGGTACGTCTTCTCGAAAGGAATTTTCTAATTTAACAAATATAAAAGATGAATACAACAATTTTCAATCGCATAGCCTTTTCCGCTATGCTGGTCGGCGTCATAGGGCTGACATCTTGTAACAAAAATGATGAACCTACGCCTACCCCTCAAGAGGTGCAGCAGCATTTTGTCTTTATCAATCAGATTGACCAAAAGACCGACTATTTGGGGACATTCTCGGATCTCTTGCAGAAAGAGGTCAACAATAAAAATACATACGAGTTCGGCTTCGGTACTTATCCCTTTGTCCATGGCAATATAGTATTGATTGCCGAAGGAGTGTGGGGCGATAAAATTCATCAATTCACTAGAGATACCAAAGGACATTTGGTGAAAGGTCAGACAATGACTTTTGGGCAGGACTCTCGTCCGGGAGAAATTGCTTTCTTCAATAATGAAACAGCCTATGTATCGCTCAGTAAACGAGGGAAGATTGGCATATTCAATCCTCAAACAATGCAGCAAAAAGATGAGATTGATCTTGCAAAATATGCAACGAATGACAATAATCCCGACCCGGGATGCAATGTAATCCGTGATGGAAAACTTTACGTCTCTCTTAATCAGAAAAATTCACCTCACACCTCATGGCCCGGAACGGGAGCAGAGGTTGCCATCATTGACTTGAAGACAAACACGGTAGAAAAGGTAATTAAAGACAATCGAACTGCATCTGTAGGACTTTTTCGTCATTCCTCGGCTATCAAGGACGAACATGGAGACATCTACTTCTACAGTATAGGCATGGATGGGATGAATCCTTTGAAAGACGGCTTCTTACGTATAAAAAAAGGAACTGATGAATGGGATAAGGATTATTACTTCCAATTATCCAAAACAAAAGTAACAGGTCTAGACACTGATGCTGCCTATATCCTTCCGTTCTATTATGCAGGAGGTGGAATAGCATATGCTTGTATTAACATCCCTGCTTACACTCAACACAATGACCTTATGCAATCATCAATTCTTGATTTCAACTATCAACCGGTTAAAATCAATCTTTGGAATAAAACCATCGAAAAACTCGATCTTCCATTGACCACAAGCATGGGAGCTTTTGCTTGTACACGATATAAGGATTTTATAGTCTTTGGTATGACGTGCAAAGAAGGCACAGGATACTATACTTACAATACCAAAACGGGGGAATGCTCGCAAAGACCAGTTGTTACCACCATAGGAGTACCTTCAAGTTTAATCGCATTTGAATAAGCTCCCATTAAAAACATTTCTCATGGAGCTATTGGTCCTTTTCTAAGAGTAATACGGATAAAAACTTGTGATAATTCGAGTTTTTATCCGTATTTGTTTGTAACTTTGCAAAAAGACATAAAATATGACTATAGAATTTTGTGCCATCAACAAACCCGAAGATTGGATGGAGATGGTTGCCGAGCAATTTGGTACATCAGTAATAAACGATGGATTTACTATTCCTTCTTCTATGGGTAGTGGATTTTTCAAACAGTATTATCCCCTGCCATGGCTCACATTGACTTACATCAATTTCATAGCATACGAGCCGATAACTATGGTACGTCGCTCGGTGGAAAAGTCGAAATGGATTCCTGTGATGTTCTATATCAATGAGCATAAGCACGAGCAGATAATTGGAACAAGTACTAAAACGGTCGGAGTGGACACGCTCGATGGCATCTTTATGCCTTCAAGCAGCATTCCGACTGAGTGGAGTTTTCCACCAAAGAAACGATACGAAAATATTACACTGACTTTCAATAAAGATTGGATTGAAAAGATTGATGCAGCATATGAAACCTATATCGGTCGGCTTCTCCAATCGGACAAGGCTTTTTATTTGTTTGAGACAATTACACCTGCAATGCAACAGGTCTTGGATAACATTAAATCAATAACTGAAATCGACAATCCTTTTTCAACGCTTCATTTGCATGGAAAAACTATGGAATTACTGACGATGTACTTTGAAAAGATCGAAAAACGTTCGGAAGTAAAATCTCTTGCCAACCTAAACTTGAATGATGTTGAATCAGTATTCCGTGTTCGTCGCCAGATTCTTCAAAGTCTCAGTGATGTACCGAGTATTCCCGAATTGGCGCGTGAAGCTAATATGAGCAGTTCCAAATTACAAAAGTGCTTCAAGCAGGTTATTGGAAAAGCTATCGCCGAATATGCCCTATCCGAAAAGATGGAATGGGCAAAACGACTGCTTTCCACTCGCCTCTACTCGGTGTCAGAAGTAGGCTATAAAATTGGATATGCCAATCTCAGTCATTTCACGGAGGCTTTCTGCAAATATCACAGGATAAAACCCAAGCAATATCTTGATTCGTTGTAATTCAACTTAACAGGGGTATCACTATACTTTTTACGGATATTTTGTCTCAATAAAACATATGAACTTTGCCCGTAAATTAAAAGGGCAACGAAGATAACACCTGATGAGAATCTTCTTTTCATATCTCTTGCTCTATCATCTGTTTTGACTATTCAATGTTATTCAGATGTATTTACTCTTTCAGAAGAATAGTAAAACCATTCATAGATTAGGAATATGAAAAGACTCGTAAAAAAGAACTCTTTTAAAATGCTACTCTCTGAAAATACAACGAAAGCTACTGCTTGCTTAATAAGAGAAATCTTAAAGCTCGTAGCCACAGAGAGAAAAGTATGTTCATTATTTAGAACCTTGCATTACACTCGATTTCAATTGCAGATTATCCACGCGAGAACTGGATTAACAGTCGAAATGGGGGAAAAATGTATCGGAGTTACTCTTTGTCATTGACACAGAACTGAAACTGCTAGATATGCGGTTGCATGGATTGTTCCCTGCTCCGCAGAAGTCTGTCAGCAATCTCCGTTGGACAGGCAAAGCGACAGATTTAGTGGAACTCCTTTATGCTCTCGACACCTGCGACTGTATCAACAACGGAGAAATAGGCGTGGAAGAATTGGCAGACGCCCTTTCCGAACTCTTCGGGATAGAGATAAAGAACTGCTACAACGTATATATGAATATGAAGCGTCGCAAAGATGACAGCCGCACTTATTTCCTTGACGAACTCCGTGAGAAACTCAATAAGCGTATGGTGGAGAGCGACCTGAAAGGCGGCAAGTTCAAGAAGCGGTAAATCAAAAGGGAGATATTCCAGATTCGGAATATCTCCCTTCATTCATTCTTTGATAAGCACTTCCAACTTTTGGGCTATAGCCTCTGAGGTTGGAAGCAGTTCCTTGTATGCCTCCGGCAATTCGGGTGATAGGCTGTATGTTGCCACCCCGATAGGCATTGTAGAAGTTTTGAGGGCATATTCTACAATCGTTCGGCTCTTGGATTTACAGATGATAATGCCGATGGCAGGATTTTCATGCGGGAGCCTCACGGTATCATTCAGTACATTGAGATAAAACTCCATCTTTCCTTTATATTCAGGCTTGAACTCTCCGATTTTCAGTTCCACTGCAATCATTGCCTGCAAGCGTCGGTTGTAAAGCAGCAGGTCGATGAAGTACTCCCTGCCATCCACTTCCAATCGGTATTGGTTTCCCATAAAAGAAAAGTCCGTTCCGAACTCCATCAGAAAAGAGCGGATATTCTTGATGATAGCCTGTTCCAACTCATATTCCGAATGTTCCTCTCCCAGTCCGATAAAATCCAGCATATACTCGTCTTTTACGGCAAGCACCGCTTGGTTGCGGATGTTTTCGGGCAGCGTGGTATCAAAGTTGCTTTGTCCGAGCAAAAAGTTCTCATATGTTTTCAGTTCTATCTTGTGTATCAGCACATCCTTAGTCCAACCGTATTTCTTAGTCGCCAGAATATAGAACTGTCTCTGCTGCGTCTCCTTGCACTTAGTCAGAATAACGATATGCTTCGACCAGCTAATTTCTCCAACTAATGGTTGGAGAATTTCGTTCGATTGATATTCTGCGTAAAATCGTGCCATGTCCCACATATTGGAAACTCCGAAGCCCTTGATTCCCGGGAACTCTTTTTGTATGTCCTGTGAGAGGTTTTCCACAACGGATTTTCCCCAACCGAGAGCCTTCTGCTGTTCGGTAATTCGTCTGCCTATCTCCCAATAGAGAGTTATCATTTCCTTATTGACGGCTTTCAATGCCTCATACTGTGCAGAGCGGATTCGCTTTGTTATCTCTTCCTTAAAACTCAGGTATTCCGCCGATGTGAGCGGTATATTGTGCGTACTCATATTCTTTCTTCTTTATAGTATGCTTGTACCTCTTACCGAAAAGCCTTTATGACCCTGAACACTGCCCACAAGCAGGTAAAAGGAGCGGTAAAGACTCCGATGACAACAAAGAGGAGGAGTTTGAGGATGTAGTAAACTATCCACTGCCCGTTTGTCCCTGCTACCATTTTATAAGGAATGTACTTTTCCACAAAGAGATAGCCCGACCATATCGCCATTAGCGTATATCCGGACATCCATCGCATATCCTCAAAACCTTTGGTCGCCAAAAAGTTCCACTTGAAACCTATGGCAAACAGAGCTGCCAAGAGTAACAAACTACATACGCTCCTCCACTTCTCGCCTTGTCTTCTCTTTTGAAAACAAGGCGTGCAAAGTATCGGCACATACCTTTCTGCACATTCAGGGCAAAGTCCCTTTCCGCAATCGGAACATCGGGCTATCGCCGGCTGTTCTATGTGATTAAAGCAATTCATCTGATTCAAATTCTTACGACTTCAAAAATACAAAAATCCACTTGTTGAGCCAAGAAAATTACCACTTATTTTTATGATTTCTTGGTAGTTAAGAGCTTGGATAGTTCGGGATCATTAGCTATCCGTAGCAACTCTCGCTCCACGATTTCCCGCACCTCCGTCTTGACACGGTCATAGTTCGCCTTTATCTCCTGTTCCATCATATCCTCTCCATCTTCATTTGTAAAGTCAGTAAGAACAGGTATCGGACGATAGGCTGCCGTTTCCCTTGCCACCCTCGCATTGTCCACCACAATCTCACAGTGGAAAATCTTCTGTTCGATGCGTTCGGAGAAATTATCGGCAACCGCTCCTACAAACATACCTTGCGTGAGTGTGGAAATTTTGCTCTGAGGTATCAGGCTGTCCATCTGTGTGGAGATGGAAGTGGTCTTGTCGCTACGGGTGATGCTCATACTCTGCCGTTTCTGAAGCACCTTGCCAAACCTCTCCGAGAGCGTCTTTGCCGTCTCACCGACCACCTGTCCCGAAAAAATGTTCCCGACCGTGTTCATTACCACGGCAGCTTCCTTGTCTCCATAATCCCGCTTCAACTGGGAGAAGTCCTGAAAACCTAAACAAACCGCCACTTTGTTGCTTCGTGCGGTGGCAATCAGGTTGTCCAATCCCTTGAAATAGATGGTAGGCAACTCGTCTATCAGCACCGAACTTTTCAGCATTCCTTTCTTATTGATGAGTTTGACAATGCGCGAATTGTACAATCCCAATGCCGCCCCATAGATGTTCTGCCTGTCGGGATTGTTTCCCACACATAGGATTTTGGGAGCTTGGGGATTGTTGATGTCCAATGTAAAATCATCTCCCGTCATAATCCAATAGAGTTGCGGACTGATCATCCTTGACAGCGGTATCTTGGCAGAGGCTATCTGTCCTTGCAACTGGTCTGCCGCCCCTCCGAGCCAAGCGTCCATGAAAGGAGAAAGATAGTTCTCCAATTCAGGATAAGAGGTGAGTATCGGGAAAATATCCTCGTACTTGCGGCAGAGAAACTCAATGGCGTGCGGAAAGGTGCAGTACTTGCCACCTTCAAAGATGCGGAGATACCAGATGATGGCGGCAAAGAGGACGATGGGCGACTCCACGAAGAAATCCCCCTGCTTCTGCACCCACGTTTTGTTCAGGTTGAGCATAATCGTATAAGCCGATTCATAGGCATCCGATATGTCGCTCATGAAATCGGGGTGTATCGGATTGCAGCGGTGCGACCGTCTCGGGTCATCGAAGTTGATCACATAAAACTTCGGCTTGACCTTATAGCCATTTGAATGATGCAGCAGATGATTATACACAATCGTGGAGAGGTCGGGATACTTGAAATCATAACAGTATAACGCAAAGCCTTTCTCAATCTGCTGCTTGATGAAATTGTTGATGATGGCATAGGACTTGCCGCTGCCCGGTGTTCCCAAGACGGATACCGCACGGAAAGGATTGACCACGTTTATCCAACCCTTGTTCCACTTCTTACGATAATAGAAACGGGTCGGCAGATTGACCGAGTACTCGTTTTCCAATAGCCTTGTCTCCTGCATAAAGGATTCGTTTTCCTGATTGAAGACATCCTCCATCAGGTTGTTCTTCAAGAGCCGGCTCATATAGAGTCCCGCCATCAGCAGACAAACATACCCTACGGTTATCGTAAAAGTATAGAGAGCCGCATTCGCCTCTATGGGTAGTGGCAAGGCGAGTATCCACCAATTAAGGAAGAAAAAGACAAAGCCGATGCCCATGAATGCTCCTATTTTCGCCCAAGTGATGTGCTCCTCTTTCACGCCTTTCGTGCCCAGACAGGAAAGACCCATCAGTACCAGCGCAAAGAGTTTGGTATAAAGCATGTTGCCGAACAGCCCCGCCGTGCGATGGAAATTCATCAGTATCCTGTCCACCACACCGATGTTCAGTCCCCATAGTTTGATGGTTTCGTAACAATACCAATAGAGGTGGGCAACTACCAAAATAATACTTACGGCACGCAGAAAATCCATAATTTTCGCCAGTGCCCTCAAATCATCTTCTTGTTGTGACATAGTCTGTTGTTTTTAGAGTTTACGATGTTTTCTTTTCTTACGCTGCATTCTTCTTCTGAACTGCTCTTCCTCCCAATCCGTACCGTGAGCCTCCAACGGCAGGTCAAGCAGACCTCCCAATACGGAGTCTTCATCCGAGTTCGAGGTTTGGGAAAGACTACTTTTTTCACTCTGCTGTATAGAATCGGACAGTTCGGGGTGCGGACGGTCGAACCATTCTGCTACGGCATTCGCCGAAAGTTCCTTGCCCAATCGTGAGCCATTGACCACACATCCGTTATTGTGGTCTATGAAGGTGATGCCATAGAGCCTACCTTCTTCGTTTTCACGGAAGAGTACATCAATACCCTTGCGATGGAGATTATCCCTAAAATCCTCTCTTGTGGCTGAACGATTCATAGCCTGTTCCACGCCCCACTTGGTTTTAGGTGCAAGCTGTTTCTCTTTCAACTTTTCTTTGGCAGTCTTGAATCGGTTTTGCAGGGCTTCATATCCGACAGATTTCCCAAAGACCGAGGACTTGAATGGATTTCCAAACTTTTTGCCATTTTCATCCGTGACAAAATAGACCAGCCCGTTGTAAGGCTTTCCGTGTACTTCTCCCTTAACTTCCTCCACACATATATTATAGGTGGAAAGCAAGGTTCGGTATTCTTTGAAACTCGGACAATGGTAGAATTTGGCTGCCGGTTTGATGACCGAAACCAGTTGCTTTTTAAGGCTTCCCTCTTCGGGACGGACTTTCCGCAAGCGAAACGCTTCCTTGAATTGTTTCCTGTCGGCAGGGTGTAATCCATACTTTTGCTCCATCTCCCGTGTGATACGCTTGCTGGCGTAGAAGTTATTCCCATCGTTAATCTTCCGTCCCGTCTCATCCACTGCCAAGGTCACGATGTGTAGATGATGCCGGTCTATGTCCTCATGCTTATAGACCACGAAAGGCTGATTGCCATAACCCATCTTCTCAATATACTCCAATGCAATGACGGAGAACTGTTCATCGGAGAGCTTGTCATCGGGATGCGGGTTCAGGGAGATATGAATAATGGGCTTTTTCGTGCGAATTTGGCTTGGCATATATGCCATAAAGTCTTGCATGCAAGCAGTAATATCATGCCCACCATCGGCAGGACAGAACACCTTATTCGTCTCCAAGATCTTTGCTACACCTTCGTTTACCTTCTCTCCATTGTACGCCAATGCCCCATATAGTGAGCTTCCGTAACTTATTTTTGCGACCATTTCTCTTGAAATTCTCGGGTTAATTGCACAATTTCCCCTCCGATGACCGCCAATTCGAGTGTCATTTTCTCCAACTTGGCGAGCATCGCAAAGGCTTTCTTCTCCGTAAAATTGCTTTTCAAAGCGACTACAGTTTGATTATAATTCACTCCGACACTGCGAAATTGTCCGTACAAAGTCGTCAGTTTCTGATAATAATCGAGCAACGAGCGATCCACTTTTATCACCCGAAAGGTCTCGTTGAAAACTCTTGCCTTGATGAATGCCGATAAACTCTGAACACCTGCCACTTCCTTCATAGATAGGAATTGTGCAAATTCGGTAGGCGTGAAATTAACGGAAACACGCTTCTCCGTCTTCTCTTTGGAGCTTATACTCCTCATTTCCTTTTGTCTCATTTGTTTACTATGGATTTTAGTGTTTCACGACATCACCGGCATTTGAGGCATCGCATTCTTCTTATCAAGAAAAAACGACTTCGGAGTTTTTTCAGCTCTCTGCAAGAGCAAGGGTTTTATGCTGCAAAAACGAAGTCGTGCAGCATAAGACATACCTTGCTATTTGCACGGACGCAAATAAATCCGTCCCGAAGGACGGTGCGTTACCTTCTCGAAAAGAATATCTCCTAATGCCTTCAATGCACCGGCTCATCGCTTGGGTGCAAAGTTACTACCTATTGTGTATAAGTTAGTTACAAGCAACGAAGCCATAAACAACCAAATCGAAGCCACAAGTACGCACTTAGTAAAAAGGGGGCGAAAACAGCTTGAAAGACATCTATATTTGCCCCGTCAGACAGGTGTTCACCGGTAGGAGGGCATACCAACTTCCACAAGTCTAAACACCTGTTTGTAGCTACTTGAACAGGCAACCAAGGGTATGGCAATAGGAATGAGAATGGGCATAGGGCAGCAGCTCCGTATATACTTGCACAAGTGTACAATGGGAGACGTGCGGGAGGATGTATGCAAGTGTATCCCCCGTCATGTTTTCCGATACTTAGGCAAGGAGGGAAATCCCCCTCCAAGTAAGGCTCTATTCCCTTATCAAAGCCTCCGGCGGTATGCCCACATGGAAATCCATTTCCTTATGGCGGCAATTCCCCATCTGCCTTTTCAGAGGAGTAAAACAAGGTGTGCATACACCTTCCCATCCATATATGTAAAACCATTAAACAGAAAATGAAATGAAAAAGAAACCTGTTTTTATCGCCTTCTCCACTCAGAAGGGTGGTGTCGGCAAAACGACCTTCACGGTCTTGGCAGCAAGTTACCTGCACTATGTTTGCGGGTATAATCTGATTGTCGTGGATTGCGATTATCCGCAATTCAGCATCAATGCCATGCGTCAGCGTGATGCACAAGGCTTGGAACGCAACCCATCGCTGCAGGAATTGGCTGTCGCCCAGTTCTCCGGTGGGTCTAAGTCCACATACACCATTCTATGTTCAACGGCAGATACAGCCGTGGAAACAGTCAGGGAATATCTGGAAACGAATGAAGCGGATACGGATTTCGTCTTCTTTGACCTGCCCGGCACCATCAACAACGATGGTGTGGTGAACACGCTCTCCGGAATGGATTACATCTTTACGCCGATCTCCGCAGACCGTATCTCGTTGGAGAGTACCCTGAGTTTTGCCTCCGTCATCAAGACAGGCATCACCGACAATCCACAGACGGAGAATAAAGGGATATACCTTTTCTGGAACATGGTGGACGGCAGGGAGAAGACACCGCTCTATGCGCTGTACGAAACAGTGATTGCCGAATTGGGACTTCCTCTTTTGCCGACTGCTGTCCCCAATACGACACGCTATAAGAAAGAGGCGACAGATAATGGGGCGACACTGTTTCGTTCCACCATCTTTCCTCCTTCCCGCACCCTTTTGCGAGGCAGCAAATTGAAAGAACTTGTAGAAGATATTCTTAACATCATTAGAACAGAAGATTATGGCAGAGAAGAATAAAGGAAAGGTCGATCCCGTAGCCATTCGGGAATTGATTTCACAGGGTATCCCGATGAAAAAGAAAGAGAGTGAGATGGCTGCATCAGCCACAGTCGAGGAAAAGAAAAACGATATGACTGAAGTACCCCAAGAAACGGCGGAAGAATTCCATTCTCCCATTCGTACCCGTCGCAGGAATGTCGCCAAGGGAGACTATGTATCACTCTTCATGCACCGCAATGATTTGTTTGACCGAAAGGCTATCTACATCTCCAAAGAATTGCAGGATAAGCTGGCGGAGATTGTCCTCTTCATCAGGAAGCGGGAAATGACGCTGGGAATGTATGTCGAAAATATCCTCCTCAAACATTTAGAGGACTACAAGGAAGAAATCAACCGGTTAAGCGAACAGAATTTCAAGAAATTATTGTGACATGAAACAGACATTTTTCATTCTGCTGCTGGTCGGCTTAGCCTATCTCGGCAGCGTGCAGGTCGTGCGTTTCCTGTACGACCTCTATCGAAAAGCCAAGCGACTCTATCAAGACTTAAGACTCTTCTTTAAGGAACGGGGAAAAGACAAAGTCGTTGTTACTATACGTATTCCCAAGCGGGAGTTCGTACAAGAGGAGAATGTCCTGTTGGCCGAACTTCCCATAACACCCGAAGAGGAGGACGAGGAGAATAGCAAGCCTGTTCTATCTTCGGAACTTCTGGATATGGAGAGTGAAGAGGAGTACGTTCAGGTGGAGTTTGAGGGAGAAAGCCATTCTCTCTCAGAAAGTATCACTGCGAAAGAACTGCACCACATGGGAAGTGTCCTGTCCCGTAAGGAGGTTCCCATAGAGGAAGAGGTCAAAGCGGCAGAAACCATCTGTAAGTTGCACGATTCACCGATGCTCCAAGAGATAGAGAAAGTTGCCGGCGGACGTATCCATGAACTGCTGGAACGTGTCATGAATCAAGCTCACAAGGCGGTTCAGTCCGGGAACTTCGATTACAGCAAATTTATCAAGATATAGTATTCACCCATCAAAAGAAAAATCATGAGCAATCCGATTCACATCGCCATTGCATCCCCTTTGGGAGGTGTCGGCAAAACCACGCTTACCGTACTTGCGGCAAGTACCCTTCATTATCATTTAGGATACAGCGTTGCGGTAATAGACTGCAATTATCCGCTCTATACGACGGCTTACCTAAGGGGAAAAGAAACTGAGGGACAAAATAAGCAAGGATTTTCCGATAAGTGCCTCAAAAATATGATGCGGCAACCATTATGGCTTCAACCCTATCCAATTGTTTGTGTCCCCATAGCAAAAACATGGAAGGAAGCAGAGCGACTCAATACGGGAATTCGCCCCAAGTGTATCTTTTTCGACCTGCCGCCATTGATGCGAACCGAAGGTACGGTGGAGTTATTGACCCGTATGGATGCGGTCATCTTTCCCGTTACGGGTAATCCGATGGATGCCGATGCCGTCCGCCGCTTCATTGAGATTGTAGGCGAACAGGTATTAACCATGGGCAAGGGAAGCATCAAGGAACTCTGCCTGCTTCGTAACATGGTCGGCTCTTGGGAAAAAGAAGAAGTCCAAGAACGCTGTCGAACGCTTGCCGATGAGACGGGAGCTGTACTTATGCAGACCTCCTTGCCATATTCCAAACATTTCCGTCCATGCTTCGCTGACGGCAAGGCGGGTATCTGCACGCTCCGTTCTCCAAGAGGCGGAACATCAGGTCGGCTTGCCGATAGTTTGGGAAAAGAACTACTCGAAATCATCTCCCGCCTATGTTCCGAATAGTTTTTATAGCATTCCTGCTCTATCTCCTATATTTGCTTCTATTCTTTGGATACGAACGGAGAAAGAGAATGGCAAGACGAAAAGCCAAAAGGGAAGATCTCACAGAAGAGGTTTCCGAGGCTGAAATCATCGGTAAAAGTCGCTTTCAAATATGCCACTCGAAGCCACAAGTACGCAGTTATCCGGAAGTCGATTCTACGGGGAAAAAGAGTTCTACATTTGCCATGGAAAACGGAAACGAGCACTCCGGAGATACGGGAGGACTTCCTGAAATCGACGATGTTCCCCTCTGGTATGAAACGGATGGGGCAACGGCAGGAGAAGAGGAAGAGGTCGAAGTGGCAGTGCCGAACGCTGAAAAGGAGACATACGACGGAGGAATTGACTTTGCACGGGTGCAGGAAGCCTTGTCGGTCATACACCGAAACGCCTCTTCCATAGCGGAGCGACAAAGAGCCGGTGAGACATTGACCGAATTGGAAGGCACTCGTCTGATGGAAACACTCCGAAGCGACAAAGTTCGTTCTTCCACGATAGACGATATTGTCCGCAACCGTTTTGAAGAGCTTTATGTTCCCTCTGAGGGCAAGGGCAAATAGTAACAAACCCATTAAACAGTCAAAGACGATGAAAGAAAAAGAGTACGGCTGACATACGAGAGAAGCCACCACTGAAATCCGAAAGTAACAACAGTATTCACCCGTCGAGAGAACATATCCAATCCTCTCGGCACAAAACAAAGATTTATGACCAAAAGACATTTTCTTATCGCAGCCGTTCTGCTGCTTTCCGCCTATTCCGCCTTTGCCCAAGGCAACGGCTTGTCGGGCATCAACCAAGCCACCAACATGGTAACGTCCTATTTTGACCCTGCCACGAAACTCATCTACGCCATCGGTGCGGTCGTGGGACTTATCGGCGGGGTAAAGGTCTATTCAAAGTTCTCGTCAGGCGACCCGGACACTTCGAAAACCGCTGCAAGCTGGTTTGGAGCCTGTATCTTCCTTATTGTCGCAGCCACCATTTTAAGAAGTTTCTTCCTCTAAGCCTATGGAGACCTATCCCATCAACAAGGGGATCGGTCGTTCGGTAGAGTTTCAGGGACTCAAAAGCCAATACCTGTTCATCTTCGCAGGAGGGCTGCTCGCCCTCTTCGTGCTGTTTGTCATCCTCTACATGGCGGGTGTCAATCAATGGATTTGTATCGGATTCGGAGGTACTGCCGCAGCCATCTTGGTGTGGCAGACCTTCTCCCTGAACAGGAAGTATGGGGAACACGGCCTGATGAAGCGTTCCGCGCTGCACAGCCATCCCCGTTACCTCATCAACCGACGACGCATTCCCCGTCTGCTACGGTACAAGGAGCTGCCAAGACGAAAGAGAAGAGAACGTAAAAGAACAAACAAAGGAAAGGAGGACAAAGAATGAGAAACGTACTGAAAGCCACCACGCTGGAAAACCGCTTCCCGCTGCTTGCCGTCGAAGAGGGCTGCATCATCTCGAAGGACGCCGACATCACGGTCGCTTTCCGTGTGGACTTGCCCGAACTCTATACGGTGACGAGTGCGGAGTATGCCTCTATCCATTCTTCTTGGGTAAAGGCAATCAAGGTGTTGCCGACCTACAGCGTCGTACACAAGCAGGATTGGTTTGTCAAGGAGGGCTACCGTCCGGACTTGCAAAAGGAGGAGATGAGTTTCCTCTCCCGCAGTTTCGAGCGACACTTCAATGAGCGACCGTTCTTGAATCACGCCTGCTATCTGTTCCTGACCAAGACGACCAAGAACCGCAACCGGCAGCAAAGCAACTTCTCCACCCTCTGCCGAGGACATATCATCCCCAAGGAGGTACGGGACAAGGATACTGCCCGCAAGTTCCTCGAAGCGACCGAGCAATTCGAGCGGATTATGAACGAAAGCGGTTTTATTCGCCTCTCTCGCCTAACGGACGAGGAGATTATCGGGACGGCGGAGACACCGGGACTGATTGAGAAGTATTTCTCGCTGTCCCTCTCCGACACGACGGTTTTGGAGGACATCGACCTCAAAGCCGACCAAATGCGTATCGGTGATAAGCGACTCTGCCTGCATACCCTTTCCGATACGGAAGACCTGCCCGGGCTGGTAGGCACGGATATGCGCTATGAGCGTTTATCCACTGACCGCAGCGACTGCCGCCTTTCCTTTGCCGCACCCGTGGGACTGTTGCTGCCGTGCAGCCATATCTACAACCAGTATGTGCTCATTGACGACAGTGCGGAGAACCTGCAACGCTTTGAGAAGAATGCACGGAACATGTACTCGCTCTCCCGCTACAGCCGAAGCAACCAGATCAATAAGCAGTGGATAGACGAGTATCTGAATGAGGCGCACAGCTTTGGGCTTACCTCCGTCCGCTGCCACTGCAACGTGCTGGCATGGAGCGAGGACGGCGAGGAACTCCGATGTATCCGCAACGACGTGGGCAGCCAGCTTGCCTTGATGGAGTGCAAGCCACGGCACAACACCGTGGACGTGCCTACGCTCTTTTGGGCAGGCATCCCGGGCAATGAAGCCGACTTCCCCGCCGAAGAGAGTTTCTACACCTTCATCGAACAGGCGGTCTGCTTCTTCAACGAGGAGACCAACTACCAAGATTCGCTCTCACCGTTCGGCATCAAGATGGCAGACCGCAGCGGCAAGCCGATTCACCTTGACATCTCCGACCTGCCGATGAAGAAAGGCATCATCACGAACCGTAACAAGTTCATCTTGGGACCCTCGGGCAGCGGTAAGTCGTTTTTCACCAACCATCTCTTGAGGCAGTACTGGGAACAGAATACCCATATCGTCTTAGTGGACACGGGAAACAGCTATCAGGGGCTGTGCGAGATGATACGCCACAAGACGCAGGGTGAGGACGGGGTCTATTTCACCTACACGGACGAAAGCCCCATCAGCTTCAACCCGTTCTATACACCGGACAAGGTGTTCGACGTGGAGAAGCGCGAGAGCATCAAGACATTGCTGCTGACCCTTTGGAAGAAGGATAACGAACCTGCCACACGCTCGGAGGAGGTCGCCCTCTCCAATGCCGTGTCGCTCTTTATCGAACGTATCAAGACGGACGACGGCATCGTACCCTCATTCAACAGCTTTTATGAGTTTCTCACTACCGATTATGCGACTTTGCTCCATGATAAGAAGGTCAGGGAAAAGGATTTTGACTTGGCTAATTTTCTCAACGTGCTGGAGCCGTACTATAAGGGTGGAGAATACGACTATCTATTGAACTCGGACAAGCAGCTCGATCTCTTGAACGCCCGCTTTATCGTCTTCGAAATCGACGCGATAAAGGATCATCCCATCCTTTTCCCCATCACGACCATCATCATTATGGAACTCTTCATCAACAAGATGCGACGGCTGAAGGGAATACGGAAAGTCATCCTTATCGAGGAGGCTTGGAAGGCGATTGCGTCCGCAAATATGGCGGGATATATAAAATACCTCTACAAAACGGTAAGAAAATTCTTCGGCGAGGCGGTCGTGGTTACACAGGAGGTGGACGACATCATCCAGTCGCCCATTGTCAAGGAAAGTATCATCAACAATTCCGACTGCAAGATACTGCTTGACCAGCGCAAGTACATGAACAAGTTCGATCAGATACAGGAACTCTTGGGACTGACGGACAAGGAACGGGGGCAGATACTCTCCATCAACCAGAGCAACGATGCCACAAGGTTATACAAGGAGGTGTGGATTGGGCTGGGTGGCGTACAGTCCGCCGTCTATGCCACGGAAGTGTCGAAAGCCGAATACCTCACCTACACGACGGAAGAGACGGAGAAGATGCGTGTGCTTGCCAGAGCCGAGCAACTTGGCGGCAACATGGAGCTTGCCGTCAGGCAACTTGCCGAAGAGAATTAGACAACAATAACATTCACTAAAATCCAAAGTAAAATGAGAAAGAAAATTTTAATGCTTATGGCGTGCGGTTGTCTCATGGCAGGTAGCGCACACGCCCAGTGGGTGGTCACAGACCCCACCAACCTTGCACAGAGCATCATCAACACCACCAAGGAAATCGTGCAGACCTCCAAGACGGTCAAGAACACGCTCGACAACTTCAAGGAGGTGGAGAAGCTCTACAATGAGAGCAAGAAGTACTACGATGCCCTGAAAAAGGTGAACGACCTCGTTCGTGATGCCCAAAGGGTAAAGGAGACCATTCTGATGGTCGGGGAAATCTCCGACATCTATGTGAACAACTACAAGAAGATGCTCTCCGACCCGAACTTCCGACCGGAGGAACTGATAGCCATTGCCAACGGCTATACCAAACTGCTCGGAGAGAGCAACAACCTGCTCAAGGAACTGAAACAGGTGGTGAACATCACCACACTGAAGATGACCGACAAGGAGCGTATGGACGTGGTGGACCACTGCTACAAGGAGGTGAGGGACTACCGCAACCTCGTGCGCTACTACACCAACAAGAACATCTCCGTGAGTTACCTCAGAGCCAAGGCGAAGAAGGATGCGGACAGGGTACTTGACCTGTACGGGACGGACAACGAAAGATACTGGTAGCCATGGGAGCGG
This sequence comes from Prevotella sp. BV3P1, assembly GCF_000479005.1. GTDB lineage: Bacteria > Bacteroidota > Bacteroidia > Bacteroidales > Bacteroidaceae > Prevotella. The sequence continues at coordinate 53,806 of NZ_AWXC01000051.1, read as the reverse complement.
AATTTGACAATCTGCATCAGGTGCTCCGTTCGCTTTATACGGAGATGATGCCCATGTGCGGCGACATGATTGCCGTTGCAAAGGGAATTGCGGGCTTGGGTGCTCTCTTCTATGTGGCACTCAGGATATGGCAGACGCTTGCCCGTGCCGAGCCTATCGACGTCTATCCACTGCTCCGTCCGTTCGCTCTCGGTCTCTGCATTCTCTTTTTCCCGATGGTCTTGGACACCATCAACGGTGTGCTCAGTCCCGTCGTGCAGGGAACGCACAAGATGATGGAGACGCAAACCTTCAAGATGGACGAGTACCGCAAGATGCGGGACAAGATAGAGTATGAGTCAATGGTGCGTGACCCGGAGACCGCCTACTTGGTGAGCAACGAGGAGTTCGATAAAAAAATAGATGAACTCGGTCTTTCGCCTTCGGATATGGCAACGATGGCAGGGATGTATGTGGAACGCAGTATGTACAACTTCAAAAAATGGTTCCGTAATATGGTGCGGGAGTTTTTGGAACTGCTCTTCGCCGCTTCCGCCCTGCTCATCGACACGCTCAGGACTTTCTTCCTGATTGTCCTCTCCATCTTGGGACCGATAGCCTTCGCCATCTCCGTATGGGACGGTTTTCAGAGTACCCTCACGCAATGGATTACGAGGTATGTCTCCATCTATTTCTGGCGCCCGTGGCGGACTTGTTCAGTTCGATGCTGGCAAAAATCCAGGAACTGATGCTCAAGCACGACATCACACAGTTACAGAACGACCCGACCTATTCCATAGATGCCTCGAACGGTGTGTATTTGGTCTTTATGATCATCGGTATCATCGGCTACTTTACCGTTCCCACCGTTGCCGGTTGGATTATCCAAGCGGGAGGTGCAGGGAACTATGGCAAGAACGTGGGACTTGCTGCTTCAAAGGGTGCAGGTATCGCAGGTGCCGTGGGTGGAGCCGTCGGCGGTTTCGCCGGAGGACACGCACGAAATGCGATGAACTATGCGGGTAGCAAGGGCAAGGAGATTGCCGGGAAGTTATTTCATCGGGGAGGAAACAAATCCTCCGAACCATCGGAACAAAATTAAAAAGCTATGGAATTTAAGTCATTAAAGAATATCGAAACGAGTTTCAGGCAGATACGCCTCTTTACCTTGGTCGTCATCTGCCTGTGTGCTACCCTTGCGGGCTATTCGGTATGGAGTGCCTACTCCTTTGCCGAAGCCCAGAGGCAGAAAATATATGTATTGGATGGCGGTAAGTCGCTGATGCTCGCCCTGTCGCAGGATCTGTCGCAGAATAGACCCGCGGAAGCCAAGGAGCATATCCGCCGCTTCCACGAACTGTTCTTCACGCTTTCACCAGACAAGAATGCGATTGAAAGCAATATCTCCCGTGCATTGCTCTTGGCGGACAAGAGTGCCTACAACTATTATCGGGATTTCTCAGAGAAGGGATATTACAACCGTATCATTGCGGGCAACATCAACCAAGTCGTGCAGGTGGACAGCGTGGTATGCAACTTCAACCGCTATCCGTATTCCGCAAGGACGTATGCCCGACAGTTGATTATCCGTGCCAGCAACGTCACGGAACGCAGCCTCGTTACGGAGTGCCGCCTGCTGAACACGAACCGAAGCGACGACAACCCGAACGGTTTTAACATCGAGGGATTTGAGATTTTGGAGAACAAGGACATCAGTACCCGTAAGCGATGAAAAAGAAAAGTCTGTTCCGAATGATGCAGGAGGGAGCGGAGGCAAGGCTCCGCCGCCTGTGCGGACGCATCCCCGCTCATTTGAGGCTGTATGTCGTCCTGACGATGCTTCTCTTTTTCGCCATACTTGCCAACTATGTTTTCTTCAACGGTTTGTACCGTATCTTCTCAGACGGAGACTCCGAGGAGGAAACGTTACCGGCAATCGAGCATATCGAAACCCCTGAAGTAAGGCGGCTCTATCCCAACGACAGTATCAACCTATTAAAGTATTACGATTATGTACCCATTCAAAAGAAAGACAGCCTCCAATACGAGCACCTCGCCTGAACTGACGGAGGAAGAAAAACAAAGGCGAAAGAAGTTTGTCATTTACCCGCTGATGTTCCTGCTTTTTGCAGGCTGTATGTGGCTCATCTTTGCCCCATCGAAGAAAGAGGAGGAGCAGGACAGCCAAGGTTTCAATACGGAAATGCCGGATCCGCAAGCCTCGGAACTCATCGGCGATAAGAAGAAAGCCTACGAAAAGGAGATGATGGAACAGAAGGAACAGGAACGAAGCCGTGCCATGCAAAGCCTCAGTTCCATGTTCGGGGAGATGACAGGAGGACAACCGGTGCAGAGTTCCGAAGAGTTGGCATTGAAGACGGATTTGTCGGAAAGAGATAACGGTTTCGGCTCTCGTACCACTGCTCCACAAGAGGGATTCCATGCTTCGGCTTCCGCTTACCAAGACATCAACCGCACGCTCGGCAGTTTCTATGAAGCACCAAGAGAAGACCCGGAAAAAGAGGAAATGCGTACCCGTTTGAAGGAGTTGGAAAGTCGTATGAGTGCCGAGCAGCAGTCGCCCGCTATAACCGTGAACGACCAGATGGCACTGCTCGAAAAATCCTATCAACTGGCAGCCAAGTATATGCCCGCAGGAGGTAATGGACAATCTGCTTCGGTGACACATACCTCGGGGAATGAGACGGCTTCCGAAAGGAAAGCGGTCTCTTCCGGTCGCAATGGAAAGGCAATGGCGTTTCCTGTCAGGCAGGTGAGCGGTCAAGTGGTGTCGGCTCTGGCACAGCCGATGAGCGACTCGACTTTCCGCTCCGAATATGTCAAGGAGAGGAACTATATGTTTCAAACGGCTATCGGGACAATCTCGCAGACGGAGAGAAACACCATATCAGCCTGTGTGTATAACAATCAGACGGTTATGGATGGGCAGACGGTGCGTTTCCGTCTCTTGGAGCCGATGTTGGTATCGGGCAGGGAGATTCCACGCAATGCCCTTGTCGTGGGAACGGCAAAGTTGCAGGGCGAACGACTCTCCATTGTCATTTCCTCATTGGAGTATCGGGGAAGCATCATTCCCGTGGAGCTGTCGGTCTATGACACGGACGGACAGGCAGGGATATTCATTCCCGGCTCGATGGAACGCAGTGCCGCCAAGGAAATCGTTGCGGGTATGGGGACATCCGTAGGCAGCAGCGTGAACATCTCCACTGATGCAAAAGCACAGCTTGCCTCCGACCTCGGCAAGGGGCTGATACAGGGAACAAGCCAATACTTTGCAAAGAAGATGCGTACCGTCAAGGTGCATCTGAAGGCAGGTTATAAGGTGCTACTCTATCAGCCAGAGAACAAGTAAATCACAATTATTATTCACCACTTTAATCCAAAGTAAAATGAAAAGAACAGTTTTAGCCATCGCCCTGATGCTGGGCGTAGTCTGTGCGAACGCACAGGAAACAACTTCAAGCGGAGACCTCTATGAGGGACTGACACGTAAAATCGCCTTTGAGCGCATGATACCGCCTCACGGGTTGGAAATCACCTACGATAAGACGGTGCACATCATCTTCCCCTCCGCCGTTCGCTATGTGGATTTGGGTTCGCCCAACCTCATTGCGGGTAAGGCGGACGGAGCGGAGAACGTCATCCGTGTGAAAGCGACGGTCAAGAACTTCCGGGAGGAGACGAATATGAGCGTCATCACGGAGGACGGTGCGTTTTACACCTTTAATGTCAAGTATGCCGACGAGCCGCTGCTCTTGAACGTGGAGATGACGGACTTTATTCATGACGGTGCGAGCGTAAACCGCCCAAACAATGCGATGGAGGTCTATCTGAAGGAACTTGGCAGCGAGAGTCCGATGCTGGTAAGGCTCATCATGAAGTCCATCCATAAGGAGAATAGGCGTACCGTCAAGCACATCGGCAGCAAGGCGTTTGGCATTCAATATTTGCTTCGAGGTCTGTACTCGCACAACGGGTTACTGTACTTCCACACCGAACTGCGCAACAAATCCAACGTTCCGTTCGACATCGACTTCATCACGTTCAAAATCGTGGATAAGAAGGTTGCCAAGCAGACCGCCATGCAGGAGCAGGTACTGCTTCCGCTGCGTGCCTACAACTATGTTACCTGTGTGGCGGGACAGAAGAGCGGTCGCACGGTGTTCACGCTTCAGAAGTTCACCATCCCCGATGACAAGCAGCTCATTGTGGAGATGCACGAGAAAAACGGTGGGCGACATCAGTCCTTCATCGTGGAGAACGAAGACCTTGTGCGTGCAGGGGAGATTGACGAACTCAGAGTGAAGTAATATGAGAAAGTCTCTATTTTCCATATTTATCGTGATGCTTGCCCTCTTTGCAGGGCAGGCACACGCCCAACGCTGTCTGCCCAAAATGAAGGGCATACGCCTGACCGCAGGCATGGCGGACGGCTTTTATGCCAAGTCTGCCAGCAACAACACAGGCTATATGTTCGGGGCTTCGCTTGCCACCTACACTAAAGGCGGACATCAATGGGTGCTTGGGGCGGAGTATCTCTGCAGATACCACCCTTATCGGGATAGCCGTATCCCTACGGAGCAGTTCACGGGCGAGGGAGGTTTCTTCTGTAATATGCTGTCCGACGGGAGCAAGACCTTCTTCCTCTCCGCAGGCGTTTCTGCCTTGGCGGGATATGAGACGGTCAATGGTGGAAAGAAACTGCTCTTTGACGGCTCGACGCTACGAAATAAGGACGGCTTTCTTTATGGTGGTGCCGTTACCTTGCAGGCGGAGACTTATCTGACGGACAGATTGGTGTTATTGTTCTATGGCAGGGAGTGTTGTCTGTGGGGTGGCTCTACGGAGCGTTTCCATGCCCAGTACGGTGTCGGACTGAAAATCATGCTGGACTGATGGACGTGCGACAAATGAGAAAAATCCCCATTGCGGACTTCCTGAACGCAATGGGGATTCAGCCAAAAAAGCAGAAAGGTGGCATTCTCTGGTACAATGCTCCTTACCGCACGGAACGGACACCCTCGTTCAAGGTCGATACGAATAAAAATGTATGGTTCGACTTTGGAATCGGCAAAGGGGGCGACATTTTCGACTTAGCAGGAGAGTTTATCGGAAGCGGTGACTTCCTCCTGCGGGCGGCTTTCATTGCAAAGAGTGGAACGTGTCCGCCACTTGCTTTGGAACAACCGCAAAGAAGCGAAAGGAAAGGACTTGTCTTCGAGGATATTTGGGTGCGACCATTGCAGAATCCCAGACTGCTGGGTTATCTGGAAGAACGGGGAATCAATGCCCACGTTGCCATACCCAACTGCGAGGAGGTTCGATACCGGGTGCATGGCAAACGGTACTATGCCATCGGCTTTCGTAATGAGGCAGGAGGAATGGAATTGCGTAATCGCTTCTTCAAGGGCTGCATCCCTCCGAAGGATATTTCACTGAAGCGTAACGGTTCGGACGTGTGTGCCGTATTCGAGGGCTTTATGGATTACCTCTCCGCTATGCAAATGGGCATCATCGCTTCGGACTGGCTTGTGCTTAATTCCGTCTCCAACGTGGAAAAAGCGGAGAAAGCCTTGCAGGGCTATGAAAGGATAGAATGCTTCCTCGACAATGACGAGGCAGGGAGAAGGACTTTTCAGAGATTGCATGGCTGTTTCGGGGAGAAGGTCATCGACCGTTCTGCCCTATATGCCAAACATAAGGATTTGAATGACTACCTGCTGTCTCAAAGGCGGGTGTGAGTGTATAATATAAAATGTAACAAACAATGAAGAAGAAAATATTGAATACAATTTGGGTAATGGGGGTACTCTCCATTGCTGTGTTTTGTTTATCTGCTTGTAATCACGAGCTGGATATTCAGCAGGCGTATCCGTTCACGGTAGAGACAATGCCGGTGCAGAAGCATATCGCCAAGGGACAGACGGCGGAAATACGCTGCACGCTCAAACGGCAGGGGCGATTTGAAGATGCACGCTATACCATCCGTTATTTCCAACCCGATGGTAGGGGGAGATTGAAGATGGATAACGGTATGGTCTTCAAGCCCAAAGACCGTTATCCGCTCACGAAAGAAGAGTTCAGGCTATACTATACTTCCGCATCCACAGACCAACAGACAATAGATGTGTATGTGGAGGACAACTTCGGGCAGACGGCAAAGCTCTCGTTTGAGTTCAACAGTCAGAAGAACGAGGAAAAGGAGAAGAAGGATGAGGATAGGAAGTAAACTTGTCGTCTTGTGCCTTGTCTGCCTTTCCTGCTTACGGCTTTCGGCTCAGGACAGAAGAAATGTACTTCTCTCGTTGCCGCCCTTTGAGCGTGCCGTTGTCTGCATCAAGCATTTTGAGGGCTTACACGGGTTCAAAGATGCTCCCTATGTCGGATACGGGCATCAGCTCTTGCCGGGCGAACATTTCACGGCAGCGATGACGGAACGGCAGGCGGACTCGCTGCTCCGGTCAGACCTGATGAAGCGTCTGATGATGTTCAAGGACTACGGCAAGGATGCTTTGTTGCTTGCCGTTCTGTCCTACAATGTTGGAGCGGGTAGGTTGCTGGGATACGGGAAGTATCCCAAGAGCCGACTGCTACGAAAGATAGAGTCGGGCGACAGGGATTTCTACCGTGAATTTGTCTCTTTTTGCCAATACAAAGGCAAAGTTCTGCGAGGACTTGTCAAACGGCGAAAGGTGGAGTTTGCCCTGTTTTATATACCTTGATTATCAAATACGCCTCTTGCGACATTTTTATGTTCTGCAAGGGGCGTTTTTTCGCCGTTTTATTCGCCTTTCTCGTTATGAATGAGTACCTTTGCGAAAGGTAATATTAATATAGAAAAATCATGAACAGAGGATCGGAATGGAGAATTTGGGACTTGCATGTCCATACTCCTTTTTCTTTGGAGCATAATTATAAGTGCTCTCCTGATGAAGATATATGGGAGAAGTATATAGATGCTTTAGAGCATCTTCCCGATGATATAAAAGTTCTTGGTATCAATGACTATCTTTTTATTGATGGTTATCGTAAAATTCTTGATTATAAAGAACAAGGTAGGCTGCAAAATATAGAGTTGATACTACCTGTTGTCGAGTTTAGGTTATCAAAGTTCTGTGGAAATAAGAAGTTTAAAAGAATAAACTACCATGTCATTTTTTCTAATGAACTAACCCCTGATCAAATTCAGCAGCAATTCTTGAATGCTCTCACTGCGCATTATACATTAAGTCCAGACTGTACTCAACAGTGGGGTGGAGTTATTTCAATAGAAAGTATTCAAGATTTAGGAGAACGGATTATAGCCTCTGTACCAGAAAATGAACACCAACACTATGGAAGTCCATTAAGAGAAGGATTTAATAATCTCAATCTTGAGACGTCTGTCATTAAAAATGCTTTATCAAATGCCAATCAGATATTTGAGGGCAAATTCATGACAGCTATTGGTAAAACAGAATGGGAAGATTTCAAATGGAACGATAATTCTATAGCAGAAAAAAAGAGTATCATTAATGATGTTGATATAGTATTTACCGCAGCCGAGGATATCGAAGCATACAATAAATCAAAAGAAAAACTACATGAACAAGGTGTAAATGATTTGCTATTAGATTGTAGTGATGCCCATTCTTTTGCAGACCAGATTGAGCTAAAGGATAGATTGGGAAATTGTAAAACTTGGATTAAGGCTGATACTACATTCGAAGGACTAAAACAGATTCTGTTTGAACCAGAGGATAGAGTGAAGATTCAAATAACCAAACCTGACGAGAAGAATATTTATCAGGTAATTGATAGTATAACATTAAAAGAGGATGATTTTTGGGATGGGAAAATTTTTCTCAATCCTAACTTAAATACTATCATAGGAGGACGTTCTACAGGGAAATCATCATTACTTAAAGCAATAGCTGCTAAGCATGGAAATAAAGAAGTTGGAGAAGGTGATTTTATTAGACAACATCTTGATGGGGTTTCTATCAGATGGCAGGATGGAAATAATCAACTCGGTCGTGAAATAGAATATTTCCGACAAAGTTACATGCACGAGATTGCTTTTGACTCAGAAAAGACGAATAAAATAGTAGAAGACATAATAAAGAGCAAAGATGAAAATAGAATTTTAGAGAATTATTATACTCATCTTACAGATGTTTCTAAAAGTGTAACGGATGGAGTTTTCTATGTTTTTCAACTGCAAAAAGAGATTGATTCTCTAAAAAAGAGTTTATCAGAAAAAGGTAATAGGGATGGTGTTCAACAACAATTGCAACTATTGAAAACAAAAGCATCTACTCTGCAAAAAGATGGAGCATTAACACAAGAAGAAAGAGTTTCATTTGATGCTTATGTATATCAAATTCAAGAAAAGAAGAAACTTATTGCTGCGGCAGATAACGACCTTGAGTTGTTGAATAGATTAAAAAATCTCACTCCATTCGATTCTTCCTTTGAGAAAAAATGGGATTTTGATAAATTATCTTTTGGGTTGAATCAGTATGAAGTAGATCGTCTGTTTAATGGTTTGAAAGTAAGAACTGAAATGGAATGGACAGAGATCGTCCAAAAAATCATAGAAGATACCTCTAAAGCAAAAGACCAAATAGCCACGGAGATACAAACAATAATAGCTTCTGATATCTACAAAAAAGGATTACGGATATTTGAGGACAATAAGGAATTAAAAGATATTAATAGCAAAATACAAGAAGAAGAAAGAAAGCTTACTGCAATTGATGAGATACAGAAAAAGCTTGAGCAAGCAAGGCTACAACGAGAAGAATCAATCCGTAAAGTCATTGACAATCATTGCTCTTATAAAATAAGCGCAAATGATATTTGTAATAACTTAGCCATCACTTATGATAAACTTGATATTCGTGTAAAACTCACTTTTCACAAGCAAGAAATGCGAGTCTTTTTGGAGACCAGACTAAATCAAAGAGGTTATGAACGTCAAGAATATCTACAAGAATTGCTAAATAAATATGATGAAGATAACAAAGCAATTAGTTTGGACTTCTTTAAGAATCTTCTTTCAGAGAAAGTGCTTCTGAAGAATGGATATGAAGCATTAAATGTTGTAACAGAATTTCTTACCCACAGTTGGTATAGCCTTGATTATAGCTTGACTTATCAAGGGGATAATTTTGTTAATATGTCAGAGGGAAAACAAGCTTTTGTTATCCTGAAACTACTTTTGGATTTTAGTGATAAGAAATGCCCAATACTCATAGACCAACCAGAGGATAGTCTTGATAATCGCGCGATTTATCATGAATTAGTAGCATACATCAAACGGAAAAAGAAAGAGCGACAAATAATATTGGTGACGCACAATTCCAATGTTGTGGTAAGTGCAGACGCAGAAAATGTAATTGTAGCTAATCAAGAAGGTGCGGATACGCCCAACTTAGGAGGTTTGAAATTTCAATATATCAACGGATCTTTGGAAGACACCAAGCAAAGAGACGAAAATGCTGAGTATATATTATCTTCACAAGGTATCCGTGAACACATATGTGATATTTTGGAAGGAGGGCGTGTTGCTTTTGAGAAACGTGAACAAAAATACGGCTTTAGAAGATAGAACAATATTTGGATGGGCTTTTTGTTACTTTTGAGCCGTCTCAACTCACTGTCAAAAGTAACGAGGTGTTTTTTATTGGGGTTTCTTTGCTCCTTTCTTTATCTGCTTAGGCTCACGAAAGAAAGGAGCGATTGGCAAATCTGCCGACCGCATTACTTCATCTGTTCTTCTTGAATGGTTATCCGTCCCGTCCTGACTTCAGGGTGGGTGGAGAAAGCCCAATTCACCTCTTCATCGGGTAAGGTGCTGTGAATATTCCCACCCATTACCAATCCGCAATTCTGAATGACCTTTTGCTGTGCGTCCTCCCTGCTTTCGGCAACAACCTCAAACACTCCCTCGAAAATGTACTGCGTCCGTACTCTATAAACTTTCTTCTTCATATTCTCAAAACTCAACTTTTAATAATCTGTGTTCCATCGGCTCACCATTCGATAACCTGCGGTGGGTAAGCCAAAAATGATGTGTGCCATAACCATAGGCAAAGAACTTGTCAAGTTCCGTTTCTTCGGCTATCCGCTTGACGGCAGCTCTCAGTTCCTCTTCATTGACGGATAAAGTAATGGCATTGATTACCCTTATAAGGATATGGGGTATCTCGTCCGCCCAATTACATACGATGCTTTCAATTTCTGCTTTCATATCTGTGATATTTTGGTGATTGTTGCTTATGCTGTCGCTCTCATTCTCTGTCTTATCAATTTGCGGTTGGCATTCACGAGGCTTACGATTTGGTCGTGGTACTCTGTGTTTTGATTACAAACGCCACGACTTTGCACAACTTTGAGCGTGTCCAAATTAACCTCAATCGTTTCTATCCGTTTGCCCTCAATGGTTGCCGAAAGGATAAGCGAGTTTTCTTTGAGATAGTAGGCACTATCAAATACGCAATGGTGCATTGCCACCCCCTCCTCCAAATGTTCCTGCACACTCTCCAATACGTGGACTTGGATTGTGCCGTTTGTGAAGCAAAGACCGAAGAACTTGGATTTGAGTTCTTGAAAACGCTCCTCGTCCTCCATCGCCTTCCTGCGTTTCCTCTCTATTTCCTCCTTTTCTCTCTGTTTGCGAAGCTCGTTTTGCCTGCGGTCGTGTTCCCGATATAGGTCGGTGGGGCAAACATACTTCGGGCTGTGTGTGTCCTTGCCCAACCTGCGGAGCATATCCACATAGTCACACCATATAGAAATGTCCTCTATGTCATAGCCGTTTCGAGTGGCAACCTTATAGGACTGCCAACAAGTGTCAAATGTCCTTGAATTGTAGAGGAAGTATTTCAAATGCTCGGCTCTGCCTGCTTTCAGCAAGGTTTCCGCCCGACTGTCGGATAATATAGCGGGGATAAGGATTGTCGGGGCAATGCCGTGAAAATCGTCCTCAAATCCATTCCTGCGGAGTGTGTCCATAACCTTGAATTTGGGATATATCGGTGAGTACGATATATGACGGTAGGCTTCGTTATCGTTGCGTACTGCCATTGGCGAACAGAAAGAAAAGGTGTCAATGTATCTGCCTAATGTTCGTTGAACGGCTATCACTGATTGCCGTCCTTGTGCGTTCCACCAATATTGACCAATTTCAAGGGTATATGATGAAGCCTTGCAACCTTTCTCCATTTCCACAGAAAGAAGAAACATTCTTAGTACTTGGTACTCTCCGCAAGCGGTAAGTATCGTAAAGTATTGCTTCTGCCTAATCTTGCGTTCAAAGGTTTCCTTGACCTGCAACCTTGCCCCGCAATGGGGGCAGGTGCAAGTGTCCGTTGGCTTTTCCATTGTCCAACTATGCCCACAATCCATACACGTTGTGCGACCTTTGGGCAGTCGGTAGGCGAAATGGTCTATACACTCACGGAATGCCCATTTGCTCTGTGTCTTGGTTATCGGGCGAAGGTGCTTGCTCTCGGCAAGGACAGCCTTCTCATATCTGTTTCTTGGTTTCATTTTCTATCCTCCTTGTTTTATTCGTTGCGAAATACATAACCGTCCTTATACCAAAAGTCTGTGTCAAAAAGGTCATCGGCATATTTGGAGAAGTCGAAGTAACTCAGTGCAAAATCGGATAAATCGTTCTTCATTTTCACAATTTCCTCCGCAAAATCCTCCCTGCTTGCATAACTGCCCATATAGGCGGATTGAAAAGCCTTTACAAGGCTGTATGCGTCTTGGGTGATATGGGCATTGTTGCCGTCCGCCCATTCCCAAAAGGCTTCTTTCTCCGTGTCATTCAATCTGTCCAACTCGTCCCGAAGTTCAAAGAAGTTTTCATCCAAATGACCTTCGTTTATCAGACCATCGGGGATTTCCTCCCACGCTTGGAACATATATTCGGGTTCTTCCTCATCCTCGTGTATCTCGGCACAACGCTCCATAAAGTCGTCCAAATCGTAGAAGTCCGAAAGTTCCACCCATTCTCCCTGCAATGAGCCGTTGTTGTACTTGGCATAAGTGCCTACATAGATGCGTGCTTCGCTTAAATCCATTGTTTCCATTTTCCTTTCGTTGTTTAAGGGATTAAAACTCGAATAGTGAGGGTTGTGATACGATTTCCGTTGTCTCGGCTTTCTTTGGTCTTGCGTTACGGCTTTTTATTTTGGAGAGTTCTTCACGTTGGTATTGCTCTACGGCTCTCTGTCTGGCTTCCGCCTTCTCCTCATCCGTGAGTTCGATGGTGTGGTTTACCACCACTTTGCAGGAATTAGGCTTGCCTACCTCTATGTCGTCCTCGTCATAGTAATGCACTGCCATAGAGTAGATTTCATCGTCCGAAAATCCCGAATAACCGCTTTTCTGTACCTCGCTGAGGATATAGGTTACACACTCGTCTATGTTCTTGTTTTCCTTGCGGAAACTCTCCGCAAAGAGTTCATCGTATGATGCTCGGTTCTCCAAATAACATTGGATTACGCTCTTGAAATGCTCTGTACCTTTCATTGTCTTTTATGTTTTAATCAGTTGAATAATGTTCCGTCTGATAGGAACTCATAATTGTTAGCTTCGCAACTTTCGGCAAAGGCTTCCTCGCTGAATTGATATTCCATATCGTCCCTGCAAGCCTTGAAAAATCCGTTCAAACACTTGTCCATAAGTTCGTATAGGGTGGTATCATTGGGGGCTTTCAGAAAAACGTATATGGGTTTCAAGATTTCATAGTCTATGCAGTAGCCCGTCAGCACACAATCGTCCGAAACAAACACACGGCTCTTGCGTTTCTTCTTGTAGTTTCCACTCCAATAAGTCTTGGGTGGATACAAGTCGTTCCAATAGTTATTGACAAGGTATTTCAGAAGTCTTGTCCCTTTCATATTGTCTTCCTCCTCGCTGTAATGGGAAGTGAAACTATAGGTGTAGGTACAACTGTCGTATGACCATCTGTCCGCCTTGATATTGAAAATCCGTTCAAAGGCTTGCAATGTGGCTCGGTTCTCTCTGTCCCAAGTATAGTCGCAATGTTCCGCCCAATGGCTGTGTGCCTTTGCTTGTGCCTCCCTTGTCAGTTCGTGGAGGTTATATACCTCGTATGTTCTTGTTTCCGTTCTCATATCTGTTCAGTGTTATCGGGTTTATTGTTGATGATGTCTTCTCCATTGTTTGCAAAGACCTCGATAGTCGGCTGTCCTCCGTTTTCCTCTACGGATAGGCTTTCGGAGGTGTCATACAAGGTTTCTCCGTCTGTGATGATGATATTCTCATCGTCCTCAAAGCAAAGCACGTCCTCTCCCTGCCACGACTTGACAAGGGCAACGGCTTCTTCGTAACTCTCGGCTTTTACATCAAAGTGGGTGCGTTCCCAACAAGTAACCTTTCTGTCTTGATAAAAATTGAATTTTTCCATTATTCTTACTTTTAGATGGTTGCTAAAATGATTTCTTGGATATGAATAGGTTCGACCTCTGAAAAGAGATAGAGGATAAATTCCTTTCTGTCCTTCCGATTAAGTTCCTTGAATAATTCCCCAAAGGCGGAGATATTTCCGTTGAGGTAAACCGATACCATATACTCGAAGATGTTGTCCACCTCATAGTATCTGCATTGCTGTGCGATTGTCTTGCTTCTTCTTTTCATATATCTGCCTGTTTAAGAAATGAGTAACCAAAGTATTGCTCCGATGATGAGGGCATAAGTCAGAATGTACACTGCGATAGCCAAAGCAATGGTAAGGAGTAACCGAATGAGGAATTTTCCTGCACATATCCCTGCCAGCCAAAGCCAGATGCTTCCGCCACAAAGGAGAGAGCCTGCGAGTGCAAGTGCCACCCAAATTGATATTTTGTATCTCAGTTTCATCTTGTCTGATTTTTTTGATTTTAGGCGGATTCCAGAGGTGAGGGAGTTGAGTTTCAACTTTTTCTTTTTCCCAGCTTCTCGCATATCCGACATTTTTTTTATGCGTCTTTCCGTCGGGTCGGTCGTTTTCGTTTCAGTGGCGTAAAAAGGTAGGGCTTAGGACAAACAAGGTTTTACGGCGAGAATACTACCTGCAATGAAATGGAAGTGTGGAGATTGTCGTCTAAACGGCTTGCCGCCCCGACCTTTTTTGTCCGTAGAAGCCCGGAACTACCTTTGCCGCTGACAACGAACAACCGATCCCGACATGATACACAGGCATAAGTGGAGGATGTGCATGGAAAGAAGCAGGGCGAAAACAAAAAACGCAGTCTTCGGAGACTGCATTTCATCATAAGAATAAAATACACGGAAAACAAAAAGCCGCCCAAACGGACGGCTTTACGAAAATAACTCGGAGAAAATTCTTTTTTCTCACGATATACTCTTATCTTTGCAACAGGTTATTCGAGTTATGCAAAGCGTTGTATATCATTGTTGAAGATAGGTCGCTAAATCATTACCTACTGCATTTCATAACTCATTAGGCTATTGAATGCCAATCATTTGAACCTAAATGATAGATTTTTTCCAAAAACATATATTGTCTTCTGATGAAATACTGGAGATAAATATAATATTCGTTTTTTATTTTCAAAACTTATCAGATATTTTTCTTTGAAAGTTTTTTTCTTATAATTTCTCTGCATGATTAGTGTATCCTTATCAAGTGACCATATCCAATATTTTTTTGAACCTATGGGATCTATCTTGATAAGGGTATGATTATTCTTAAAAATAAGTGTAGGACCTCCGTTATTGCCAGTTCCAATCTCCGTATTTTCACGAATATATGATTCACCATTGCGTATGATAGTATCACCATGTAGAATAAGGGTGTACATTAAAGTCCACTTTGAATTTACTAATAGTGAGTCGTTAGCTGAAATTTGCATACTACTCGAAAAAATGTATATAAATAGGAAAAATAATTTATTCAACATGTTTAGGATCCTCCCTCCTCAAAGGTTTATTTAATTCTTTTCTAATTTTATTTTCATTATTAATTGCATTACCAGTATCCGCACCAAGAACATTAGGAGCTGGATGCCCTACTATTTCATGATATAGTATGTCCGCAGCTTCATCTTCCAGAACTTTATCTTCTTGATCTTTTAATTTATCATTAGCGTTACCAGATATTATAACATTTACATCATAATCAGATGATTATTTTGATAATTCTCGATTTGGAACACTACCATCACATAAATGATATGTGTTTTATATTAAGTATTTTTTTTTCTTTTGAATTCTTCTGAATATTTGCTATAAAAAGCTCTCTATTATTTTTTAAATTACTCATAGAATTTATCCAAGTATCTAACTTTCCATACCAATAATAAAAAATTTCCTTATCCCATAAACAGGATTCATACTTTAGGGTTATGTAGATATTTTCTGCTAATTCCATTTTGTCAAGATATAAATATATGCCATATAGTAGTCTGAAGAGTTTAATTTGCAACAAAAAATTACTTTTAACATTTGGATTATTGAAGTTTTCTTTCAGATAAGAAATAAATGTTGCTGAACGTATGTCTTTTCCTAACTCAATTATCTTACTACAATATGCTGTTATTTGATGTACATTTTCTTTTTCTTCATCATACGAAACACACAAATCTATACCTTTATGTTTCATCGGCGTTAATAGCAATGGACTATCCATGCATTTGTTAAATGTATTTTCCCATAAAGGGTAAATAACAAGATGTGGTTTATATTCAGACTTATTAGGCATTGGAATCAATTTCCATCCTATGATTATGCATTCTAGAATATTATAAAATTGATTATTTGAGAAAGGAGACAGTCCTAAGTCAGTACACCATATTTTTTTTATATAATTCTTGTTCATAATTAATTTATAAGTATTATACTGGAGGAGAAAGTCCTCCAGTATGTAAGATGTCATTATCTGTTAACTTTTCTAATTACGGGTGCAACTCTATTACCAGGAAAATTCCTCCATTATGTTCTCCGTCAAGATAATTTTCATTATTTCTTGGATCACAATTAGAGATTGGGTCCGTACTCATCCACAAACTCAACCTCGGCTCATAGTACCTTGCACCATAGTAGTACATACCCATCTCCTCATCAAGCTCCTTAGCATTGAGTTTTACTCTACGATTGGCTGCACTCGGCATAGTGCAAGCAAGCTTGGCTTTCTTTCGCTTAATCGAATAATTCTCATCGGCTGCCAGGAATCTGTTTTCCTCGTCCCACTTGTATTTCTGCTCACTTACCCTGTCGTCTTCCTTGCCATCATGCTTTACACGAGAGGTATTGATATAAACAAGGTTTCCGTTGGCATCATAGCTGTACTTGTGTCCGTTGTTGATGTTCGTGCTGTCCGTCGGGGTTTCTTCCGTGCGGTAATTGATGTCACGGACACTGGCCAGTTGGAATTTCTTGCCCTCATCATTATTGTATGTGTAGGTGAGGTCATAGCCTGCATTGAGGGTACCGTTGAACTGTACGTTACTTTGCGTGAGGTGCTGCTTCTTGCTCGTGATGCGGTGCATGTTGTCGTAGCCCATGGATAACGTATAGGATGCTGATTTATTGTCCGCACCCGCATACGTGCCCGTTGCGCTTGCCAGACAATACTGTGGGTCATAGGTGTGCTGTGGCTCATCTGTTCGCCTGCCTTGCCGCTCTGTGGGAGTGGAGCGTTGTTCTTCACGTCGAGTACGTTGCTCGCGGCATCATAGCTGTAGGCGTTGTCCATGATGATGGCCTGGTTGGGCACGATCTGTGTACGCACGGTCTTGGTAACCTCGCCCATCTTCGTAAATTTTCATCAGTTGAACTGTTTCTCCCAAATATTATCACTATTTACATAAGTAATTCCATCTATTTTAAACTTATTACCATTAATTAGAATAATTTTCCTTTTGTTGTTTCTATAAATTAGGACGACTTTAACATTGGGACGACTATATAGTTGTCTCCTCTACATATGTAAATTTTAATATAATCGAAAGTACTGCACCTATTAATCCTGCCAAATTCATAAGCGTATATATCTGAGTTAACCTTCCCCCAACTAGGATCTGAGTATGGAACGTTTGTAAATCCTTTATCTCTCAATATAGGAGAAACATACTTCAAAAGTATGTTTCTCCTAATATTAAAGCTTTCTTTTGATGTAAATTTAAAAAACATTATCTTCTGTTATTATTCACAACAATTCCAGAGCTACCACCCACAGCGGTACTTTACTTAGTGGTCTTATTCTGATTACACTCCAATACTTGAGTTTTGGGACGAGCCTTGCTTCGCTTTACGCTAGGATCTATCCAAAGCAAAAACGAAGACAAAAACAATAAAAAAACCAAAGGAATTCCTTTGTCAGCACGCTGGTCACGACAAAATACTTTATCAAATAATGGATCATAATGAAATGTTGTATCATTATATCCTATATTCAAATTTTTCCCACTACGAATATTTGTGAAGTATTCTTTTCCATGATATATAACTAGGGCTGTAGGATGAGTTCTTGAACCAGAATGGGGATATAACTGAATTATTTGGCAAGCAATGAATTTATGGTGGGAGGCAATAAAAGCCTCCCGCCTAATAGAAAAAGAGTAATAGATCGCAAAAAGACCTACGACTACATTAATCAAAGCAATCATCAATTTCCTTTTCATTCTCTAGTTTCTTTTTGAGTCTTGTTTCCAGCAACTTTTGAAACTACTTGCTTTGTACCCTCACTTCCTTTCTCAAGAGATTCATTTAACCTGATTTCACTTTGAGCCTCCTTAAGTACTTTCCCTTGCTTTTTTTATCACTTTTGGTGTTGCAGATTTTCTTCCGTAGAGTCAACCAGCAAGTGCAAAATTAGTCAATCCTTTTATAAAACTCTTGTTTGGTATTGAAAACTTGAGTTTTTCACTCCCAATCTGGAGTGCAAAATGCCGAAGTGTTCTTGTATATTCATTTTTCATTGTTTTGGACTACAAATATAGCAAAAGGCAGAGATTCTATCCCAGCCTCTACGCCAAATCTTTTAAAAATCACATTGATAATCAGATGATTATTTTGACAATTTCCGATTTGGAGCATTACCGCATTATCGGTGTAGTTGTTATCATATTATATACTTTAACACTTCCATCTCGCATATATAGACAAGTAATCCTAAACCTATATATAAGAATTTCTCATAAGGCATATCAACAACTATTAACCAACTATATATATATACTAATAGAAATACTATGCTAAATATGACATACAGAATCTTATTTACTTTACCATATCCATAGGTCAAAAAAGTCATGATAAAACCTACTATATAAAACATATCATTATAAAGATATAGGATGCCTGAAGCTATATCATGCTTGCCTCGAAATAGTATATGGAATATGTTTGAGATAACAATGTATGAAAATAATCCTACACTAATTGAAATTATTTTTTTTACAATCATATTCTTTTATTTTCTATTTCCTTTTTTTATTGTATATACTCGCATATTGTTAGGTGAATAATCATTCACACCAATTTCATATTGCCTATTAGGCATACGAATTGGTTTTAGTGAATACCTATTTTTCGCCCAATCTACAGAGCGTTTTATAATAGCATTATCATAACTATTATTATTATCTGGGGATGGGAAAAATATATTTAATAAACTACCATTCCCAAATCGCTTGCCCATATCAATCGTTTCTCCTGCCGCCATTTCTGAGTTTTTGGTCCTTCCTAATACATTTCTATATTCATTCAATGTAAATGGTATTTGACCTATGGCATCTGCCCAATATGGAACCCCTTCTACTTCAACCATTAGATACCCATTTCCAGGATTACCTTCAGCTTTCCAATCTCCACTACCTCCAGTACGATAACTCAACATAGATCTATCGACTTCAGAAAAAGAAATGATATCATCCCATGAAAAATGTGTAAAACTATCAGATTCTCTAATGTTAGTACTTACAAAAAGTAATGGCATATAATTATCTGCAGAAGATTCAAACCATTGAACACCTTCAGCATACTACCGATATAGGTTGCATTTGGAGGCCTATTTTAAATTCAATCATAACTTCTTATTGTTTATGGTTATCAACTATTTAACGTCATTCATTCCAATTTATTGCTTTCGCCCTTTTATGCTCATACTATTCTTCACACTTTTAGCGAGTTCCATTGAATTGCAATGCGGACATTGAACATAACTTCCAACCTGGAGCATGAAGTTTCTAAAATTTCTCATTGGTCATCGTTTTCTTGCAATGATAGCAAAAGGCAGAGAATTTATCCCTGCCTTTATGCCTAATCTTTTAAAAATAACATTGATAATCAGATGATTATTTCAATAACTCCCGATTTGAAGCATTACCCATCTTATTCAATATTTAATTCCGCCAACGGGTAATGTTTTTTTCATTTTCATAATCCTTTCAAAATAACAGTTCTTTCGCTTACTGGAATTTCTTTACGTCTTTTGGCCATTACCGCATTATCTAAATTTTAAATATGATGTTACGCTCATTCCATCCGTCATTTTATATTTCCCAAAATTGGTAAACTCAATGGTATCAATCTTGTTATCTTTTAATTTTAATATGATCATTGTTATATCACAGTGACTTAACTGCTTCAATGATTGGATATATTGTTTATCTACCCAAAGAGAGCGAACCGCTTCTGGATGTATGACGCACATTACCTTATACTCTGTTAAGGTTTCAAGTGGGATTATTCCCTCTATCCCCACTTTTCTATTTAGCACTTTGATAGGCATACCCACATATATGGGGAGATCAATTAACCTATTTGTCTTCAATATACCCTTGGACAATTGATACGGAGCAGATTTTATTGGTATTTTTTCATAAATAAGAGTATCAGATGAAGATGTGGCATAAAATCCTATTGGAAGATCATTGTCAAAATTAAGATTGTACCTTGAATATACCTTCCTTGCTCTACTTTTTGATCTTATTGATAATATATTCGCCTCAAAAAATATTGGGTTATCGGATATAACTACCAACGTATCATTAATCCCTAACACAAGATACAACCTGTTTTCTACACTTTTCTGGTAGTATTCTTCGTCTTGGGGCCAAATCCGGATACCATAATATGTTACATTGCTCTGAGAAAAATTAGTTGTTATAGAATCTGTTAGTTCATTATCTTCAGAATTTAGAGGACTACAGATTGGATACTTTACTTCTAGTGCGTCTGTTGATTCATCATTTTTATAATTCAATGAGACTCTCGAAGAGCCAAGACAACAGCTGCACATAAATACATACAACATCAAAGATAAGGACTTCTTCATTTTTAGAGTGTGTCAAAAGTTAATTAAAGGTTTGTGTTATTGAAAATCTTCAATAACCCAGAAACTTTCATAACATTATTACTTTTTCCTTGATTTAAGAATTAGGGAGTTTCTATGTCAATTAAATACTCCCATATCTTTCGTCTTTTAAAAGATTCTTTTACTAGTAATAATCCCAAGTAAATTAAGATTAAATCTAAGAACATATAGAAGATGTATATGTACGGATTTACTTTTTCTTGTACAACACTATATCCCTTGGTTGAATAGCGAACAAGAATAGAATCTCCTATGGAAATAGAACTATTTATACTACCTGCATCATAGAATTGATTTCCTATTTTTACAGTCGCGCTTCCAACAGGTCTGGATACGCGTCCACTTATAGCAATAACTTCTGCGTTAATCAATTGCCCATTTACTCTAACATACCAATCTGTTAAAATAAAATAAGCAATCATACTAAAACAAATTATACACAGAATACCTAAAGAAAATAATATTATATTAATTCTTTTTCTTTCCATTATTATTTCTATTTTGAACACGATTAGAAGCAAAACTAACTCCAGCATTTGAACCTATTTCCTAACAGAGATTACTCTTATAATCAGATATGGCAGATTTCAAAGCTTTTCGCTCTCGTTTTGTTAAAACTCCAGCCATCCTTCCAGTTATTGGGTTAGCTGTCATTTTCTTGGTCAATGTGCTTATTGTTGCTTTAGAATCATTATAAAGCCTTTTATCTTTAAATTGCCCGCCACAGCCCCAGTAACCGTAGAAGAAATAACGTTCTCTCTTATGTCCTTTCCTTTATTAGCCTTACCGCGTTGTAAGGGATGTCAAAGATACGATAATTTTCTTTGATAGCCTGCAATTGCTTACCATATTTTTTCTTGCAGTCCACAGTCAAGCCCTCGGCGTTTCTTTTGTGCGGTATATATTTTGTAATCTGCCGACTACATTCACTTCTATTACTTTTATGCGGGAGCACATTTGGGATTTGTTTCCCGAGCTACTCTCCAATAACAGTTTCATAGTGTTGGAATCATATATCAGATTTTGATGGAATTTTTTTGATAACTGCTATCTCAAGATAAAGGAAATATATTTATGCCCTTAGGAAAGATATCGAGAACAGAACATTCTTATCATAACTCAGGTTAGTAGGTGTAGGTTAAAACATACCTGTCGTTGAGATGATAATAAACGGGAACTGTCTGGTTGACCTTCAAATTGTCGACGTTGACACACCCTTCACTGGCCACTTGGAATGGATACAGTCGCATGTCCGCATATTGTAACCGGTGTGCGGAGAAGTATTTGAACACCGTTTCCTTGGCACTCCAATGGATGAGCCGGCTCTCTGTGGTGCCAGCCACTTCATCATCACGAAGAAAACGCTTGGCTATGCGGTCCACTCGGTTACTGTAATACTCGATATCGACGGCCACTTCTTTCGTTCTACTCAAAATAACGGCTACATAACCCGCTGTATCACTGATACTAATATGATAATCTTGCAGTAAAGGTTTGCCATGAGAATCATGATTGATGACGACTTGACGGTTGCCATTCAAGGCATACAACAAAGTGTAGACCGCCATTTTTTGGCGCTTGAGCTCTAAATGACGATAACTGGAAACAACTTGTTCAAGGTGTGGATAGGCAGACAGAAACTCATCTATGGACTCATCAATCTTCCACAGTCCAAGTTTCACATCCTTTGTCAACTGGCTAATACTGAGGAGGGGCATTGTTATTCGTTTACTTCATTCCCATCTGTAACAATGGGATGGACTACCAATTTCACCTGACTGATACGCCTCTCCTCGATTCCCACAATCTCAAAAGTATAATTCTTATAGCTGATTTTCTCGTGAAGATGAAGAAAATCGCCCTTCATCTCTAACAGCAATCCAGCCAAAGAGTCGGCATCACCCTGCACATCACTGAACTCATCATCATGGATGTCTAAGATTTTGAAGAAATCGGACAATGGGGTCTTACCTTCAAACAGGTACGTATTTTCGTTTAATTTAGAAAATGTGCGTTCTTCCTCATCATACTCATCATTGATTTCTCCGACAATTTCTTCCAGAATGTCTTCCAAGGTAATCAATCCACACGTACCACCAAACTCATCAACAACGATGGCAATGTGAACTTTATTCTCCTGAAACTCAGTCATCAAGTCATCAATCTTCTTCGTGCCAGGTACGAAGTAGGCTGGTCTGATGAGACTCTGCCAACGAAAAGCGGCAGGCTTGTTGAGATGAGGGAGCAAATCCTTGATGTACAAGACACCGCGAATATTGTCATCATTGTCCTGATACACGGGAATGCGACTATAATTGTTTTTGATGATGCACTGCATGACTTCATTAAAATTAGAATGAATGTCTATGTCAACTATGTCTTTTCGTGGCGTCATCACTTCTTTTGCCGTCTCATCACCAAAACGGATAATGCCCTGCAGCATGCTCTGTTCGTCTTTGATGTCTTCCTTGTCTGTCAATTCCAAAGCCTGTTCCAAATCATCAACGCTGAGGACATGGTTTTGCTTCTGTATGACCCGCTCGGCTATCACTCCACTTCGCAGCAAGACATTCTCGATAGGCCAAAACAATTTTCGGAAGAACAAGATGCCATTGACACTGTTTCTGCAGAACTTCAAGGGGTTTTGACGGCTGTAAACCTTGGGCATGATTTCACCAAAAAGCAATAACAAGAACGTCAACAACACCGTGATGGTGAGAAATTGCAGCCAATATGCCTTTGGTCCAAAATGAAATAGCGAACCAAACACATAGTTGCACAGCATGATGATGGTGACATTGACAAAGTTGTTGGTAATCAGAATGGTAGCCAGCGTTCGTTGATTGTCATCACGCAGCATTTGAATCTTGCGGTCACGGACGTTCCTTTCACCGTCCAATGCAGCTAAATCAGTAGGAGAAAGACTGAAAAATGCTATTTCAGAACCGCTTGCAAAGCCAGAGGCCAGCAACAAAAGAGCCGCCAAAACGGCTGCAAAGATGACACCTACTGTTGGAGTCTGAAAGGTGACATCTGATAAAGAAGAAGAGATCGTGGAGATATCCAATTTCAAAAGGGTAGTTTAGTTGTGTCATTTGTCGGAGTGGTCGTCTCTGAAGAACCACTCATCTCTGTTTTATCTTCCGCTTCTGACGAGGTGCCACGCTTAGGGGAAAGCAGTTCCATGTTATCAGCCAGCACCTCAGTGACATATCGTTTGATACCACGTTGGTCATCGTATGTCCGATATCTAAGACGCCCTTCTACATACAGTTTGTCACCTTTATGGACGTATTTTTCGACAACCTTGGCCAAACCGCGATAAAACACAATGTTATGCCAATCAGTATGATCTGGAACCCGGGTTCCATTTTGCAACGTATAGCCGCGCTCTGTCGTTGCAAGCGTTAGCTGAGCAACCGCTTGATCGGCCTCAAAATACCTTACTTCTGGATCTTTGCCAACATTACCGATGAGCATTACTTTATTCATGAGGATGTACTATATGATTAAGAATGAACTATTTCCACTTCCCTAAATACTTGAAATGGAAATTCTTGCCTTTTGCAGAAGGAAACTGAGAACGACCATCAACGCGATCTTTGAGATAGTCGACAATACGATTGTAACAATCTTGTCCGGAATTGGCCTTGCATTGAGCGACAAACTGCGTATCTCTATACTCATGCTTGCCGGTGGATGGAATCATGACTACCCTCTTGAAATCGAGCGAACCTTCATACCACCCTTCATGAACTTCGGTCAAACGCGTCATGACCGTCGCGGCTATATCCCGCTTGTCAATGGAACCCGACGGCTGATTAGACTGATGTAACGCCTTTTTTTCCTTAAAATCAAGCATCGTCTCTGCCGTGGTTTTGATGATAATGAAATATACACGTGGTCGAACCTTATAGCGTTTTGGATAATAAACATCACTGGCAACGTAATCGCGGATGTCTGCTTCCAAATCCATGTCTACCACTATTTCGGGTATAGAACGCAAAAATTCTAAGGCTTCTTCAACATTATAGACTAATGTCTCACGATCAAAATATCTTAAATATAAATTCATGAATGAGTATGTTTCTCTGAAAAAAAGAGCGGCAAACGAGACTTGAACTCGCGACCCCAACCTTGGCAAGGTTGTGCTCTACCAACTGAGCTATTGCCGCATCAATATAATATCAACAAAACGTGAAGAGGAGGAGACTCGAACTCCCACGAAGCAATTTTCACTACCCCCTCAAAGTAGCGCGTCTACCAATTCCGCCACCTCTC
Organism: Prevotella sp. BV3P1; assembly: GCF_000479005.1. Taxonomy (GTDB): domain Bacteria; phylum Bacteroidota; class Bacteroidia; order Bacteroidales; family Bacteroidaceae; genus Prevotella. The sequence continues at coordinate 29,187 of NZ_AWXC01000051.1, read as the reverse complement.
CAACATTTGTTACCATCCTGAATAAAAGTGCCCAGAACAGGGATCGAACCTGCACGTTGTTAAACACACGCACCTGAAACGTGCGCGTCTACCAATTCCGCCACCTGGGCAAGTTGGGTAAAATTACCCTATTGGTTTTATTCAGAACGAGAGCGGCAAACGAGACTTGAACTCGCGACCCCAACCTTGGCAAGGTTGTGCTCTACCAACTGAGCTATTGCCGCATCAACCCTTATGCAAGGGACATTTCTCCAAATGCTGTGCAAAGGTAATGCTTTTTTCTGACTGTACAAACAAAATCATCATTTTTTTCTGAACAGTTTGCTATTTCTTCAATCCATCCTAGCTGCGTAATCGTCAAAAGTATACTCGCGCAACACCTCTAATTCGCCATCCTGACGCAAGAATCCTATCGCCGGATGCCCCACTCCATTGAACATATTGGTCTTGACCGTAGTGTAGTGCATCATATCTTCAAAAATGATGTTTTCACCTATCTGCAGTTCATGGTCAAAGCGCCAGGAACCCATGTAGTCGCCACTGAGGCACGAGTTTCCACCTAATCTATATATATGTGCCTTGGATGATATGTGTTCTTTCGCGTCAACGATATTGGCAAACCGCACCGTTGGCATGTACGGCATTTCCAAACAGTCGGGCATGTGACATGTAAAACTCACGTTGAGGATAGCCGTTCGGATGCCATGATCTTCTACTACATCAACAACCTGCGACACCAACGGACCCGTTTGCCACGCAAAAGCGCTGCCAGGCTCCAAGATAACTTTCAAATGAGGGTATTTTTTCTTGAAATCAAGAAGTGTTTGTACCAACAAATCGATATCATAATCCTTGCGCGTCATCAAGTGGCCACCGCCGAAATTAATCCACTTGATTTGCGAAAACCATGGAGAAAACCTCTCTTCAATATGCGCAAGCGTTCGCTGAAACACATCAGCACCGCTTTCACAATGACAATGACAATGAAATCCAGTGACCCCAGAAGGCAACTCGCAAGGTAGTTTATTAGCCGTTACGCCAAATCTTGTACCAGGCGCACAAGGGTTATACAGGTCGGTACCCACCTCAGAATATTCTGGATTGATACGCAAGCCCACATTAACGGATGGATTCACGCTTTTGACAGTTTGCCCGAAACGTTCCAATTGTGATAGGGAATTAAACGTGAGATGGCTTGACATACGGGCTATCTCTTCAATCTCGTCTTCCACATAGGCAGGAGAATAAGTATGAGTAGGAGCGCCAAATTTGTGAAAACCCAACAAGGCTTCATTCAGTGAGCTGGCTGTTGTACTGTGAATATACTCGCAAAAGACCGGAAAAGTTTTCCACAAGGCATAGGCCTTAAACGCCAAAATAATCTCCACCCCGGCTCTATCGGCTACACTGCTGATTAGCTGAAGATTTCGTCTCAGTTTTGTTTCTTCAAGAATATAGATGGGTTTCCTTATGTTATCAAATGTTCTCGCGTCAACTTTCATGTTTCCTAGATATGTATTTCTGGGCAAAGGTAACTTTTTATTTCTTATAAAATTGCTAATTTGATATTATTTTCATACATTTGCAACATCAAATCAAAATAGTGATGAAGCTCGTAATCATGACTAAATCCACATTTTTTGTGGAAGAAGACAAAATATTGACTGCCCTTTTCGATGAAGGAATGGACAACTTGCATTTACACAAGCCTGGTTCGTCACCCCTTTATTCAGAGCGTTTACTGTCACTGCTACCCGAAAAGTACCACAAGAGAATTACGGTTCACGAGCACTATTATCTGAAGAACGAATACAACTTATCAGGAATTCATCTGGACCAATTAACCGATCAGCCGCCCGCAGGTTATCGGGGACGGATTACTCGCAATTGCTCAGATTTGAGTTTGCTGAAGGAAACGAAGAAAAAAGCCGATGATACCTTTTTGACATACATCTTCGACAGCATTGAGGAAGAAAATCATAAAGCCAACTTCAACATGCAACAAATCGAAGAAGCTGCCAAGAAGGGACTGATAGACCGACATGTATATGCCGCGGGAGGCATGAATATAGATAATGTGAAGCTTGCCAAAGATTATGGCTTTGGCGGAGTGGTAATAAGAGGCGACTTGTGGAGTAGGTTTGACATCCACAATGAGACGGATTTCAAAGATTTGATGGCACACTTTGAAAAACTACGAAAGGTTGTCGGATAGAAACAAGAATCCTTACAACTGAAGAATATTCTATAACAGTATAAATCATAAATGCTAATTAGTAATGAGTGACAAAGACTCTTTTTTAATCTTCTCAGGTACAAAATCGAGATACCTTGCAGAGAAGATCTGCGCAAGCTTGAATTGCCCATTGGGAAAGTTGGTCATGACTAAATTCTCTGATGGTGAATTTGCAGTATCCTACGAACAATCCATTCGTGGACAGAATGTTTTTCTCGTTCAAAGTACATTCCCCAACTCTGATAACCTGATGGAGCTTTTGCTGATGATTGACGCTGCAAAACGTGCGTCGGCAAGACACATCATTGCCGTAATTCCTTATTTCGGATGGGCAAGACAAGATCGCAAAGACAAACCAAGAGTGAGCATTGGCGCCAAACTTGTTGCCGACTTGTTGAGTTGCGCCGGCATTGACCGCCTCATTACAATGGATCTCCATGCCGATCAAATTCAAGGATTTTTCAACGTTCCTGTGGATCATCTGTATGCATCTGGCGTAATGCTCCCCTATCTGCAAAGTCTGAAGTTAGATCAACTGGTTATTGCTTCTCCAGACGTTGGTGGTTCCAAACGCGCCAATACGTATGCAAAATACCTTGGATGCCCGCTCGTTTTATGCAATAAGACCCGTGCTCGCGCCAATGAAGTGGAAAGCATGCAGATCATTGGTGATGTCAAAGGTAAGAATGTTGTCTTGATTGATGACATGATAGACACCGCAGGCACCATCACCGTGGCAGCCGATGTCATGAAGAATGCCGGTGCCATCAGCGTGAGAGCACTGGCATCACACGCAGTCATGAGTGGTCCGGCTACAGAAAGAGTGCAAGCTTCATCCATTGAAGAGATTGTCTTTACAGACTCCATTCCATACACTCAAAGATGTTCTAAGATTAAACAACTGTCTGTTGCAGACATGTTTGCAGAAACCATCCGCCGTGTAATCAACAATGAGAGTATCTCATCACAATATTTAATTTAAGCCCCTACACCCATGATGAAGCCATCCACATTTATTGCGATCACCCTGATGAGTACCCTCGTGCTCACAGGGTGCCAATCAAAAAAGAAGGACAAACAGCCGGAAGCGCAGCAAATAGCTGTTCAAGACAATACGATTCCTGACATCAAGATGAACGACATCAATGGAAACGAAACTTCTGTCAAAGCCGAAGTGACCAAAAACAAGATTACCATTCTTGACTTTTGGGCAAGTTGGTGTGCACCCTGCGTCCAGGAAGCACCAAGTGTGGTGGCACTCTACAATGACTATCATGCTAAAGGGTTGGGCATCATTGGCATTTCTCTCGATAAGGACGAGGCTTCTTGGAAACAGGCTGTAAACAAGCTGGACATGAAGTGGACACACCTTTCAGACCTCCAGGGATGGGATAACGCTGCTGCCCAACTATTTAACGTCAACTCCATACCACATACGGTTGTGGTGAACGGGCAAGGAACCATTCTCGCCCAAGGACTCAGAGGTGATGACCTGCGCCAATTTATTGCAGATAAGCTGGATTAACCTCTCGATATTGCAATGATAACACCTATGCAGGAGGAAGCCTATACGCTTCCTCCTGTTTCTGTTTTCTTCACTATGGAACATCTTTATCGAATAATCACTCAAACAAAAAACCACAAGCCTTATGGAAATCTATCCATAGAGCCTGTGGCTTTTATCAAGTGAAAAGACAAATGACCTGCATTCATCTTTTCCAAATATCAAAATATATTAGTTCTTAAAGAAGTCTTTCACTGCTTCGTTTGGAACCATTTGCTCATCAAAAACGTAAGCACCCGTCTTTGGGCTCTTTACCATTTTGATTACCTTTGTATATGCTCGACCATCCATCTTTCCTTCATGGAGGGTAGCTACCGCTTTCTTTGCCATTATTAAATCTCCTTATTACTTAATTTCCTTATGAAGAGTCATCTTCTTCAAAATAGGATTGTACTTCTTTAACTCAAGACGCTCAGGAGAATTCTTACGATTCTTCGTCGTTATATAACGACTTGTTCCTGGCTGTCCACTATCCTTCATCTCGGTGCATTCCAAGATTACCTGTACTCTATTACCTTTTGCTTTCTTTGGCATAATGACTATTCTCCTACTACTTTAATGTCTTTCCAATCGCAATAGCCATTAGAAACGGCTTTCTTCAACGCTGCGTCAAGACCGACTTTATTAATGAGACGAAGACCAGCCGCACTGATCTTAAGGCTAATCCAGCAACCTTCTTCTACATAATAGAACTTCTTGCTGAATAGGTTTACGTCAAAGCTGCGCTTTGTACGATGCTTTGAGTGAGACACATTGTTACCAATCTGTGCCTTCTTTCCTGTGATTTGACAAATCTTAGACATTGCTATCTTAAATTATTGTTATCGTTTTGATACTTATTCCAAACAGGGTGCAAAATTACAAATTTTTATCGAAAACCCAAAAGAAATCTTGAAAGAATCCTTTTTATTAAGTTTTTTTGATGTTTTACCGTGTAACAATACTATTTTGCATTACTTTTCCACTTGATTGGAAGGTTGGCGTTCGGGTGCATTTGCCTGAAGATACTCTAAGAAAAGACGCAGTGCTTTGTTGGTTGCGATATTCAAATTAAGATCTCTACCTTGATCTTCCGTCAGCTGAAAGGTCCTGATGTCGTCTTTCGCTCCATATCCTATCCAAATGGTACCAACGGGTACCTCTGGTGTTCCTCCGCCTGGTCCGGCTACACCAGTGATAGAAATCACATAGTCGCAACCCAACGTTTCACAAAGGCCTACCGCCATTTGTCTTGCCACCTCTTCACAGACGGCCGTTTGCGCTTCAATCACTTCACGATCAACACCCAGCAGCTTCTCTTTCACATCATTGTTGTAGGCGATGATACCGCCTTTAAAGTAATTGGAAGCACCTGGAACGGCGATGATGACTTCCGCAATGCGACCGCCCGTACAGCTTTCTGCCGTCCCAAGCGTTTTCTTTGTATCGTACAACAACTGTTGTACCTCACGACTGATAACTTTACTTTCAAATTCCATTTCTATAACTGTTGCCTTCTGTTTTATCCCATTAGTCAGATCTTCGCATGATGGGTCAGCCTACTTATTTAAACGTTACTTTACTGAAAGCCGGCTTATCGATGCTGCAAAAATCTTTGTCAAGATATTTATAATAACCTGTAATGCCAATCATGGCTGCGTTGTCTGTGGTATAACTGAATTTAGGGATATAGATAGTCCATCCATATTTCTCAGCATGTTCACGGAAAGAGTTGCGCAAACCATTATTGGCCGACACTCCACCGGCAACGGCAACATGGTTGATGCCTGTTTCTTTCACGGCCATTCTCAGTTTGTTCATGAGGATATCCACAATGGTAAACTCAAGACTTGCTGCGATGTCATTTTTATGGTTCTCTATGAAATCAGGTTCTTCAGCCACCCATTTGCGTAAGTTATACAAGAATGAGGTCTTCAATCCCGAAAAACTATAATCCATACCAGCGACGTGTGGCTCTGCAAATTTGTAAGCATGAGGATTTCCCTGCCGTGCCAATTTATCGATGATGGGTCCCCCTGGATAACCAAGTCCCATCACCTTCGAGCATTTGTCTATCGCCTCACCGGCGGCATCGTCGATGGTCTGTCCCAACACCTGCATGTCGTTGTAAGCGTTAACCTTCACAATTTGCGAATTACCACCCGACACCAACAAGCAAAGGAATGGCAACGGAGGCAGTTGATGGTTGTCATCGTCCTCTTTGATGAAGTGCGCCATGACATGACCTTGCAGATGATTGACATCTATCAATGGGATTCCCAGCGAGCGAGCGAAACCTTTGGCAAAGCTCACCCCTACGAGCAGAGACCCCATCAGACCTGGCCCACGCGTAAAGGCTACCGCACTTAATTGTTCTTTGGTGATGCCTGCGCGCTTCAACGCCTGATCCACCACGGGCACAACGTTTTGTTGATGAGCGCGTGACGCCAGTTCCGGCACTACCCCACCATAGGCTTCATGTACGGCTTGCGAAGCCGTTACATTGCTCAACAACACATCATTGCGCAGAACAGCTGCTGACGTGTCATCGCAACTGCTCTCTATACCTAATATATATATGTCTTCCTTCATGATTTCTTTCTTTCCTTCAACGGGGTGCAGTCAGCGGCTTCTTCTCGTCATTACTGCACCATCAAAGCTATTTAACTGCGCCATCAAAGCTATTTAGTGTGTCAAAATCTCAACGCCGTGTTCGGTCATCACAAAAGTATGCTCCCACTGTGCACTGGGCAGCTCGTCACCGGTGACAATTTCCCAGCCGTATGGATCTTCTGCATCAATGAAAACTTTCCAGGTACCCATGTTAATCATCGGTTCTATGGTAAACACCATACCCGGTACCAGCAACATGCCGGTGCCTTTGTGACCGAAGTGCATGACATCAGGTTCCTCATGAAATTTTATTCCAACGCCGTGTCCACATAAGTCTCTCACAACCCCATAATGGTATTTTTCGGCATGTTTCTGGATGGCGTGACCTATATCGCCCACAAAGCTATAGGGCTTGGCTGCTTCCGCACCAATCTCCAGGCATTCTTTCGCAACCCGCACCAGCTGTTCTTTCTCTGGAGTTGTCTTGCCGATGATGAACATGCGCGAGGCATCCGCGTAATAGCCGTCCACGATGGTCGTCATGTCAACATTGATGATGTCGCCGTTTTTCAGCACATCCTCTTTTTTAGGGATGCCATGACACACCACCTCATTGATACTGGTACATACGCTCTTAGGGAAGCCTTCATAGTTGAGGCAAGCCGGAACGGCATGGTGGTCTTCGCAATATTTCATGCAGATATCATCAATCTCCTGCGTGTTCATGCCCTCGTGAATCTGTTTGGCCACTTCGTCCAGCACACCCGTATTCACCACGCCTGACTTTCTGATACCTTCTATCTGTTCCGGAGTCTTGACCATTTCGCGGGTGGGAACCAGTTTTCCCTTGCTTTCCCAATACATCACTTGTTTGTCAAGCTCCGTTAAGGGCTGCCCTGACAAGGCATGCCATCTTTTCTTCTTCTTAAAGTTCATCTGCATACTTAAATTTACCAACTCTACAAAAGTACACCAAATTACAGACACCACAAAATTTATTCAACCTTTTTAGATTTGTGTAGATAACATCAAACTAAACAATATCTAAAAGTTTTTGACGGCCCTATCCATTTCTCGCCGGTCTTCTTTTTCCTTCAGCGTCTGCCGTTTGTCGTATTCCTTCTTTCCCTTAGCCAAAGCGATGTCCACCTTGGCTCTTCCATGCGCGTCGATAAACACCAAGGTGGGAACGATGGTATGCCCTGCTACCTTGATGTCGGCTTCCAGCTTTCTGATTTCACGTTTCGTCAGCAACAGCTTGCGGTCACGCTTGGCTTCTGGGTTGGAGTAAGAGCCATAGAAATACGGACTGATGCTCATCCCTTTAATCCATATCTCGCCATGATAAATGTAGCAGAAGGCATCAACCAAAGATGCCTTACCCAGGCGAATAGACTTGATTTCCGTACCCGTCAGCACGATGCCGGCAGTATAAGTATCAATGAAAAAATACTCAAATGACGCTTTTTTGTTCCTAATCTGTATGGGACTCTTTTTTCTTAGTGCGAGTTCTTCTTTATTCATTCTTACACAATCTTTACAAATTGCCCGATGTGTTCATCCACATAACGTGCAATATTTTCTGTCCAACGCTCTTCATTTTCAACGAATTCATCGTCAAAATCGTCAAAGGCTGGATATTTCTCAAACAACGCCATAAACTCATCGTCAGAACAATCTTGTTCCAATTCGGCAGCATATTTACGGTAGAGTTTATGACATTTCCCTATCATCTTAGACAAATCGTGGATGTCCCAGCTTTTCAGTGCCTTGTCAAAAGGATTTCTAAAGATAAAAGGGCCATAGCCGTTATGAATGAGCTGTACGAATCCGCCGTCCATCACTTCCTGATGCAGGATGTGATAAGCCAACAGCGTAATTTGATCCGAGTTTAGTTGTTGCATCGAATCGGCCGTCAGTTCTCCGCCTATCGCATCATAAATCGTATCCACAATCGCCTGAAGAAATACATCCATCCCTTCTTCAGCTGCTTTTTGCAGAACGTTTTCTTCAAGTTTTATTTCAATCATACACTGCAAAGATATGCAATTCGTCTTGATTATCTTCACATTATTAACTATTTTTGAACTGTTTGTACACACATTACCACTTCAACCAGTTCATTTTTGATTTTTGGCCGTGGAAGTTCTTCTCGTTTCACCGGTGACCATGTACCAGTATTCGCATAAGTTAAAATTATTTACGAAACATATTTCATTCCACATTATAATATAAAATAGCACCCAGAGAGCATTGATAGTATAATATTTCTTAATATTCATTGGAATCTCATTAATTTATTTATACCTTTGCCACAACTGAATTAAAAAGAAAGGACTAGAAAAATGAAAAAACTGATCATGTTTTCCATGATGCTGTTTGCTTGTTTTACCATAGTAAACGCACAACAAAAAGCACAAATCAAGTTTGACAAAATCACTCACGACTTTGGCAAATTCAATGAAAGCACGCCTGAGCAGAAGTGCGTTTTTACTTTCACCAACGTGGGTGACGCTCCTCTAATCGTCAATCAGGCCGTGGCAAGCTGTGGCTGTACCGTGCCAGCTTACACCAAGACACCTATCCTACCTGGAAAGAAAGGTGAGATAAAAGTAACGTACAACGGCAAAGGTAGATTCCCTGGACACTTCAAAAAGACCATCACGGTGCGTACCAATGGTGATCCCGAGATGACTCGTCTGTACATTGAGGGTGTCATGGAAGAGGCTAAGAAATAAGCAAAGACTACTTTTATAGTATACATACACATAGAGGAGGGAGTATCAAAACAATGATACCCCCTCTTTTTTGTATCACAATGATTGCTCTGTATAACAAATGAATTCCATGCTCCCGCGAGTAGTCAACATCCGGAACTATCCTATTTGGCAAATTGATGCGGCACAGAAACAAAAAAGAGGTTGGTGCAGGATGCTACCAACCTCGAGGGACGATTTCATAAATCATGAAATCTAAAAACTGTGACAAATATAACGTTTAAGATTGACAATAACAAATTTTATCCCTAAAAAGTGTAATATTTAACAATCAGTCAACAATAAACTGAAAGCAGCTGTCATTTCAACTATTAAGACGTGTTGTCACAAAAAATTAATATATAGAAAAACATCAATGTCAAGTATATTTTGTAATTTTGCTCCTATTAGATAACTTATAAACTAACTTTTAAAACTTATTGAGTATGAACAAAATTCTACGCATTTCAGTATTCATGTTGCTCACGTTAGTAAGCAGTCTAACGTTTGCCAAAGTCATCTTTGATGCAAAAGCTAACAAAATGCAAAAGAAGTCCATTACTAAAGATGGAGTTGTAGTTTCTGTTTGCAAAGGTGAACTAAACAACGGAAAAGAGTATAGAATTCACAAAGGAGATACTATACAGATTTCAGCCAATCGGAACATTAGCACTGTCGTGTTTAACTGTACTAAAGCTGGAAAAACTAATTATGGGTCTGGAAACTTTACGACCACAGATGGAGAGTATTCCTTTGAAGGAAAAATGGGCATTTGGAAAGGTAACACCAAGAACATTTCGCTAAAAGCTCAAACCGGTCAAGTACGTGCCACATCCATCACGGTTTATTTTGAAGGAGAATCTGCAGATATTCCATCTACATCAGGGAATGCCGTTTACAAAAAAGCGACAAAAATTGAAAGTGGTAAAAATTATTTAATCATTGCTAACGTTGATGGAACACTGAAGGCTGCAAAGCCGTTACCGGCATCATTCGCATACGGATACCTAAAAGTCAATGATGTAACTGAAGATAATCATGCTGTCACAGAAAATAGAGAAAACGCTTTTACCATAGAGGCCTCCGGTGCTGGTTACACGATTAAAGCCTCAGATGGCAGATACCTCTACCAAGATGAAAAACACAACAGTTTCCAAATAGGTGCAAAACCAATAGAAGGCCAGATATGGACGATTACGGAAAATATGGATGGAACTTTCAAAATAATCAATACTACTTTCAATAAGTACATCCAATTCTCAACACAATACAATTCTTACGGAAGCTATAAGGATGAGCAAGGTATCATGCCCATGCTTTATGTAGAGGATAAAAGCACCGAACCAACTCCCCCAACCCCAAATCCATTAGAAACAAAAAGCCTAACAGAGTTTATTCAACTGAAAAACAACACGCAAGCTAATCTTAAGCTTACTGATGCAAAAGTGGTATATGTAGATGGCAAAAACATTTATCTACGAGAGGGCAACCAAGCCATCATGCTTTTTAATACCAACCTGTCACTATCACTCAATTCAACGATTAGCGGTGAAATTGCGCTGATGAACAGTCCATTCTATGGAGTTTACGAAGCAAAAGACATTGAAGGAATGACCAATGCAGATAAATTAACCATCACTCCCGCTTCTGACCAAACACTTGACCCCATTACTGTTGAAGTTACTGAGCTGGCAGAATCAAAACACATTGCTCACCTTGTTTCGATTAAAGACGTGAAAATAGTTTCTGAAGTATCAGGAAATTATACAAACTTCTATGCAATAACAGAAACAGGAGATAAAATTCAGCTGCACACTAACAACAAGAGCTCTCGTAAAAACCTCTATGAGGACAAAGCAAACGATGGCAAACAACACCAAATCATCGCCTTATTCAACAACATTTTCAAGGGAGCGCCACAGATTGACCCTGTGCAAATAGACAACACGACAGGCATCAACACTATGAACGCTCAACCGCTTGAGGATAACGCACCAATGTACAACTTGGCTGGCCAACGTGTTGACAAGACTTATAAGGGTGTTGTGATACAAAATGGTAAGAAGTTTATCAAGAGATAAACCATGCGCTGAAACTAGATATCAAACACTTGATTATCCATACAGTAAACGGACGTGTCACCAAATGGACACGTCCGTTGCTTATTTTATCCCCACAAAATCCATCATCACGTTTGTCATTTGGCAAGAAACGCAGCGCATCGCTCGGCACATCGCTCACCATCGATGCCGGCAGAGACGATGCCACCCGCATAGCCGGCACCCTCTCCACAAGGAAAAAGGCCACGCACGCGGACATGTTGCAATGTTTCGCGGTCGCGAAGAATACGCACGGGCGACGAAGTTCGCGTCTCAACGGCTATCACTACGGCCTCATTGGTCAGGAAACCACGGCTCGTCTGCCCGAACTTCTTGAAGCCTTCTTGCAAACGATGGACGATGAATGGCGGCATCCAAAAGTGAAGTGGACTGCTCATTAAGCCGGGAGCATAACTGGATGCCGGCAAGTCGTATGACAATTTGCCATTCACAAAGTCAGCCATTCGCTGCGCCGGAGCTGTTTGTTGCCTATTTCCCTGCAACCAACAGGTATATTCCAATTGTTCCTGCAACTGCATCATCACCAAATCATCATTCAGCTTTTCACCGTCATTGGGCATCAGCATGCCTGCCTGACGAACGTCTTCAGGATGCAATTCCACCACCATGCCCGCATTCGACCACTTCGTTCCGCGGTTACTGGGGCTCATTCCGTTCACCACTATCTGTCTCGGACCCGTGGCTGAGGGGATGACAAAGCCACCCGGACACATGCAGAACGAGTAAACGCCACGTCCCTCCACCTGACTGACAAATGAATATTCGGCCGCAGGAAGATACTTTCCCCGTCCCCGCTTGTCATGATATTGTATCTGATCAATCAACGCCGAAGGATGTTCCAAGCGCACTCCAACCGCCAATCCTTTCGGTTCGATTTCTATTTTGGCACCACTCAAATATCGGTATACGTCACGCGCGCTGTGTCCGGTGGCCAGGATGACCGGTCCTCTGAACGTAACTTCCTGACCCGAAGGCAACCGGACGGCTTCAACACCCAGTACCTCATCCCCCTCAGCAGACAGCAAGAAAGCCGTCATCTTGGTTTCAAAATGCACCTCTCCCCCACTGTTGATGATGGTATTGCGCATGTTTTCAATGACCTTCGGCAACTTGTCCGTACCGATATGCGGATGCGCGTCGGCCAAGATTGAGGTTGAAGCACCATGTTGGCAAAACACATTGAGAATTTTCTCAACCGACCCACGCTTCTTCGAGCGGGTATACAGTTTGCCATCCGAATACGCACCGGCGCCACCTTCACCAAAACAATAGTTGCTTTCAGCGTCCACCTTCTGCGTCTTGGTAATCATGGCGAGGTCTTTCTTGCGCTCCCTGACATTCTTCCCCCGCTCGATAACCACGGGTTTGAAACCCTCTTCAATCAAACGAAGTGCGGCAAAAAGTCCCGCAGGGCCAGCTCCCACCACGATGACGCGCGGCTTTTGGGACACATCCGGATAGACCGTCCTAACGAATTCCTCATCCTGCGGCAGCTCATTGATGTACACTCTCAAACTAAGATTCACATACACCGTTCGCTGCCGAGCGTCAACAGATCGTTTCAACACCCGCACATGCTTCACCGTTCGGGCATCCATTCCCTTTTCCTTGGCCAGATATTCAATGATGGATTGCTCGGAATGAGCATGCTGAGGAAGCAATCTGATTTGAAATTCTTTGATCATGAATGAAGAAATTTTATATATTTTCGACAAAAAAGGATGTCACAAAACACCTTATCTCTTTGCAAAATAAGTATTTTTTTTCCAGCTACCCAAGCATTTTTTAGATTAAAAACCAACTCTTTTGAATCTTCATGACCATCAAAGGGAAATCAACGTTGCATAATAAGCCATTCAAAGTTTTTTCGTATATTTGCAAACATCACATTGACTTCGCAGCATAATGAGGCATGAAACACAAGGCGTTCACCATCGTTGTAGGCTGGATAACGCCCACGTTTCTGTTCGTCATGCTGAGAAGCGAAATTAACTAATCATCAAAACCACTTTTGTCGGGTGGCATAAAACATTAAAAAACAGTAAAATGAAAGTATTAAAATTCGGCGGAACATCCGTGGGTTCCGTCAAGAGCATCCGCTCTTTGAAGAGAATCGTAGAACAAACTGCCAAGCAGCAACCGGTGGTTGTGGTGGTTAGTGCCTTAGGAGGCATCACCGACCAGTTGCTTGCAACCGCCCAACAGGCCTTGCAAGGTGATGACAAATGGAAACAACAGTTCGACGAGATGGTAGACAGGCACCACAAACTCATCGACACCATCATCACCGACAATGCGCGGAGAGAAGAGTTGTTCAATACCGTTGACGCCCTGTTTGAACAACTACGATCCATCTATTTCGGCGTTTATCTCATTCATGATTTAAGTCGAAAGACGCAAGATGCCATCGTGAGCTATGGCGAACGATTGAGTTCGAAAATCGTCGCCACGTTCATCAAAGGCGCAAAATGGTACGATGCCCGCGAATTTATCAAGACCGAGCGCAAGCATGACAAGCACACACTGGACAGCCAACTCACCTACAAACTGGTTAAACACACGTTTGCCACTCTCCCCCGCATCTCCCTCGTGCCGGGTTTCATCAGTCAAGACAAGAATACCAACGAAATCACCAACCTCGGACGAGGTGGGTCAGACTACACGGCATCCATCATCGCAGCAGCTCTGAATGCGGAGATACTGGAGATATGGACTGATGTCGACGGATTCATGACGGCCGATCCGAAGGTCATCAAGACCGCTTACACCATCAACGAGTTGAGCTACATCGAGGCTATGGAGCTGTGTAACTTCGGAGCAAAAGTGGTTTATCCACCAACCATCTACCCCGTGTGCGTCAAGAATATCCCCATCAAGGTGAAAAACACCTTCAACCCAGACGGTGACGGCACCATCATCAAAGCCCAAACAGCCAACGACGGCAAGCCCATCAAGGGTATATCCAGCATCAAGGGCACGGCGCTCATCAATGTGAGCGGGCTCTCCATGGTGGGCGTGATTGGTGTAAACCGGCGCATCTTCACGGCCCTGGCCGACAAGGGCATCTCCGTGTTCCTTGTCAGTCAGGCTTCTTCCGAAAATTCAACCAGCATTGGCATACAGGAAAAGGATGCCGAAGAAGCTGTCAAGGTACTCAACGAAGAGTTTTCCAAGGAAATTCAGACAGGTGCCATGTTCTCCATGAAAGCACAGAAAGGCTTGGCTACCATCGCCATCGTAGGCGAAAACATGAGACACCTGCCGGGAATAGCTGCCAAACTCTTTGAAACGCTCGGCCGATCGGGCATCAGTGTGATTGCCTTCGCACAGGGATCCAGCGAAACCAACATATCGGTGGTCATCGAGGCGGCGTACCTTCGCAAGGCGCTGAACGTGCTGCACGACTCGTTTTTCCTGTCAGAATACAAGGTACTGAACCTGTTTGTCTGCGGAATAGGTACCGTGGGCGGCAAGCTCATCGAACAGATTCGGACTCAATACGAAGAGCTGAAACGCCATTCGCAGCTCAAACTCAACGTCGTAGGCATCGCTTCGTCAAAACATGCCATTTACAATCGCGACGGCATTGACCTGAACAATTACAGGGAATCGCTGAAAGAATCTGACCTCAGCTCGCCCTCTGCCCTGTGCGACCATATCCTCAACATGAACATTTTCAACTCCGTGTTCGTCGATTGCACCGCCAGTGAAGAGATTGCCGCACTCTATCAAACCTTTCTCGAGCATAACATCAGCGTGGTGGCAGCCAACAAAATAGCCGCATCCTCACCCTACAACGAATACTTGACACTGAAACAAACGGCCGTGATGCGGGGCGTAAAGTTCAGATACGAAACCAACGTCGGTGCCGGATTGCCCATCATCGGCACCATCAACGACCTGCGCAACTCGGGAGACAAAATCTTGAAGATTGAAGCCGTGCTGAGTGGAACGCTCAATTTTATCTTCAACGAACTCTCCGCCGACGTTTCGTTCTCTGAAACCGTGCGCCGCGCACAGGTTGAAGGCTACAGCGAGCCCGACCCGCGCATCGACTTGAGCGGCAAGGACGTCATCCGAAAACTGGTGATCCTGACGCGAGAGGCTGGCTACAAGGCGGAACAGAAAGACGTGGAGAAGCATCTTTTTGTGCCAGCCGACTATTTTGAAGGCAGTCTGGACGACTTCTGGAAACGCTTACCTCTCTTGGATGCCGACTTCGATGCCCGCCGAAAGCGTCTGGAAGAACAAGGCCAGAGATGGCGCTTCGTGGCATCCATGGAGCATGGACACATGCAAGTGGCTCTGCAGACCGTTGACCGGCAGCATCCGTTCTACAACCTTGAGGGCAGTAACAACATCGTACTGCTCACTACCGAGCGTTACAAAGACTACCCCATGCAGATACAAGGCTATGGAGCCGGAGCCGATGTGACAGCCGCAGGCGTGTTCGCCAACATCATGTCCATCGCCAACATTTAGGTTGAGCCATAGCGGCAGGCTTGCGCAAGCTGTCGCGAGAGCCACGACCCTCACCGCACACTCATGCTGAAAGGTGAATGGCGAATCGTGAATGACAAGCCTACGCCTTTTTCATACCAGCGCAGTCGTAGGGACACACAAATCGCACATCCCTACGATTGCGCTGAAATATTTCCGCTACATTTGTCTGTTATTTTCATCAATAAAGGCCTCTAAAATGGCCCTTCATAACTTCAATTCTGGAAAAAATTAATAGGCAAGGAAGGAGCAAACAAGCAATGATTTTTGATGATAAAACGATTTTGTAGGCAAAAACGCTTCATTTTTTCCACAAGAACCATACTTTTACGCAGCAATTACCATGTAATACCTCGCCAAAGGCATACATATTACACGCTTATAGCATAGCTTTTGGCTTCAAAGAACATTGAAAGATAGAGCAAAACTTTTACAGAAAACCACAATATATTGATTATCTTTTACTTGCGATAATTGTTCATGTTTGGCGTATTTGAGAGCAAGTGCAAAGTTGTTTGTAAATATGCCAAGCATTGAAGCGACCTTTGTCAAGAAAATTCGGTCAATAGTCAAATATTCAATCAGACTTATCGGTTGTGAAACGAAATAATTCTTTTGGCCGTAATCCTTAAAATGAAATAAATCCTTTATCGGACAAAAACATTAGAATATAGACTGTTTTACCGGGTGTATCAAAGTATCTCACCCACTAAAACAGTCTATTTTTACTTTTTAGGTATAACCCTCTACACGTCGTACCGAGCATTCAATCATTCTAAATTATGTGATAGCCCCTGTCATCGGATGATGATTTTCCGGGAAGTGCCATCAGCATATCTTACAATGGTGATGCCTGGCATGGGCGCATTCAATTTCCTTCCGTCAATACTGTAATATCCTACAACCTGTGCATCGCTGGCTTTTACATTGTTTACACCGGTAGTATCTCCGAAGATATGATTCAATTCTATGGCATCGCCTGTCAGCATCACATCAGAAGTTTCTGTTTCACGGCCTTCCGACATGAAGAGAGCTTGATAATTCAACTGGCTCTTGATGACCACCAGTTGATAATGTCCTTGGGCATCAGTTAAAGCGGAATACTCCACGTCGCCACTCTTCAACATGACGGTGGCACCAGAAACGGCATTTCCTTCCTTGTCAGTGACGCGTCCACTGACGGTTACGGTCTTAGCCTCAGCTCCTACCCTGAGGATTGGCAACTTGTAGGCGTGAATGTCTACTTTATCAAGATCCACCGTACCGCTGCGTGCGATACAGCGTCCATCAGCATTTTGAACGTCAAAGTAAACACGCGCTGCTTCTTCTATGGCACGATGTCCCACGCGAACCCTTAGGTTTCCTCCCGTATAGACAAATGGCTTTGCCAAAGTAATTACCAGTACGTCATCCTGCATAGCCATCGTTCCAACCTTGCGAACGGGTATCATTCCATCGTACACTTGTGTCATCTCTTGTGTCGAAGTAAACGCATAAGGCTCGCTTATCTGGTCAGCCTCTGTATTCTGCACCCAGACGGAAAGGTTGGCATTGAGTTCAGTACTGGGATTGTATCCCCTATAGATAAGTTGTTTAATCTCAGCGCCTGGTGCCAATCCCAACTCATCTGCCAAATAGATACACTCACTTTCGCTATAATAGTCGTAAAATCTGGCTGGCGCCAGCTCGTACGACCAGATACGTTCGCCGGTCTTATTGACTTGATATGTACTTTCCGGGGCTATCGTCACCGAAACGGTGTCTGACACGACAACCACGTCGCCTCTGGTAAATTTCCAATAGGCCTTATAGGTGCCAGCCTGATGAGGCGTAAATTTGCCAGAAACAGAACGTTCCCAAAGTGCTTCAAGGTCGGCAGGCTCAGCAGAAAGCACCAAACGATCGTCAAGATAGAATCCAAATTGATAGTCATTTGCCAGCTCCTTGACTTTCATGATGTTCGTCAATATGGCGTTGACCTCCATGCTCGTATTAACTGTTCCAGTTGACGGAATGTTGACGTGGTTTATATAAACATCGTGTTCCGATCCAATGAGATGGTAGCCCAGGATATTGTCCAAGTGTGTGGCACCCGACTCGAACGCAATATACCAGCGACCAGCGGGTATGTTGTCAACCGTAAAGCGGGTGAACGCATAGTTGTTATACAGAAAGCTCTTTGACAGGACAGAGTCGCTCATCTGATCGTGGGTAAATCGGGCAACCTGCCGCCATGTCTTTCGGTCGGCCGAATAGTAAATGTTCATGAAAGAAGCACTGTTTTGCTTAGCCAACTCAAACGTCAAGCTCTCGCCATCCTTGACCTCTACAAGCGGGCTGATGAGTTTGACAGGCTCTTGTTTATTGACCTCCATGCTGGACTGATTGTTGATGCGGTAGACCAATGTTGGGTAATTACTAACATACCATCCCTGTTCCACTTGGAAACCTACTGGCTTTGAATCACTCTCAAAATCAACAAACCACTGACTCTCAGGAACCGAATAGCCATTGAGATTGAGAACAATATCCACACCATTCTCTCCCCTAACAGTCAGATGCCCGTATTTCTCGCCTTTTTGATCGGGCATCAGCGACACCGTGAGTTTCACACTGTCGTGTGGGGCAATCTCTATCGGCCCCCGCAATGAAGAAGCGAACCCAGTCGTGGCCGTAATTTCTGTCAGCTTCTGCGTCACCGCACCATCGTTTCTCAAGAAAAAACTAACATCAACCTGTTCGCGCGACATGCCATAATCTATGCGGTATCCTGTACGTAAAGGTGTCCTGCCATAAGCGCCAGTGAGCGAAAACCGTGGCGCATAGTCGTTTGGCGCAATCTCTGGGAGTGGAACACTGGTCTTGGTGATATTCTCTTGTATATTCAAGAACAGCTTTGTGGCTTGGATTTGGCGCTTGTTGATCACCGTTTTCACAGATATTGGGCTTGACGTTTCACCTGGCTGTAGGGTCTGGGCTATATTCACTGTGGAATAGACAGTGTTCATGACTTGGCGAGTCAAGGACAGCGAATAGCCTTCGGAACCAAGCTTCAGCGTACGGTCACCCACATTTTGGACAACTACCTGATAGGCCAGTTCTAAGTTTCCATCCGCATCATAATCAGTATACTCGCTGCCTGCCCACTTTGCCGATACCACTTTCAGTGCACTCACCATATCCACTTCGGCGCTTTCAGCTCGGAAATGATCAATTTTGACATACCACCCACGAATCCCGATGCGGGTTCCTTTGGGCAATGATGGCAGCTCTACAAGCTGATATTCGCTGCCATTAAGCTGATAGACCGTTGGTTTAATCTCATCACCTGCCTTCAGCACTCCATCTTTCTCAGTAACGTAATAGAACTTGACACCAGCGTCATCACTCCAGGTTCTTGTAATTTTAGCATATAGACTAACCTTACCCGATACGGCGGGAGTGACCAACATGTCCTGCAGAATATGCTCTGAATTATCATCAAAATTGATCATCTTCTGGCTGCCTATCTCCAAACATGCTGAATTATCAACCCCACCATCTGCCTGCCAGGTGTATCGTGTGTAACCATCGTCATAAGAATCGACGATGTGTCCCCATCCAGTTCCAACCTTGAAATCGTGTTGGTCAGTATTAATCGCCACACTGAAGTCAATTACATAAGGAGAGACGGTCTCTGCCATGGCTGTCTGTACCTTTAAAAAAGAAAGAAGAACAGCAGCTAGCAAGTATAAATTTCTCATTTTCACAGCTTAAATATTAAAAAAAAACATTATTTTGCAAAGATACATATTGTTTTGAAATTACCAAAGGTTTAATTTGAATAAATGAAATGCTCTAGGTTTACAATTAATTTTGCACTTATTGGTTAGTAAGATAAAAAAACTTTTATCTAATTTTCTTGAATTAATCTGCAAGAATTCATTATATTTGCATGCAGATAACTTTAAACCTAAACACTCAAATGGTCTACGTCGAAGTATCAGAATCTAATAGACTCACCAGCTTCTACCTGGCGATGGAAGAATATATTGCACGACATGTCGACAGTACGGAAGATTGTTTCTTCATGTGGCAAGTGCCGCCAACGGTGATGTTCGGACGTAACCAACTTATCGATAATGAAGTAAACACCGAGTATTGCCTGGAAAAAGGCATCCATCTCATCAGACGAAAAAGCGGAGGTGGCTGCATCTACGTTGACGAGGGCTGCATTCTGTTCTCCTGCATTACGTACGACGACCAGGTGAACATGGTATTCTGCCAATACATCAAACGCGTGGTAGACATGCTTCAGACCATGGGGGTTGATGCCCACTCAGGTGGACGAAACGACATTCTCATTGGCGATAAAAAGGTGTCTGGCAACGCATTCTACCATATACCGGGGCGAAGCATCGTTCATGGCACTATGCTCTACGACACCAATATACAAAACATGGTGGCCAGCATAACGCCCAGCCAAGAAAAACTCATCAGCAAAGGGGTGCAGAGCATCCGCCAGCACATCGCTCTGCTCAAAGATCACACCACGCTTTCACTCGAAGAGGTAAAACGCTTTGCACGCCAACATCTGTGTTCGTCGGCAATCACCCTGACAGCCGAAGACGTGAAGGGTATCGAAGAGATTGAGCAAGACTACCTGTCGGACGATTTTACATACGGCAACAATCCCCGTTACTCCATCGTTCACAAAAAACGGATTGAAGACGTTGGCGAATTGGAGGTGCGACTTGAACTGAAAAACAATGTCATCAAAGAGGCCAACATCATGGGCGACTACTTCCTGACGGGCGATCTGGACAACGACATTCTTAAGAAGCTGCGCCATGTTCCATACAACGCGCAAGCTATTGCGAACGCCCTGCCCGACCGTTTAGACGACATCATCAGAAACCTGAAGAAGCAACAGTTGGTTGATTTGATATTGGCTGAATGAAAACCGCCTTGCAACCCTCCTGACTTGACACCAATAACAAGCTGCTTAAAAATGAAAACAAAATACGAAAAATCTACACTTAAACATCAAAAACATGGAAAATAAAAAAACTTGTTTGTATGACAAACACGTGGCATTGGGTGCGCAGATGCAACCCTTTGCAGGATTTGAGATGCCCATTCTGTACTCGTCCATCATCGAAGAACATCAGGCGGTACGCCAACACTGTGGCGTTTTTGACGTATCACACATGGGCGAGGCTTACATAACAGGCGCAGATGCCGAACGATACGTCAACCACATCTTCACCAACGATGTGGCAGGTGCGCCCATCAATCAGGTATTTTACGGCATGATGCTCTACCCCGACGGTGGAACGGTGGACGACCTGTTGGTTTACAAGATGGGTGAAAACGAGTTTTTCCCCGTCTTCAACGCTGCCAACATCGATAAGGATGTGGCCTGGATGCGCGAAAACGCCGAGGGTTTTGATGTAACCATTGACCACTGCTCTGACTATTATGGACAGCTGGCCGTGCAAGGACCCGAGGCTGAAGCCGTGATGAAAGAGGTGTTGCACCTGGATTGCAAGGATCTGCAGTTTTATACAGCGAAGACAGTAGACGTTGATGGCGAGAATGTCATCATCAGTCGTACGGGCTACACGGGCGAGGACGGATTTGAAATCTACGGCTCTCACGCGTACATTATTAATACATGGGATGCCTTGATGGCAAGCAAGCGGTGCGTTCCCTGTGGTCTTGGCTGTCGCGACACCCTGCGCTTCGAAGTGGGATTGCCGCTTTACGGCAACGAACTTTCTGCTGAGATTTCGCCTGTTATGGCTGGTTTGAGCATGTTCTGCAAACTGGATAAAGAAGAATTCATCGGAAAAGAGGCCATTATGAAGCAGAAAGAAGAAGGCGTCAAGCAAAGAGTAATCGGTCTGGAGCTGCAAGACAAAGCCATCCCTCGTCATGGCTATGCCGTTCTAAGGGATGGAAAGCAGGTCGGAGTGATAACCACTGGCTACCATGCCATCAGCGTGGATAAGAGTGTGGCCTTCGCTCTGGTGAACAAGGAAGATGCGAAATTAGGTACTGAACTGGAAATCCAGATTCGCAAAAAGACATTTAAGTGTGTGGTCGTAAAGAAGAGATTCTACGACAAACATTATAAGAAAGACTAACATGGCTGTGGATTTCTCCCAACGGTGTTTTCCATCAACAGGACAAGTCCGAAGAGTATGGAAGCCTGTCACCGTTTCCCAAATAGCTTTTTTCAACGATGAGGGAATGAACGGAGAACACAGTTAAGCAACTATCAAGTATAACATTAATTAATATAACATATTATGGCAAAAGTGATTGAAGGACTCTATTACAGTGAGTCACATGAGTTTGTAAAAGTAGAAGGCAACATCGCCAGCATCGGCATTACCGATTATGCACAACAGGCATTGGGTAACATTGTTTATGTAGACCTACCCGAAGTTGATGACGAGATAGAAGCAGGCGATGATTTCGGTGCTGTTGAGAGCGTCAAGGCCGCCAGTGACCTCAGCACTCCCGTGAGTGGAAAGGTAGTTGAGGTGAATGAGGCTTTGGAAGACACACCAGAGATGATTAACCAAGATTCTTTCGGTGCATGGATTATCAAGGTAGAACTGTCGGATACCAGCGAGCTGGACAACCTGATGGATGCCAAGAAATACGAAGAATTCTGTAACAAATAAATACGATGACTTACAAGTTTTTTCCACATACGGAAGAGGATGTAGCTCAGATGTTGGAGAAGATTGGCGTCAAGTCGCTCGATGATCTTTATCAAGAGATTCCGGAAGAAGTGCGGTTCAAGGGAGAATACAAGCTGCCGGAAGCAAAGAGCGAACTTGAGATTCGTCAGTTCTTCAATGAGCTTGGGGCCAAGAACAAGCAACTGACCTGCTTTGCCGGCGCCGGCGTTTACGATAAGTACTTCCCTTCGGCAATCCCTTATCTGGTAGAACGTTCTGAATTTCTGACCAGTTACACACCTTATCAAGCCGAGATTTCACAAGGCACTCTGCATTACATCTTTGAGTTTCAAAGTATGATGACCGAACTCACCGGTATGGAAGTGTCTAATGCTTCCATGTACGATGGTGCTACAGCCACAGCCGAGGCTGTCTTGATGGCTAAGGCCAATAACAAGAAAGCCAACAGAGTGTTAATTTCAGAGACGGTGGATCCCAAAATCCTGGCCGTTGTCAAGACTTATGCTCACTATCAGAACATAGAAATTGACCTAATTCCGCAGAAAGAGGGTATCACCGACCAACAACAACTGCAACAGAAGCTGTCAGAAGGCGGCGTGGCAGGCGTGGTGGTTCAGTATCCCAACTACTATGGCATCGTAGAAGATTACACTGGCGTGGCCGACCTGTGTCATGAGCAGAAAGCATTGTTCATCATGAACAGCAATCCGGCAGACCTCGCTTTGTTGAAGACGCCTGCTGAATTGGGTGCTGACATCGCCGTTGGCGAAGGTCAATCATTGGGCATCCCGATGAGTTGGGGTGGCCCCTATGTGGGATACATGTGCTGTACCACGAAAATGATGCGCAAGATGCCAGGACGAATCGTCGGCAAGACCGTCGATGAGGATGGCAAACGCGTGTTTGTTTTGACCCTTCAGGCCCGCGAACAACACATCAGAAGAGAGAAAGCCACATCGAACATCTGTTCTAATCAGTCGCTCATGGCACTTTGGGTAACCATTTACCTGTCACTGATGGGCAAGGAAGGCCTGAAAGAAGTAGCCCAACTGTCGTACGACGGCGCTCACTATCTGTGCGAACAACTGGTGAAGACAGGCCATTTCTCATTGGCTTTCGACAAGCCTTTCTTCAATGAATTCTGCGTACGGTATGATGGTGACATCAAACAACTGCAACAACGACTGATAGACAACGGCATCTTCGGAGGCGTGCAGGTTGGCGACGACCTGCTCATGCTGGCTGTTACCGAGAAGAGAACCAAGGATGAAATAGACAAACTAATAGAACTTGTATCATGAATCATAAACTATATAGCAATCTGATATTTGAGTTATCGCATCCGGGACGACGTGGGTACAGTCTGCCTAAGAATCAGTTTGGCCACCATGAAATACCCGCCGAACTGAAAAGGACAACCGATGCCGAGCTTCCGGAGTGTGATGAGATGACCGTGGTGCGCCATTACACCAATCACAGTGGAAACAATTTCGGCGTTGACAATGGTTTTTATCCTTTGGGATCGTGTACGATGAAATACAATCCACCCATCAACGAGGAGATTGCCGCACACCCTGCCTTCGCTAATCTGCATCCCCTTCAACCGGCTGAGACGGTGAAAGGTGCCGAGGAAGTGTATGAAAACCTGCAACAGTCATTATCTGAGCTGACGGGTCTGTCACGCTTCACCCTGAATCCTTGTGCCGGTGCACATGGTGAGTTGACCGGATTGATGATCATCAAGGCCTATCATGAGAGTCGTAACGACGATCAGAGAACCAAGGTCATCGTACCCGACTCTGCTCATGGCACCAACCCTGCTTCGGCTGCCGTATGCGGATTGAATGTGGTAGAGGTGAAGAGTACACCCGATGGACTGGTAGATGTTGAGCACCTCAAGACCCTTTTGGGTGACGATATCGCCGGCATGATGATGACAAATCCCAACACACTCGGACTATTCGAGGTGCATATCCCCGAGATTACCAAACTCATCCACGATTGTGGTGGTTTGATGTATTACGACGGAGCCAACCTCAATCCGCTCTTGGGCGAATGTAGACCAGGCGACATGGGCTTCGATGTGATGCACATCAACCTGCACAAAACCTTCTCTACGCCCCATGGTGGAGGTGGACCAGGGTCGGGGCCAGTAGGTGTTTGCGAGAAATTGGTGGAATTTTTACCCACCAACAACTGCAAGGCGAAAGGCCATACTGGGTCATCCATCACCATACATCCTTATCATGGACATTTTGCAACCTACCTGAGAGCCTATACTTACATTCTCTCTCTGGGCAAGGAAAACGTGAAGAAGGTAGGTCCATACGCGACGCTGAATGCCAACTACATCATGAATAGCTTGAAAGATGTGTACGAACTGCCTATAGACAAGGTTTGCAAACACGAGTTTGTTTTCGATGGATTGAAAGATAAGAGTACGGGAGTCACCACGATGGACGTTGCCAAACGCCTGTTAGATTACGGTTTCCACGCTCCCACCATCTATTTCCCACTGCTTTTCCACGAAGCAATGATGATAGAGCCAACCGAAAGCGAAAGCAAAGACACCATTGACGGTTTCATTGAAGTGATGCGCAAGATAGCAGAGGAAGCGAAAACCAACCCTGATATCGTTAAAGGCGCACCACACGAAACACCCGTCAAGCGTGTGAATGATGTGGAAGCGGCTAAACATCCGATACTCACCTATCAACAGCTCATCCATGACAACAACTGATCTCATCATCATCGGCAGTGGTCCCGGAGGTTACCGGGCTGCCGGTTATGCCGCCAAGAATGGCCTCCAAGTTCTGATTTTTGAAGAACTGGAGGTCGGTGGCACATGCCTCAACAGTGGTTGCATACCGACAAAATGTTTGGCGCACGATGCTTCGAAAGAGACCATACCAGCGTTTGAGTTGGTGATGGAACGCAAGCAACAGACCATTCAACAGCTGAGAGAGGGCGTGCAGACTCTACTTTCACAGCCCAACATCACACTGGTGCGGGGAAAAGCCGTTTTCAAGGACAGCCATACGGTGGTTGCCAACGGTGAAGAATACCAGGCAAAGCACATCATCATCGCCACTGGATCACACGCAAAGATGCCACCCATCGAGGGATTGGTGTATCAACAGGGAGGAGAATCGAATGTTGTAACATCGACAGAACTGTTGAACATCGACCATGTTCCTGAGAAGCTATGCATCGTTGGTGCCGGGGTTATCGGGATGGAATTTGCTTCTGCATTCGCCAGTTTCGGCAGTAAGGTAACCGTCGTGGAGTTCATGAAAGAATGTTTGCCAACCATTGACAGCGACATTGCCAAGCGTTTGCGCAAGTGCATGGAGAAGAAAGGCATTGAATTCTACCTGCAAGCTGGCGTGAAGTGCATTCACGAAGGTAAAGTGACCTTTGAACGGAAAGGCAAAGAACAGACCGTAGAGGCCGATACCATCCTCATTGCAACAGGTCGTGCGGCCAACATGGATTCACTAAATCTGGACGCCATGGGCATTTCCTACGACAAAAAAGGCATTTTGGTCGATGATAACATGGAAACTTCCATCAACGGTATTTATGCCATCGGCGACACAAACGGCCGCCAGATGCTTGCCCATGCTGCAACTTTCCAAAGCTTCAGAGCCGTGAACCACATCCTTGGCAAGAGCGACAACATTCGTTTCGACATCATGCCTGCTGCCGTGTTCACCCATCCGGAGGCTGCTTCAGTGGGCAAGACCGAAGACGCATGTAAGGCCGAAGAACTAAATTATACGGTTCGAAAAGGCTACTACCGTGCCAATGGCCGCGCCCTGTCGATGGAAGAACCAGAAGGTATGGCGAAACTGATTGTTGACGAACAGAACAAAATCATTGGTTGTCACATCTACGGTGCCCATGCCGCTGAATTGGTGCAAGAGATTTCGGCACTGATGAACATAGACATCACGATTGACCGACTGAAGGACATCATCCACACCCACCCCACTTTGGGTGAGATTTTACAGGACATGGCCATCGGATAGGAAGGATGCGGCTGTCTTAAAGGGCTCATCACTTCAACAATAGGAGGAGTAAGACAAAATTGGAGTTATTGCGTGCATTCCGTGCACCATGGAGCTTGAGCTAGGGTTGATATTCAACCAAAGCGCAAGGTCCAAATACTTCAATTTGTCTTACTCCTTTATTTTTAACTATACTTTGGCACATTATTTGCATTAATGTTGTTGGAAAAATTATTAACATATCATTATATGCAAAAAGGAAACATTGGGGTTACAACAGAAAACATTTTCCCCGTCATTAAAAAATTTCTGTATTCAGATCACGAAATATTCTTACGCGAACTCGTCAGCAATGCCGTAGACGCCACACAGAAGCTCAAGACGCTGGCCAAACAAGGCGACTTCAAGGGCGAAGAGGGCGACCTGACCGTTCGTGTCAAGCTCGACAAAGAGCAAGGAACGCTGACTATCAGCGACCGAGGCATTGGCATGAACGCTGAGGAGATAGACAAATACATCAACCAGATTGCCTTCTCGGGCGTGAACGACTTCATGGAGAAGTACAAAGAGAACGCCAATGCCATCATTGGACACTTCGGACTGGGCTTCTACTCTGCGTTCATGGTCAGCAAGAAAGTGGAAATCATCACGAAAAGCTATCGCGAAGGCGAGCAAGCCGTGAAGTGGAGCTGCGACGGAAGTCCGGATTTTACCATTGAGAACGTTGAGAAGGCCGACCGAGGCAGCGACATCGTGCTCTACATTGATGACGACTGCAAGGAGTTTCTTGAGAAGTCACGCATCGAAAGCTTGCTGAACAAGTACTGTAAGTTCCTTCCCGTACCCATCGCCTTTGGCAAAAAGACCAAATGGGAAGATGGAAAACAGGTGGAAACAGAGGAAGACAATCTCATCAACGACACCGAACCGCTTTGGACAAAGAAACCGTCTACGCTGAAAGATGAAGATTATAAGAAATTTTACCAAGAGCTCTACCCCATGCAGGACGAGCCGTTGTTCTGGATACACCTCAACGTTGACTACCCGTTCAACCTCACCGGCATTCTCTACTTCCCACGAGTAAAGTCGAACATCGAGTTGCAGCCGAACAAAATACAACTCTACAGCAATCAGGTATATGTCACCGATCAGGTAGAAGGCATCGTTCCGCAATTTCTCACGCTGCTCCATGGCGTCATCGACTCGCCGGACATCCCGCTGAACGTGAGCCGAAGCTACCTGCAAAGTGATGCGAACGTGAAAAAGATTTCCACCTACATCACCAAGAAAGTGGCCGACCGCTTGCAGGCTATCTTCAAGGAAAACCGCAAAGACTATGAGGAAAAATGGAATGACCTCAAAATCTTCATCAACTACGGAATGCTCACACAAGAAGATTTCTATGAGCGTGCGAAAGACTTCGCATTGTTCAAAGATGTTGATGGGAAGTTCTTCACATACGATGAGTACAAGACCTTGATTAAGGATGAGCAAACGGATAAGGACGGACAACTGATCTATCTTTATGCCACCGACAAGGATGAGCAGTACTCATTCATCGAGTCTGCCAAGGCTAAGGGGTATAATGTATTGCTGTTCGACGGACAACTGGATGTGGCTACCGTATCCATGTATGAACAAAAGTTTGAGAAATGCCGATTCACACGTGTGGATGGCGACATTATCGACCGTCTGATAGTGAAGGAGGATGCCAAACAAAACAAACTGTCGAGCGAGGAAAGCGACAATCTGTCACAAGTATTCAAGTCGCAAATGCCAAAGATGGCCCAGGTTGAGTTCAACATAGAAGTGCAGCCTTTGGGTGAAACAGCATCTCCGTTGGTCATCACACAGAGCGAGTACATGCGCCGTATGAAGGACATGAGCAAGTTCCAGGCTGGCATGGCTTTCTATGGTAGCATGCCCGACATGTACACCTTGGTGCTGAACAGCGACCATCGACTCATCCAGGACGTTCTTGCTAAGAGCAACAAGGCGACCGAAGCAGAGCTGAAACCTATACTCAGTGAGATAAAAGGTCAGGAAGCTCGCTTGGCCGCACTGCACCAGAGCCAAGACAAGAAGAAGCCGGAAGAGGTAACGCAAGAAGAGAAAGACGACTTGCAGAACACTGAAAAAGCCCTCAAGGAGCAGAAAGAGAAGAAGACGGCTGTCATCGCCAAGGCTGCCAAGGACAACCAAGTGGTGCATCAGCTCATCGACCTTGCCCTGTTACAGAATGGCATGCTCAAGGGAGCATCACTCGATGCCTTCCTCAAACGAAGTGTTGATTTGATTAAATAGACGGTCATCAATACGAAAGATGCAATATTTTTAAGCTCAAACTAAATAAGACGCCACCCTCTATGGGTGGCATTTTTATTTGTACAAGCAAGCCGATAAAAAGTGAAGCCAATCACCATCCGCCCCATCAGCTGACATTTTGCACCTATTTTCACGAAAGTTCTAAAAAAATCAGAAAAAGATTTGGCGGTTACATAAAAACCTTTTAACTTTGCACTCGCAATCACAAAAAGAGAATTGCATAACGGCTCCCTAGCTCAACTGAATAGAGCATCTGACTACGGATCAGAAGGTTGTGGGTTTGAATCCCGCGGGAGTCACACAGAAGGATGGTCTTGCAGGCCATCCTTTTTTCATTTTTCCAACTTTAAGTCAAAGTGCTTAGAAATTAAACTGATTTTAGGAAAAAC
>NZ_AWXC01000050.1 GCF_000479005.1 Prevotella sp. BV3P1 | reverse complement strand
TTTATTACTCTCTCTCTCTCTCTCTCTCTCTCTCTCTCTCTCTCTCATATATATAAGGTATATCTTCTCTTATACTATACCTCTTTCTGCGCATTATGTTTTAGTGCGTAGCGAAGCTTTGTGTCTCTTTTTGGGAGGTAATTCCTTGTATTCCTTTATGGGTAGTATATTCCGAAATTAAAAGTCATATTAAAAATTTATTGTAACGTTATGAGAAAAACAGAAACCAGTGCTGCCGTTGTCAAGGCGGCTTACATTCGTCCTAATATAGTTTGCATTGCAGTAGAGTATTCGCTCTGTGCTGGAAGTCCTTTGGATGGTGGACATCAGGATGCTGAATTCGATTCCGATCTTCTTGAAGATGAGGATGTGAATGATCTCCCCATTCATTAGTTGAGCCCAACTCTTAAATACTTTATTCGTAATAACCATTTTTAATGAATTAATTTTATAAACAATTGATACAGATGAAAACAAAATTATTTGTCTCATTTACTGCTTTCGTTGCTGCATCTGTGCTGATGTGCAGCTGTTCTAACGAAGAGAGTGCTGATAGTAATAATAATAGTAATAGTAATAGTAATGGCCAGCTTACTGCCTTTACAGGAGGTATCGTAACAGAGGCTCCTATGGAGCGTATGCAGCTTAGTACTCCTGAAATTTCAACAGAAGTCCCTGGCTTTCTCACTCGCACCTCTATGAATCGTAACGCCCTCCGTGGTCAAGGAGCCTTCCTTTGGGAACCTAAAGACGTGATCTATGTAGAGGCCGATAATAATAAGTTGTATAAGAGTCAGAATACTATCAATGATGCTGTAGCTCGTGCTACATTCTTTGTAGGTGGTTCTTACACCGCTAAGAGCCAATACGATGTGTACTATTGTGGTACTAACTCTGGTGCCGGTGAAAAGAAAGTTGTTATCGCCAGCAATCAGACCCAGGTAGCCTTTAACAACACCAAGCATTTTGGTGCCGTTGGCGATTGCGGTGTGGCAAAGGCAACGAAGACTATCGTTGCAGGCAAGAGCGGTTATCGTTTCGACTTGGCGCACAAGGCCTCTTATCTTTGCTTCCTTCCCTATATGACTTCTGAGGAACAACGCAAAAACTATAAGATTAAAAGTATAGAGATAACCTCTGATAACAATATTGCTGGTACTTATGATCTTACTCAAACAGGTCTTTCCGCTACGGGTACAAATGAGTCAAAGACTATTACGCTTCACGTAGGTAATGATGGTCTTTTGCTTGCGAATCAAACAGCTGAAGTGCCAAACATTGATAATTCGGTTTATGTAGTTATAGCTCCAGGCACACATGCCTTGAAAGTAAAATATACAATTTTAGACACAAAGAATAAGGTTATGACAATGACCAAAAGTTATAAATCACATAACTTTGGTGCCAATAAGATTTGTGATATTTCCGTAAGTCTTGGTGCTACAGATCTTTACAGCGGTCACAATTATTACATGTGGGATGCTAAAGAGAACTATTGGTCAGGTCATGAGTGGGACTCTGATAACCCTTGGCAGCCAAGAGAGAATAGTAAAAGAGACCCCCGTTATCCTAAGTCTAAGTCTGCCGATGGTGCTCGTTGGTATAATGAAGGAGGTGGTACTGGTGTTTCTATCGGGGCTTCCAATCCCCTCTTCAAGCAGCTTCCTAATTCCCAAGAACTTGCTTGGTACGTAATATATGGTGATGCTCATTGGGATAAAGATAAAACTTGGACGGCTTTAGGCAATACTTATACCGGTGGTATATGGTTGAAGAAGCTCAGCGTTATCGCTAATGATGTCCACAAGACGCTTTCTGACTTAAAGCGGTACTATCCCGACGGTATCGTTGTTTCTACTTCTTCCTTCGAGAAAAGTGGTACTCTTACATCCGGCAAGCCAGCTAAGATTGATGATTACTTCTTCCTCCCTGCGTTGGGCTTTTGGTACAATGGTGCGCTTTACAGCTTAGGTTCCAACGGTTTCTACTGGTCGTCAAGTTCTGATCCCTTCAGTAAAGAAAAAGCGTTCAGCTTGTTCTTCAGCAGTGATGAAGTGAAATTTGGCAGCAACAGCTACCGCTTCAATGGGTTTGTAGCGCAGCCTTTCAAGTAGTCTCCCCGATCGTTTTATTTTGAGCGGGCTCTTTCAAAGAGCCCGCTCCTAAATACCGCCTTCGGCGGTCGCGATTTTCTTTTGAAAATTACACTTTTAGTAAGGTTATAAGAAAATGTCGCTTTCTTCTGTTTTGTTAATGAAAACGTCTGATGCAGTCTGCATCTATCTGCATCGTGAGAGTATGTTTTGGAAAGCTGATGAGCGCAGTGCTTATTTGTTTTCTTCAAAGGGCTGAGGCATAAAAAAAGAAAGACCGTTTTTCCTGTATAGAAAAACGGTCTTTCTTATCGTGGTTTCAAGATCAATTTGAAGCGTTATTTAGATATTTAATTTCTTACGGATATTTGCAGGAACAGCATTCTTGTTCACCATGAAGTCCATGGTCTTGTAAGCAACGAAAGCCTTGGTCATGTACCAAATACCTTTGTACTTGCCACTTTCGCCCCAAGAGTTCTTTACCATGTAGTATTCTTTGCCATTTTGGTCCTTAGCGATGCCGAAGATGTGCATGCCGTGGTCATCGGTAGTTTCCCAATTGTCGAACGCTTCTTGGCGCATCTCTTGTGTAGGAACAACTTCAGGAGCATTGATACCTAAAGAATCTGCTTTGGCTTTCTTTGAGGAGTTGGACATCTTCACCCAGCGGTCAGCGTCTGTTCCAGATAGGTCGCGGGCTTTCTTCAAATCGTAAGCAATACCTAAACCATTGCGTGTAAATCCATCTTCAGAAACATCTCCGCCCCATGCTACGGTATAACCATTGTTGATAGCGTTATCAATGATGTTACAAATATCTTCAATAGGAACGTTCCAGCTCAAAGGCCAACGCCAGTTGTCTTGTACCTCAACAGCAAATTGTGTCCAGAAAGGATGATGTGTGTAGCTGGTGAAGTGTACATAGTCGTTCATGTCCAGTCCAAGACTTGCCGCAAATGATTGTGGAGTATAAGTTTTTCCTTCGTATGTAAATGTGTCAGGAGTTTTGCCAAGGTAAGCATCAAGAATGCCCATCAATCCTTTTTTCCATGCTGGAGAAAGTTTTTTCTGCTTGCCCTTGGCAATGGCTTCTACATAAGGCGTCATGACAGCGAAAAACTCGCTGAAGTTTGCCAATGAGTCACCTGTCATTGTACCAGGCAATGGCATCGCTGTTTCGGGCACCATGCCATAGTGTTGCCAACAATAAATGGGGTCGTAGGTACTACCTCCCTGTGCAAAACTAACGTCACCATGCATGCGAATAGCTTTTTCTGCTCGGTCTTCGTATGTTTTATGAGCTACAAACATTTCGCTCAAGTTGTAAGTTTTCCCCGTTTTTTTCAAGATTTCGCTTTCCAAAAAACTCAAGGTAGAGTAAGCCCAGCACGTACCGCTGCGGTTCTGATCCTTGATACTGGTAATCTTGTTCTGCTTTACAACCGTAAATACTGGCTGGTTGTTTTTAGGGGCTGTCTTTTTCTTACCTGCCTGTGCGCCCGTTGCCATAATTGCCAAAAGGGCGAACATCAAAATTTTCTTCATGTTTTTGAATAGTTTTAATAAATTATTTAGTTGAATTGTTAGCCATAAATGCTTCTACATCTTTTGGATGGTATGGTATGCGCTGTTCGCCGATGAACCGGCATCCTTCCTTGGTGATGAGCAAGTCGTCTTCAATACGAATGCCTCCAAAGTCTTTGTAGGTTTCCAATAGTTCAAAATTCAAGAACTCTTTACAGTGTCCAGATGCTCTCCACTCATCAATGAGGGCAGGAATAAAGTAAATGCCCGGTTCGTCTGTTACCACGAAGCCTTCTTCCAAGCGGCGTCCCATGCGCAGGGCATTAGTGCCGAACTGTTCGAGATTGGGACGGGTTTCATCGTCAAATCCCACGTAGATTTGTCCCAAGGCTTCCATGTCGTGTACGTCCATGCCCATCATGTGGCCCAGTCCGTGCGGCAAGAACATGGCATGAGCGCCAGCTCTAACAGCCTCTTCGGTGTCACCTTTCATCAGTCCCAGTTCTTTCAGGCGCTCTGTCATGAGCTTGCATACAGAGAAATGTACGTCCATGTATTTGACACCTGGTTTTGCGACTTCGAGTGCGTGGTCGTGGCAAGCCTCTACAATGCTGTAAATCTCTAATTGTCGTTGCGTAAATTTGCCACTAACGGGATATGTTCGGGTGTTGTCAGAACAATAGTTGTTCACTGTTTCTGCCCCAGCGTCACACAGTGCCAGCCTTCCTGCTTCAAGTTTGGCCAGTGAGGGATTGCCGTGCATGATTTCGCCGTGCTGTGAGAAGATGGTTGGGAAGCTCACCATGGCGCCATACGAGTTGGCGATGCCGTCTACTTGTCCACCAACAAACTTCTCCGTTACGCCGGGTTTAGTCAGGCGCATGGCGGTGGTGTGCATCAGATAGCCAATCTTCGCCGCACGCTCCAGCTCTTCAATCTCCTGCGGTTCCTTGGTGGAACGCATCTTTACGACAGCCTTGATGAGATCGAGTGAGGCGCTTTCTTTCTGCTGACTGGGATGAATGCCCAGCAAGTCGTATATCTGCAACTTGATGTCGTGGCGGTAAGGCGGCAGAAAATGTATCTTACGCTTGCTGCCGATGGCAGCGTTGCAGAGGGTCTTGAGTTGTTTCATCGGGGCCGAGTGCTTCACGCCAACTTGTTCGGCCATATCCTTGACGCTGTCTACAGAGCCAAACCAAACGATGTCTTCTATGTCGATGTCGTCGCCAATTAAGGTTTCGGTGTCGTTGTCAATGTCGATAACACCCACCAGTCCGTCTCTGTTCTGTCCGAAATAATACAGAAACGACGAGTCCTGGCGGAAAGGATGATAACCGTTAAAAGGGCCGTTGGCAGGTGATTCGTTGTTGCCAAACAGGATGATGAGGCCTTGGCCCACTTCTTTTTTCAGTTGGGCACGGCGTCTTATGTAAGTTTGTTGATCAAACATGATGGTAATTTTTGTAAGTGTTGTAAACTGTTGCGGCTTGTCATGGATGTTGCAAAACAATGATTTGTTATCCGCGACAACCTTATTCACGGCAAAGATACTAAAAAGTGATGGAAAAATTGTAACTTTGTGGCAATAAATAACTTGTTTTTATGCATATTGAGAGGAATACAGGACTGGTGTTGGAAGGTGGCGGCATGCGCGGCGTGTTTACCAGTGGTGTTCTGGATGCTTTCATGAAGCATGATGTGTATTTTCGTTATGTCGTCGCCGTGTCGGCCGGAGCGTGTAACGGCATGTCGTACATCAGCAGGCAACCACGCAGGGCGCGCTTGTCTAACATCGACTTCTTGACGCAATACGGCTACATTGGTTGGCGGCATTTGCTGAAACAGGGTTGCATCTTTGATCAAGAATTGTTGTACGATAAATTTCCAAACGAATACGTACCATTCGATTTTGATACGTATTTTCAGCGGTCAGCGACCTTCGAAATGGTGACGACCAACTGTCTGACGGGACAAGCGGAGTACCTCACGGAGGTGAAAGACCGGCAACGTTCGCTGGACATTGTGCGCGCTTCGAGCAGTCTGCCCTATGTTAGCAAAATCGTAAGGGTAGACGGCATCCCCATGCTTGATGGCGGCATCGTCGACTCGATTCCTGTAATGCGGGCCGTGGAGACGGGGCATCCTAAGAACGTGGTAATCTTGACGCGCAACAAGGGTTATCGCAGTAAGGAGCGCGACCGTAAGATTCCTCATTTTATCTATAAGAAATATCCCCGTCTGCGCGTGGCTCTGAGCCATAGGGTGGCTGTCTACAATGCGCAACTGGAATTGGTGGAGCGGTTGGAAGCAACAGGAAAAATTGTTTGCATTCGCCCTGAAAGACCCATGGAGGTGGGACGAATGGAGAAAAATACAGATAAGCTGGAGCGGCTGTACGAAGAGGGTTTTATGCTGGGCAATGCCTTCTGCGAAACCCTGTCATAATGCTTTGCCATACCGTTTGTCGCTTGAGAACGATGGTGACCTCGGCAGATTGATTTGATGTGCTGTGGCATCGTAGCGCAAACGCATTGAGTTTGGCGTCCAATCTCATTGACATTGCCCTTCAAAAGCATTGAGTTTGGCACCCAAAGTCAATGCTTTTGAAGGGGATGTCGTATCTTGTTGATAAACAATAGCTTATGCTGTTGCTTCAAGATGCTGTTCGTGTGTCGTTTCTTCTTGGATGATGTATTTGGGTGAGGGACCGTACTTATTAGGCTGGGGCTTTCCATCCAGCAGGCAAAGTACAAACGTTACCAGACCTGTAATCATGACAACGATTAGCGAGATGATGAAGATGGGGTCGGTGAGCATGTCCATGCTGGCTTCTGGACTGGCATTGACACTCATCAATTCTTCGCCAATACCTGTTCCATAAATATATAGTGTGTAGACAACTGTTGATGCATAGTTTGCGAAAACCCACCATTTGCTGGCACCACGGTCTTGCAGTCTGCGCACAGTAATGGCAAGGGCAAGCGATAAGACCGCTAAGTTACAGATGACGGCAGCCAGTGGTGGCAGGAAAGCCTTCCAAATATTAGTCAGGATGAAATAGCATACCATGTAGGCTAACATGAACCACCAGAAGTCTGAACGACGTGTGCGGCCATTGAAGTCGAAAAGTCGTTTACATCCTTTTCTTACAGCTTCCGGAAATGAGGGTTGTGGTTTCTCAATTAATTTAGGCATAAGTTTTAAAGTTAACGTAGTTTTAATAGTTTGTCAATCATGTTCTTGAGGATTGTGGGGCGTGTCTACCAGCAGGTCGGGGCGCAGTCTGCGGGTGCGTTCCAAGGCCTGTTCCATTTCCCAGTTCTTGATTTTCGCCTCGTTGCCGCTGAGCAATATCTCGGGAACCTTCCACCCTTTGTAGTCGGCCGGGCGCGTGTAGATAGGGGCGGAGAGCATGTTGTCTTGGAACGAGTCGCTCAGTGCGCTCTGCTCATCGCTGATTACTCCTGGGACAAGTCGTATGATGGCATCGGCCATCACAGCCGCAGCCAGCTCGCCACCCGTTAAGACATAGTCGCCGATGCTGATCTCGCGAGTGATTAGATGGTCGCGAATGCGCTGGTCTATGCCTTTGTAGTGGCCGCAAAGAATGATGATGTTGCCCTTCATGGATAGGTCGTTGGCCACTCGTTGGTTAAACTGTTCACCGTCGGGCGATGTGAAAATCACCTCATCGTATTCCCTTTCGGCCTTCAAGGCGGTGATACAGCGGTCAATAGGCTCGCACTGCATCACCATACCGGCAAATCCTCCGTATGGATAGTCGTCCACGCGTCGCCACTTGTCGGTGGTGTAATCGCGCAAATGGTGTAGGTGTATCTCGGCTAATCCCTTCTTCTGTGCTCGCAATAGAATGGATTCGTTGACGAACCCCTCGAGCATTTCGGGCAAAACTGTAATGATGTCGATTCTCATATTGTGACAAAAGTATGAAAAAAGCGTTAATATATATGGTTCTGTAAGCTTAAAAAATGTGAAACAATCAGCCTTTCCAGCCTGGTTAGAACGGGTGCCACGCCTTTGGTGCCCGTTGCCTACCTTTTGTATGAGCCTTCTGTATGAGCCTTTCGTATGTGCCGTGTTATTTGGTATTAAAAACGGAATATGATGTTGACCGAGGCGAACAAGTTGAGCGGATGGTTACATTCAAGGTAGGTCGTGTCAGCAAGTATGTATGTAGTCATGGCCTCTTTACTATGCGTCTTTCTGGTTATATAGGTTATGCGTATTATGGTTGATGGTCGATATTTTTGTGATACGATTAGTTAATTAAATCAAAAAAAA
>NZ_AWXC01000049.1 GCF_000479005.1 Prevotella sp. BV3P1 | reverse complement strand
CCACCTCGTTAAACCACTTAGCCAGTTTCAATCTTGCAGCGTCCTTGATGCTTCTGGCATTATAAATATCGGTAAGTTCCATGGCCAGGTCATAGGCTTTTTTGAGTTCCGGGTAGTTTTCAAAGATTATTTCAGCCCTTAGCCTTTGCGATTCCGTCCACTTGGACTTGTGTTTAGTCAGTATAAACTTCGCCCTGGCAAGTAGTTGCTTGCGTGTGTCACCGTTGCTGTATCTGAATGGCTTGAAGGTTTCGTTCTTGGCTTTGGCTTCCTTCATCTCCTCATTTTCTCTGTCCCTGGCCATCCACCGGTAGGCTATGCGCATGTCGTCCAAAGCGTCATAGTAAAGTTTCTGCACATGAAACCTGTCACTGGTGATGAGTGCCTTGGGGAACACCGTGCGCGCAATGATCATCATAGAGGAAGACAGGTCGAGCGTTATCTCCTTGACAGTCTTTCTTTTGGAAAGGTCAATCTTTTCCAGAACACGGATCACATCCTCGGCTTTTGTTCCCCTGACCACAGCTACCAGAGTACCCCTGCCACCTTTGCCAGCCTTGTTGGTCAGAAACGTATAGACCTCACCGCTGCTCAGACAAGTCTCATCGATACTCAGGCTCTCTCCCAGGTTCTCATCAAACAGCAGCCAGTCTCCCGCATGCGACAACTGCTCCCACTGGCGATAATCGCTGAAATGCTCCTTGTATTGTGTGGAAAGCTGCTTGCCGTCTACGCCATAGTGAGAGCCGATACCTGTAATGCTCTCCGCAGTAGACTCAATTCTATTCTTTTAAAAAAGAAACGAACTCAGGGGATAGTTTGCTGCCCTCAGCCGTCAGGTCATCGTAAGAATAACTGAATATCTCACCCGTGGAACTGTCACGCCATTTTCGACGGCGGACATGAAGGTAAACGGGCTTG